>JAUMWI010000012.1 GCA_030529725.1 Eubacteriales bacterium | reverse complement strand
AGATAAGCACTGCCCGGTACGATCTGCACGATGCCGAACAAGTCAACGGCAAACTGCGCCTCCTTACCGCTCATAGCAAACGCCACATCGCGCAGCTTCACGAAATTCGTCTCGCCGCCATTTTCGTCCACAAGCGCATACGTCTGGAAGGAGATCTCTGTCCCGTCAATGTCTATTTTCTGGGTGCGCACTTTGGCAACGCCGCTCGCCGGAATCACCATCGGTGTGATCTGAGGGATCGTCGTCTCCTGTGCAGTCTGCGAGGTGGTGAACCGATAGACACCGGACTTCAGTCCGAGAAGATCAAGACGCAGCGTTTCGCCGCTGAGCGCTATGCCCTTGCTGCTGCCGCTGATCTGTCTGAGTTCCTGCGGAAAGGTAAACTCATACACCGCAACCATGCCGTCAAGCAGCTCCGTCTTTTCCGCCTCGGTCAGCTCCGATTCATGGGCAGCTACGGTTCTCTCGAGCGCATCCTCCGCTCCCATATCTCCGCCATACATGACCGTCAGTGTCAGGCTGCCGTCCGCGTCGTGCTCGAGCATCACCGTGCCCATATCCGCTGCGCCGTTTTCTTCCATACCGGATGCGGTCCGCTCAAAAATGGCGTTAAATTCCTCTGCATTGGCAAAGGTCTCCGTTGCGCTGTCGCCGTAATAGGTTTTTCCGTCGTAGGAAAACGGGGCAAACTCCGCTTCCTCGATTTCCTGATACAGGTCGCACATCTCGACCAGCTTCTCGGAAAAACCGAAGGTTACCGTCACGCTGCCGCTGCCGTCGGCGGCGATTTGTGTTTCTGCCCGCTCATACATGCAGCCGGTCAGCAGCACCGTAAGCATACTCAGTGCCAGAAGCACCGCAAAACATCTTCTCATTTTCTCTGTTTCCTTTGCTCAGTATAGCATGATTTTACACGTATCCTGTTTAAAAAGCAAGATTACCGCCGCTTTTTGCTGTTCCAAATCCTGGAAACGTTGCATTTTTACGGAAAAACGAGAATTTTTTGAAAAGTTGCTTGACTTTGTCCTTATTTTTTGTATAATAATAAAGCTTGTAATTTGGGTTATGAGCGAAATTCCTTGCTCACGCGACCGCGTGGGCCAATAGACCAGAAGGAGGTGCAACTGACAATGGCTAAGATTTCCGCTAATTACGAGGTCGTTTTCATCATCGACGGCAACAAGACCGAAGAGGCCGCCGCTACGCTTGTTGAAAAGTTCAAGACCCTGGTGGAGCAGAACAGCACGGCTATGGAGGTTGAGGAGTGGGGCAAGCGCAAGCTCGCATACGCCATCAACTACATTACCGAAGGCTACTATGTTCTGATTTCCTTCACCAGCGCTCCCGAATTCCCCAAGGAATTGGATCGTATTCTCGGCATTACCGATGGTATCATTCGCTCCATGATCGTCTGCAAGGGCGAGTAAGGAGGAGAGGTTATGCTTAACCACATCACCATCATGGGTCGTCTTGTCAAAGACCCCGAACTGCGCCGCACGCAAAGCGGTGTTGCTGTCTGCTCTTTCACCGTTGCCGTCGACCGTGACTTCCAGTCCCGTGAGGCTGCCGAAAGACAAACTGACTTCATCGACGTCGTTGCGTGGCGCCAAACCGCTGAATTTGTCAGCAAGTATTTTGCCAAGGGCAGAATGATCGTTGTGGACGGAAGTCTGCAGTCCCGCAAGTGGCAGGACAAGAACGGTCAGAACCGTGTCTCTTGGGAAGTTCTTGCGAACAACACTTACTTCGGCGATTCCAAGCGCGACGGTGTTTCCGGCGGCGATTATTCCGCTCCGGCATACTCCGCAAACGCCGACAGCTACTCTGCCCCCGCGGCAGGCGGCTTCGCCGAGATCGAAGAGGACGGCGAGCTGCCGTTCTAAGAGGGTATCAAACCCAATTCTATTAAGGAGGAAACTTCCATGGCTATGGAACGCGAAAACAGAGCCCCTCGCGCCGGTGGCGTTGCTGCCAACCGCAAGCGCAAGAAGGTTTGCCAGTTCTGCGTTGATAAGTGCGAATACATCGACTACAAAGATGCCGCCAAGCTCAAGAGATTCATCTCCGAGCGCTCCAAGATTCTGCCCCGCAGAACCACCGGCACCTGCGCGATGCATCAGCGTCAGCTGACTGAGGCCATTAAGCGCGCTCGTCAGATCGCTCTTCTGCCCTTCATCACGGAATAAAAAACTTCAAAAAAGTACGCCGCTTTCTGTGGAAGCGGCGTACTTTTTTTATTTTTCCGGCAGACTGTCGTCCTCATCGATCCACTTCTGCACGGGAACAATGTCATATTCCTCCTCCGTGCGGCGGATCACGACCTCATTGATGCCGGCATTGATGATCATACGGCGGCACATCGGGCATGAGGTTGCATCGCCGAGCAGCTCGCCTGTCTGCGCATCATGTCCGACAAGGTAGAGCGTGCTGCCGACCGTGTCGCGGCGCGCAGCGGAGATGATGGCGTTCGCCTCGGCATGGACGCTGCGGCACAGCTCATAGCGTTCGCCGCGCGGTACTCTGAGTGCCTCCCGCGTGCAAATGCCCATGTCGACACAATTCCTGCGTCCGCGAGGGGCTCCGTTGTAGCCGGTGGAAATGATCTCGTCGTTTTTGACGATGATCGCGCCGTATACACGGCGAAGGCACGTCGCGCGTCTCAAAACAGTTTCAGCAATATCGAGGTAATAATTTCGTTTGCTGACACGTTCCATAGTAGTCCCTCCTGTAATTTTTCTATCTGTTATGCTCTTTGCATTTATACGCCGCCGAGGTCAAAGATCGGTGTGTATTCCTCTCTCGCGCTGCTCAGTTCCTGACAGAAGCCGTCCGTGATGCCGCAGCTTTGCAGATACTCTACTGCCGCACGGTACTCCGCGTGATTGAGTCTTCGCGCCAGCGTACCTGTTGCACTGCTTTGCGGCGTGTACTGGCTCATGAGGGAAAACAGCACCGTGCCGTGCGGAAAATGCGTCGATACATAGTCAATGACACGGCGCGTGTTTTCAATCTGCCCCGGCAGGACGAGGTGGCGAATGATGACGCCGCTTTTCAGCAAGCCGTCGTCCCCGATTTGGTACGGCCCCACCTGACGCACCATCTCGTCGATGGCGGCAGCGGCAACTTCAAAGTAATCCGCCGCTTTCGACAGCTCCTGTGCCGGCCTTTCCAGCGCGTATTTGAGGTCGGGCAGGTAGATCTGCACCTTGCCCTCCAGTGTTTTGAGCGTCTCAACACTCTCATAGCCGCCGCTGTTCCACACAACAGGGACGCTCAACGGCTCCTCAAGTGCTTCCAAAATCCACGGCGTAAATTGCGTAGGGGAGACGAGGTCAATGCAGTGTGCGCCCTGCGCGATCAGCTCCTCCATCATTTCGCGCAAACGCGCAGGGGAAATCATTTTGCCGAAATTCTCGTGGCTGATCTTCCCGTTCTGGCAGAACACGCATCCGAGATTGCAGCCGGAAAAGAAAATGCACCCGGCACCGTTCGTGCCGGAAAGCACCGGCTCCTCCCATTGGTGGAGCATCGCCCTGGCCGCCACGATACCGGCAGGCATACGGCACACGCCCTGCCCCTTTTCCCCTGTACGTTCCGCACCGCAACGGCGCGGACAAATCTTGCAGATCATACGTTCGGCGTGAAGTCGGGACCCAGGTCGCCGCGCATCCAATGCTTGCGGCAAAGGCCGATGTACTTGTCATTTGCACCGAGCACCACCTGTGCGCCCTCTTTAAGAACTTTGCCGCGCTCATCAAAGCGTGCATTGAACATTGCCTTTTTGCCGCACCAGCAGATCGTCTTGACCTCCTCAAGCTTGTCCGCCATCACGAGCAGCGCATAGCTGCCGGGAAACAACTCGCCCTTAAAGTCGGCGCGCAGACCGTAGCAGATGACGGGAATACCGCAGTCGTCCACAAGATGCACAAGGTACATGACCTCCTCATGCGTGAGGAACTGCGCTTCATCGACGATAATACAGGCATTCGTCTTGAGTTCTTCCTCGCTCATTGCGCGCATTTCGTGGAAATAGACGCAGGGGTGCTCCAGTCCGATACGAGAGTGTACCATGTGGTCGCCGTCGCGTGTGTCGAGCTGAGGCTTGACGAGCAGCGTTTTCTGCCCACGCTCCTCATAGTTAAAGCGCGCCATCAGCGCATTTGCCGTCTTACTGGATCCCATTGCCCCGTACTTAAAATAAAGCTGTGCCATTTTGATGTTCTCCCCCTCAAAATAGTTTCCTTGCTTCTTCTTTGTATTTCTTAAATGCCGTCGGGAAGGCAAGCGCGTCAAGCTCCTCGCGTGTCACCCAGCGAAACTCCGTTTGTTCTCCCTCCACCGACGCAAAATATCCTTTCATTTGCCACTCGATATGGGTGAAAATGTGCTTCGCCGTGCCGACAGGAACAATGTTTTTTGCCGTCAGTCCCCACCGCGCCAGCGTGATCGCTGCGCCGGATTCGTCCAGACTTCCCTCCACGTTCGGAAACTCCGTCAGAGCTGCAAGCAATCCCGTATCCGGTCTTGTACGCACGGCAAGGGCACTGCCCCGTTTGATAAGAAACACCGTGCGCTCCTCCACGCAGCGCTTCTTTTTTTCGCCGCGCACCGGAAGAACCTCCGTTACCCCCTGCCGGTACGCCTCACAAAAGCTGCGCGCAGGACACCGGTCGCACAGCGGTGCGCCGTTCGGCAGGCACACCGTCGCACCTAAGTCCATCATCGCCTGATTGTAGGCGCCGGGGCGCGTTCGGTCAATGGCGGCATCCAGCTTTTCCTGAAAGAGTCTTCGCACCCTTGCGTCCGTAATATCCGCGCCACAGCCGCTTACGCGCGCACTGACGCGCAAGAGATTTCCGTCCACTGCCGCCACCGGCTCAGAAAAGTTGATGGACGCGATCGCCGCTGCCGTGTACGCGCCGATCCCCGGCAGCTTCGTAAGCTCGGCACTGCTTTTCGGCAGTTCGGCGCCGTACTGTTCCACAATAATTTTTGCTGCCTTTTGCAGATTTCGTGCGCGGGAATAGTAGCCCAGCCCCTCCCAGAGCTTAAGCAGCCGCTCCTCAGACACCTGCGCCAGCGCTTCTACTGTCGGCAGTTCTTCCATAAAGCGCTCAAAATACGGAATGACCGCCGTAACGCGTGTCTGCTGCAGCATGATCTCCGACACCCAGGTGCGGTACGGTGTCACCGTTTCGCGCCACGGCAGCGTGCGAGCGTGCGCATCGTACCATAAAAGCAGCGGCTTCGTCAGTTTTTTTAAGTTTTCCCAGTTTTCTTTCATCGTTACTTATTAAAGCGCGTCGCGTAGCCGCAGCGCCGGCACAGCTCCTCCGCAGGTCTGCGGTTGGAAAAGCCGTCACGAAGTGCGCGTGCGCGCATACTGTTGCATATCGTGTCCAGATCTTCCTCAAAAAGATTGCCGAGCGCAAGGTCACCCTCATGGTCAAGGCAGCACGGCACCACCGTTCCGTCAGCCAACACGCCGAGCTGATCGCGCAGCGCATAGCAAAACTGCGTGTTTGCCTCATCTGCACCCATGTCTGGCCAGTCAAACTTTTGCGCGCGTTCCAGATAGAAGTGATCGGCAAGCTTAAAACTGCCGTCCCGCATCTCCGGCCAGTCAGATGTGCCGAGCTTTTCGCGCAGAAAATCAAGAATACTGCCGTTGAGTGTCTCCGCGCCGCCCTCGTTCCACAGCCGCAGCGCGACGATCACACCGCGCGCACTCGCTTTTGCGGCAAAGTCCCAGACGCTTTCCAAATACGCCCGCCCCTCCGTAAGGGCGCGGTCGTTCCCCTCAAAGGAGTGCAGCGATACGCTGACCTTGTGGAGATTGCCGGCACGCAGCAGCTCTGTACCACGCCGGGCAAGAAGCGTTCCGTTGGTGGTGATGCAGATTTTCATATCGCGCTCCTCAGCCAGCGCCATCAAGTCGGCAAGCTGCGGATGCAGCAGCGGCTCACCCATCACGTGCAGGTACACATAAACCACATGATCGCGCAGCCGGTCGAGCACAAGCGCAAACTCGCCCGCCGTCATCGTGCGGCCCTTGCGCTTCGTCTTGGGGCAGAAGGAGCAGGAAAGATTGCAGCGATTGGTGATCTCAACGTAAGCTTTTTTCAGCATTTCCGCCCCTCCTTGTTACAGATACAAGATATTGTATCATACGTTTTTCCGTTTGCCAAGAGCTTGTACATCTTGCGTGATGCTTTCTTTCCCTATATAATAATACGGTATCAACACAGGAGGCACATGCCATGACCGTTACTTTTCTTGCTCACAGCGGCTTTCTGGTCGAGTGGGAGCATTTTTACACACTTTTTGATTTTTGGAAAGGAGCGCTGCCGGAGCTGGATCAGCGCAAGCCGCTGCTTATCTTCGCCAGTCACCGCCACGAGGATCACTTTGATCCCCGTATTTTTACCGAGCTGTTTTTGCAGCACCCCGACATCCACTACTTTCTCGCGCGTGACGTCAATCTTACCGAGCGCCGCCGGAGCTGGCTCGGAATCACTGACGAAATGTTCTCCCGTGTGACACTGCTGCGCTCCGATGAAGTGTTCGTCACGGAGGTCGCAGGTATCCCCCTGACCATCCGCACAGTCAAGTCCACCGACATCGGCTGCGCCTTTTTGCTCGACAGCGAAAAAAGGCTCGTCTTTCACGGCGGCGATCTCAACTGGTGGCACTGGACGAGCGAGGGCAAGGCATACTGCAACAACATGGCGGCGAACTACAAGCGCGCCATCGAAAAGCTGCGCTCTGCCGTGGAAAGCGAAGCCTACGACAACGGCTGCAAGCCGGTCATCGACATTGCCATGCTGCCGCTTGATCCGAGGCTGGAGGACGGCTTCGGCATGGGCATTGAGTATCTGCTCAAAAACATCGAAGTGAAAACCGTCTTCCCCATGCACATGTGGGATAAGTTTGAATGGATCGAGCGCTACTGCCGCGAACATCCGCAGCATTCCGGACAGATCATGCGCATCTACCATGACGGGCAGCGGTTCGATCTGTGATGCGCACAAGCAGCACAACTATTTTCTATTCCCGATGCATATTCTGTTAGAGAAGACCTGTACAGCTTCTTTTCCCTTAACTTCAGATAACGGCAGGAGTCTTCTCCTGCACAAAATATATAAGGAGTGATCCTCTTGAAACACGAGATTTTCACCGCCGCCACTGAGCTGCGCCATCAGCTTCACGCACACCCCGAGCTTTCCATGCACGAAACGTGGACAAAAACGCACCTGATGGAATTTCTGAAAGCGCATACAAAACTGGAAATCACGGATTGCGGCAGATGGTTTTACGCAGTTTCCTATGCCGGCGATGACAAGTCCTCTGTTGCTTTCCGCGCCGACTTTGATGCGCTGCCCATTGAGGAGGCTCCGGACTTTGTGCCCTACGCCTCGCAATTCCCCGGTGTCTCCCACAAATGCGGCCACGACGGACACGCCGCCGCACTTGCCGCCTTTGCGCTCGACCTCGACGAGAACGGTGCCGACCAAAACGTGTATCTCATCTTCCAGCACGCAGAGGAGACCGGGCAGGGCGGCAAGGAATGTGCTGCTCTCTTGGCGGAAAAGAACATTTCTGAGATTTATGCCGTTCATAATTTGCCGGGACTGCGCTTCGGTGCTGTTGCTGCCCCTGACGGCACGGCGCAGTTTGCCTCCACCGGCATGATCCTCACCTTTGAGGGAAAAAAGTCCCATGCCTGCTATCCCGAAAACGGCCGCAACCCTGCTTTTGCCATTTCCGAACTGGTGCTTGCGCTCGACGGTCTTGCCAAAAACCCCAAATACCGCGGCATGACACTCATTACCGTCATCGCAGTCAATGTCGGCGAGCATGCATTCGGCACAAACGCCGGCCACGGCGAACTGCTGCTCACCGTGCGTGGCTCGCTCGGCGAAGAACTCGACGACCTGCTTCATGCGATTGAGAAAACCGCACGGGAGCTCTCCGCTCAGCACGGTCTCCAATGCTCCGTCCGCTATGAGGACGTCTTTCCTGACACCTTTAACCACGCCGCGTGCGCTGAGAAGGTACGCCGTGCCGCCCGCGAGCTGGACATTCCCGTGGAGGAGCTTGCCGAGCCGTTCCGCGCCAGCGAGGACTTTGGCTGGTACACCAAAAAGATCCCCGGCGCCATATTCTACATCGGCGGTGGGGACTGTCCGCCCATTCATACCGTTACATTTGATTTCCCGGACGCACTGATTGAGCCGATTGGTGACCTGTATCGAAAAATTCTGGAATTTTGTTAAAATTGACCAATGCTTTTTTGCACTTGCCCGGGTTTGGAACTATGATTTGCAAGTTTTTCTTTTCGAATATTCATTCTTGTCTGATTTGACCTTATTTTGCTCAATTCAAACATTCACGCGTTTTTTATTCTTCTCAAAGCGTTAAATATTCATTTGTGCAAAAAGAAACATCCTGCAAAACAAGGAGATTCTCTTTTTGATCCGGCGATTCAGGTTTTCGGCGCACGCGCATTTTGTTTATTTTGTACATTTTTCAATTCGAGTATCGCTTTTTTGCTTTTCAGCTTGCACAAAAGTAAATTTCCCATTATAATCAGTTATGTCGAATTCTCAAGGAATTGCACGCCCTCCCTATTCAAGATAAGCCCGTGTTTCGTCTCCCGGATCAGGCGATTTGATGCGAACGCACAGACTTTCTTCTCTTTTGCACCATGCAGAGGAGCTTGAAAAAGAATTTGTTGTCTCTTGGTAATGCAATTCAGAGAACTGCCCCCGTCCTCAGCGGAGGACAAATAATAAAAGGAGGAATCTCTCATGCGTAAACTACTTGCTCTTGTTCTTGCATCCCTGATGCTCGTTGGCCTGCTCGCCGGCTGCGGCGGCGACAATGGCTCCACGGGCGGCGATGACACCATCAAGCTCGGCTGGATGGGTTCCCTCACCGGCGACCAGGCTGCTTACGGCACCTGCGAAAGCCAGACCCTCAAGCTCCTTGTCGAAAAGAAGAATGCGGAAGGCGGCATTCTCGGCAAGCAGATCGAACTCATTTGCTACGACACCAAGGGCGACGCTCAGGAGGCTGTTAACGTAGCCAAGCGTCTGTGCGCTCAGGATAAGGTCTGCGGCATCATCGGCCCGAATGCTTCCGGCCAGTGCATTGCTATCCAGTCCGTCCTCAATGAGTATCACATCTCCGATATGTCCACCGTTGCTACCAACGAAAAGGTTACCGTTCAGGACGGCGTTCTGCAGGAGTACAACTTCCGCGTTTGCTTCCTCGATCCCGAACAGGGCCGTATCGCCGGTACCTTCGTGTATGACAATCTCGGCTTTGATAAGGTCGCCATTCTCTATGACGTGAACGACGACTACGGCCAGGGCCTCAAGGACAACTTCGTTAAGGTCTTCGAAGGCAAGGGCGGCACGATCGTTGCGGAAGAAAAGTACAACGGCGGCGACGCTGACTTCACTGCTCAGCTCACCACCATCCGCGACAGCGGCGCTCAGCTCATCTTCACCCCGATCTTCTATCAGGACTTCATCATGATCCACAAGCAGGCTCGTACCCTCGGCATGGATCTGCCGATGCTCGGCGGTGACGGCTGCGCCTCCGAAGTTCTCTTCGATGCCGCTGAGGCTGTTGACGGCTCCTACGTCATCAACCACGTCTCCCTCGTTGACCCCTCCACCGAATCCTGGCGTCAGGAATACGGTGCCCGCTGGAACGGCGCCAAGATGGAGCTCAACGGCTACATGGCTTACGATGCCTTCCTGACCTGGTGCGCTGCCGTTGAAAAGGCCGGCTCCGCTGATGCTGAAGCCATCGCCAAGGCTTATACCGAAATCGAAGTGACCGGTATCACCGGTACCATTAAGCTTGACCCCGCCACCCACAACCCCGTCGGCAAGAGCGGTGTTGTTGAGCAGATCGACGGTGCCAACAGAACCTACAAGTTCGTTGCTTCCGTTGCTGCAGGCTGATCTGTCGGCACATCTTTATCAAGTTAATCATTGATTTTGGCACTCGGGCGTCCCTTAACCGGGGCGCCCGAGGTTAACAGTAAGCAAAGGAGGCTGTATATAAGAGATGGAATATTATCTCCAACAGCTTGTTAACGGCATTTGTCTGGGCGGTATGTACGCCCTGATGTCTGTTGGCTATTCACTGGTCTACAGTATTATGAACTTCTCCAACTTCGCGCACGGCGGTGTTATCATGGTCGGCGCATACGTTGGCTACTTCGCGCTCACGGCGCTCGGCTGTCCGTTCCTTGTCACGTTCCTTCTGTGCGGTCTGGGCAGCGGTATCCTGGCGATCATCATTGAACGCCTTGTGTACTCCCCGCTGCGCAAGCGTCATGCGCCGTCGCTGTACTTTATCATCTCGGCCATGGGCGCTTCTATTTTTCTGGAAAACTTCGTAATTGCCGTGATTGACGGCACTCCCCGCAACTATCCCGAAATTTTCAATCAGTACATTCATATCGGCAACCTCAGCCTCGGCTACGACAGCTTGCTGATGATCATTGTGACGGCAGTTTCCCTGCTGCTCCTGATGTTTATCATACAAAAAACCAAGATCGGTCTTGCCATTCGTGCCTGCTCCTACAACGAGAAGGCTGCCACTCTGATGGGCATTAACGGTGACCTCGTCATTTTTGTTATCTTCCTGATGGGCGGCGTGCTGGCCGGTTTTGCCGGTATGCTTTACGGCATGCGCTTCATTGTCAAGCCCACCATCGGTCTGATCACCAACAAGTCCTTTGTCGCGGCTGTCTTTGGCGGTCTCGGCAGTCTTCCCGGTGCCATTCTCGGCTCGGTGCTGCTGGGCATCATGGAGATTTTCGTGGCATCCTGGAACTCCGCTTACCGCGATCTGTTCGTCTATGCGCTGCTGATCATCGTTCTTGTCGTCAAGCCGTCCGGTCTGATGGGCAAGATCACCGAAGACAAGGCATAAGGGGGGAGGATAGAATATGTTTAGCTGGTACTACATTGAAGGTATTCTGATCCAGTCCTGCTACACGATGCTCATCGTGTTGGGCCTCTCCATCCTGACCGGTTACACCGGTATGTTCTCCTTCGGTCATGCAGGTTTTGTGTGCATCGGCGCTTACGTCTCCGTTATCTGCACGATGGCATTCGGCCTGCCCTACTGGGTAGCACTGATCGTCGCAGGTCTTGTCTCCATGCTGCTTGGCGCAGCACTCGGCAAGATCACTCTGAATCTCAAGGGTGACTACTTCTGCATTGCCACCCTCGGCGTCGGCGAGGCGATCCGTCTGATTTTCAACAATTTGCAGCTTAATATCAGCGTCGGTGGACGCTCCTTCACGCTTGACGGCGCAAAGGGTGTCCCCGGTGTTCCGCTCAAGACGACGTTCGTCTTCGCGCTTGTTGTTGTCGTTCTCTTTATTACTGCTACCGCCTTTCTTATGAACTCTAAGCACGGCCGCAGCATGCTGGCTGTCCGCGAGGACGAGCTGGCGGCGCAGATGAGCGGCATCAATACCTTTAAGAGCAAGATGCTCGCCATGTGCATGTCCGCGCTCTATGCCGGTATTGCAGGCGGTATGCTCGCTCACTACTTCGGTTACGTCCAGCCCAAGATGTTTATGATGGCAAAGTCCACTGAGTACACCATTATGGTTATCTTCGGCGGCATGGGCTCGATCACCGGCTCCGTACTCGGTACGCTGCTGCTGTGCGCGCTGCCGGAGCTGCTGCGTGCAGTCGGCGACTGGCGTCTCGTGTTCTACGGTCTCGCCGTTATCGTCATCATGATCGTCCGTCCGAAGGGCCTTATGGGCGGCAAAGAGCTGCGCGTGGGTTACTTCATCAAGTGGGTGTTTGGCAAGATCACGGGGAAAAACCGCAAGCTGCCCCCTGCTGACGACGGAGGAAAGGAGGCGAGCGCACAATGAGTGAAAGAATTCGTGAAGAAGTCGTGCTGAAGCTCGACCATGTGACCAAGCGTTTCGGCGGCCTGACTGCTGTCGGCGATGTCACATTTGAGATCAAAAAAGGTGAGATTTACGGTCTCATCGGCCCGAACGGTGCCGGCAAGACCACCATCTTCAACCTGATCACCGGTGTTTATGCACTCACCGAGGGTGAGATCATCTTCTGCGGTGACACCATCGGACGCGGTCTGATTACCTATGACGCCAAGGGCCAGAAGCCGGAGACCAAGAAGGTGCTTCAGAACAAGCCCTATGACATCATGTCCAAGGGCATGGCGCGCACCTTCCAGAACATTCGTCTGTTCAAGAGCGAGACCGTGTTCAACAACGTTCTCACCGCCTGTCACGCCGGTGCAGACTACAACATCTTCCAGTCGCTCTACCGCTTCAAGCTCGGTCCTGCATGGCTGACCAAGTATGCGCACCAGGAGGAAGCACTGCGTCAAAAGACGGAGGATCTTCTCAAGATCATGGGTATCTGGCAGTTTAAAGATATGCTTGCTGTCAACCTGCCGTACGGTCAGCAGCGAAAGCTGGAGATCGCCCGTGCTCTCGCAACTGATCCCAAGCTTCTGCTCCTCGATGAGCCCGCCGCCGGTATGAACCCCGAGGAGACGATCGCCCTGATGAAGCTGATCCGTGAAATCCGCGACCGTTTCGATCTGACCGTTCTGATCATTGAGCATCATATGGATCTCATTATGAACGTGTCCGACCGCATCTTTGTTCTCAACTTCGGCAAGCCGCTGGCGGAAGGCACACCCGCTGAGATCCAGCAAAACCCCGAAGTCATTGAAGCTTATCTCGGAAAGGAGGAGACGGAAGATGGCAATGCTTGAGATTAAGGACCTGAACGTCTTCTACGGCGGCATTCATGCTCTCAAGGGCATTTCCCTTGAGGTTGAGCAGGGCCAGATCGTCTCCATGATCGGTTCCAACGGTGCCGGTAAGTCCTCCATGATGAATGCAATTTCCGGCCTTGTAAAGTACAAATCGGGCGAAATTATCTACAAGGGCGAAAAGCTCCCCACGCAGGCAAACAAGGTCGTCAAGGCCGGCATCTGTCAGGTTCCGGAAGGACGTCTGATCTTTGCAAACCTCACGACTTATGAGAATCTGATGATCGGCGCCTATCTCAGAAGCGACAAGGATACCATTGCAAGGGATCTCAAGCGTGTGTATGAGATCTTCCCGCGTCTGGAAGAACGCAAGAACCAGATTGCCGGTACGCTCTCCGGCGGTGAACAGCAGATGCTCGCCATGGGCCGCGGCATTATGTCCGCACCGGACGTCATTATGCTTGATGAGCCTTCTCTCGGTCTTGCGCCGCTGCTGATCAATACGATCTTTGAGACCATCAAGGAAATCAAGGCGATGGGCAAGACGATCCTTCTTGTCGAGCAGAACGCACTCAAGGCACTCTCCGTTGCGGACAAGGCGTATGTGCTTGAACAGGGCCGCATCACCAAGAGCGGACCGGGCATTGAGCTTCTCAAGGATCCACAGATTGCGGAGGCCTACCTCGGCAAGAGTAAATAAGCGAAACTGCCGATTGCCGAGGCGGCTGGTCCCCATCGGCAATCGGTATCCTTCACCGTATCCTATTCTTATATCAACTTTGAGGAGGTATTGCAGCATGGCTGTTACTGCAAAGGACATTATCCAGCTCATTAAAGAAGAAGATATTAAAATGGTCGACTTCAAGATTGTTGATATTAACGGTCAGTTCCGTCACGTCACCGTTCCTGCTGCCAACTTCACGGAAGAGACGATGACCAACGGCATTGGCTTTGATGCTTCCAACTACGGCTACGCTGTGGTCGAGAAGAGTGACATGGTCTATATTCCCGACCTTGAAACTGCCATGATTGACCCGTTCTGCGAGGTCAAGACGCTCACTATGATCGGCAATGCCATGATCATTGACTATCCTGTCAATCGTCCGCTTGCCCAGTATCCGCGCAACATCGTCCTCGCCGCCGAGAAGTACATGCGCGAGAGCGGCATTGCCGACACCATGATGATTCTGCCGGAATTTGAGTTTTACCTGTTTAACGAAGTGGAATGGAAGGTCGCGCACAATAACATCGGCCTGCACATTGATGCCGAACAGTCCCATTGGAACAGCGACACCGAAGGCACCGGCTGCGTCGCTCCCTATCAGGATCACTACCACATCGCCAAGCCGCTCGACAAGACTTATGAGGCGCGCAGTGAAATGTGCATGGAGATTGAGAAGGCCGGCATTCCCGTCAAGTATCATCACCCCGAAGTCGGCGACGCTCAGTTTGAGATCGAACCTCTGCTCGGCAAGATGTCCACGATGGCAGACGGCACCATGAACATCAAGTACATTATCCATAACGTCGCGCGCAAATACGGTCTGACGGCCACGCTGATGCCTAAGCCGATCTATGGCGAAGCCGGCAGCGGTATGCACGTTCATATGTTGCTTTTAAAGGATGGCGAGCCTGTCTTCTCTGACGATAACGGTTACTCTCACCTCAGCAAGGAAGCCCACTGGTTCATGGGTGGTCTGCTCAAGCATATTGCAGCTCTCTGTGCCCTCACCAACCCGTCCACCAACTCCTTCAAGCGTCTTGTGCCGGGCTACGAGGCTCCTGTCACCGTCGGCTACGCGACCTCCAACCGCAGTGCTGTCATTCGTATCCCCGCATACGCCAAGTCCCCGAAGCTGCGTCGCTTTGAGCTGCGTAATCCGGACGCTACCTGCAACCCCTATTTCTGCTATGCTGCGCTGCTGATGGCAGGTCTCGACGGCATCAAGAATAAGATCGACCCGCACGCAAACGGCTGGGGTCCCTACGACTGCAACCTGTTTGATCTGCCCGATGAGGAGAAGGCCAAGCTGCAAGGTCTCCCCACCAGATTGGAGGATGCCCTTGATGCTCTCGAGGCCGATCACGACTTCCTCACTGCCGGCGGCGTGTTCCCCGAGGAGCTGCTCAAGAACTATATCGCCCGCAAGCGCAAGGAGTGCCGTGAGATTTCGATTATTCCGCACCCCGTCGAATTCGAGAAGTACTACAACCTGTAAAGTTTATCCTGATCATACAAAAAAGGGAAATCGCCGCGGGGCGATTTCCCTTTTTGTTGTGTTTGAATCGCTTCATTTTGTAAGCAGATACGAGTCTTCCTCTCCTGCTGCGGAGACCATCGGCACAAACTCCGCACCGACCTCCTCCAGTGCCGCGGCGATCTGCAGCAAAGTCTCTTCTGTTGCCGTGACATACACGCGGTCGAACTTCGGAGCAAGCTCACTCACTACGATTCCCGTACGCTCCTCGCTGCCGGCAAGCACAATGTCAGCATCTATAGAGACAGACAGCTTGATATCGTATTCCTTGAGTGCTTTTCTCAGCTCGTCGGCAAGGAGTGACAAAGCCGCTTGTTGTGTCATCGTCCGCTCGTCCGTCTTGATCCGGCTCATGCGCCCGTCACGCGGATAGCAAAAATCATCGAGCAGCAGCTCGTCAAAGCCAAGCTCGGCACATTCTTTGGCAACTTCAATCACATATTGCCTTGCTGCTGCCTTCTCCGGTGCCAGCCAGTGGGTACTGTTTGTATCGTACCAAACGTAGCCTGTCAGTTGGCAGACTGCCGCGTCTGTCATGTGCGCGTAGGCATAGCGGCTGTCATGCAGCGCACTGATGCGCGCAATGGTGTAATACTCTGAATCGTTGAGTCCCCGTAAAGAGGCTCGTGCCACACTGCTGCCGACCACGGCACCACATTCGACTGCGCCGGGAATATGTGAGTCGTACAAAATCTCGCCGGAATCCTTCTTCACGCAAATGGCAACGGCGTTGATGTCTTCATCAAGGCTTTCCAGTTCCGCTTCCCAGCCCCCCTGCATAATGGCAGCATCCAGCTCACACGCGCGAACACCCTTTGTGACCGGTTCCTCCACAACAATTTCCAACTCCTGCTGTGAGGACTCATTATCGGTGGTTTTATCCTGCTTAAACTGTTCGGAACGGTTTTCCCACGGCAGATCGAAATAGAAGCTGCCGTCAGCTTCGTACACCACATGCCGCTGAATCAGCATAAAGGCCGCAGCAGCCAAAAGCACCAGCACCAACAATAACGCTAAAACTTTTCTTCCGCGGCTGCGACCGCGATAGCCGCTGTATCCGCGTGTACCTGTATTCCTTGCCACTCGCTCACCGTCCCTTTGTCTTTCTCTCCTGCGCGCAAAAGCCAACAGAAGCAGCTACTCCTGCTGACTTTCCAAGCAATTATCCCTCGATCGCGTCCATCAATGCCACGCGACGAGCATGGCGGCCACCCTCAAACTCCGTGGAGAGGAACGAGCGCACCATCTCACCGGCCAGCTTGGGACCGGTAAAGCCCGCACCAATGGCGATCATATTGGCATTATTGTGCTGGCGGCAAAGGGTTGCCTCCAGCGTGTCCGCACAGTGCGCACAGCGAATGCCCTTAACCTTGTTTGCGGCAATGGAGATACCGATACCGGTCGTGCAGATGACGATGCCTCGCTCGCACTCGCCACTTGCCACCGCACGCGCAGCAGCTTCACCGAATACGGGGTAGTCGCAGCTCTCCAGCGAATAAGTGCCGCAGTCCTTAATCTCGTGGCCCTGCTCGGTAAGCTGCTTTTTGATCATTTCCTTGAGTTCATAGCCGCCGTGGTCGCAGCCCATTGCAATTTTCATCGTAGTCTTCTCCTTTTTGCGGTGCATGGCCGCACCGTATTTTTTACAGCTTGTGGAAAACGGGTTTCTGCCCTTCAAATGTCGCAAAATACCGGAAGCCGCACGATTTCAAAAGCTCCTGCCGCGGCTCCATCGCACAGCCGATGTAGTTCGGCGTGTGCGCATCGCTGCCCATGGTGATGATCTCACCGCCAAGATCCCGGTAAAGCTTCAGCCACGGCGCATCAGGCAGGGGACTATTGCCGCGGTTCGTGTTGATCTCCATACCGAGCCCCTTATCGATCAGCCGTTTCAAAACATCGGCAACCCGGTCTCGGTGCGGCGCAAAGCTGAGGTCCTTCATGCCGCGATCCTCTCTTGCATAACGCAGCGGAAGCGTCAGATGTCCAAGCACATTGAATCTGCCCCAGTCGATCAGCTTCCCCACCTCGGCCAAATACAGTCCGATCGCCTCGTGCCAAATGCTTTCCTCGCAGCTTTCGATCCACATCAGATCCGTCACTTCACCGTGCAGCTTGATCGCATGCACGGAGCCGATCGTAAAATCGAGCGGCGGTGCGGTCTCAAGCAGGTGGTCGCCGACCTGCGTATCCACCATGGTGATCTCGCCAAGTTCTGCACCGAGGCGCACCTTGATACGTCCGTCTGCCGCAGCTTTTGCTTCCTCAAACTGCGCGATGTGCTTCGACCAGTCATGCTCCGGCGTCAGCTCGCGCAGGCGGCTTTCCTCCAGCGGTTCCACGTGGTCGGTGAAGCAAATCTCGTCAACGCCCTGTTCGATGGCAGCTTTCACCATCTCTGCCATTGTATATCTCGCGTCAAACGAGCAGGAGGAGTGCATGTGATAATCGGTAATGTATGTTCCGTTTCTCATTTCTTAAACTTCCCGAAAAAGCTTTTGTTCTGTTCGTAATTCTTCTCGCCGAGCAGCTCGCTGAACTTCTTCAGTGCTTCCTTTTGTTCACGGCTCAGGTTTGTCGGTGTTTCAATGTACACGGTGACATACTGGTCGCCGCGACCGCGGCCGTTCAGTCCGGGAATGCCCTTTCCCTTCAGGCGGAACGTCGTACCGGACTGAGTCCCTTCGGGAATGCTGTATTTCACCTTACCGTCGATCGTCGGGATCTCCAGCTCCGCGCCGAGCACCGCCTGGGTAAAGGTAATCGGTGCTTCACACAGCACGCTCGTTCCCTCACGGCGGAAAATGTCGTGCGGACGCACCGCGACCACGATCAGAAGATCGCCTGCGGGGCCGCCGTTCTTGCCGGCATTGCCCTGCGCGCGCAGCGAAATTGTCTGTCCGTTGTCAATTCCGGCAGGAATGGTAACTTTGAGCGTCTTGCGCTTGCGCACCATGCCCTTGCCGCCGCAATGCTTGCAGGGCTGATGGATGATCTTGCCCTTGCCGCCGCAGCGTCCGCAGGGTGCAGACGTAGACATGAATCCGAGCGGTGTCTGACGGCGCTGCTGCACCATACCGCTGCCGCGACAGTCGGGACAGACCTCAGCGGTCGTTCCCTTTGCGCAGCCGCTTCCGTGGCACTCGCCGCACTGCTCCACACGGTCAATGCTGACTTCCTTCTCGCAGCCGAATGCCGCCTCCTCAAAGCTGATGGTCACACTCGTGCGCAGGCTCTCACCGCGCTGCGGTGCATTGGGATTTGCCCGTCCTCCGCCGAAGCCACCGCCGAAGAAGCTTCCGAAAATATCACCCAGGTCGCCGAAGTCAAACCCCGCGCCGCCGTATGCACCGCCGGCACCCGCGCCATAGCTCGGATCGACACCGGCGAAGCCAAACTGGTCGTAGCGCGCCTTCTTTTCAGGATCGGAGAGCACCTCGTTCGCCTCATTGACCTCCTTGAACTTCTCCTCGGCTTCCTTATCGCCGGGATTCATGTCCGGATGGTACTTGCGTGCAAGCTTTTTATATGCCTTTTTGATTTCTTCCTCCGAGGCACCCTTTGATACGCCGAGCACCTCGTAATAATCGCGTTTTTCAGCCATAGGATAGTCTCCTCAAAAACGCCGCAATCGGGGACAGTCAAAAACTGCCCCCGTGCGGTATTTTAGTTTCAATCAATTCTTCTTGTCATCGTCATCGACGACCTTGTAGTCAGCATCATAGTACTGCTGACCGTCAGGGCCCTGCTGTGCGCCTGCACCGCCCATGTCAGGGCCGGCACCCTGGGGATTGGCCTGCTGATAGAGCTTCTCGCTCATGGTATAGAACAGCTGCGTCAGCTCCTCCGTTGCCTTCTTGATGGCATCGGTATCGTCACCCTTAAGGGTTTCCTTCAGCTTGTCAATGCCCTCCTGCACCTTTGCCTTCTCGTCGGCAGGAATCTTGTCTCCGACCTCGCCGAGCGTCTTTTCGCTCTGATAGACCATCTGGTCGGCCTGATTGCGAACCTCAACTTTTTCCTTGATCTTGGCGTCCTCAGCGGCAAACTGCTCCGCTTCCTTGACCGCTTTTTCAATGTCTTCCTTGCTCATGTTGGAGGAGGAGGTGATGGTGATGTGCTGCTCCGTGCCGGTGCCGAGATCCTTGGCGGAGACGTTCACGATGCCGTTGGCATCGATATCAAACGTGACCTCGATCTGAGGAACGCCGCGGCGTGCCGGAGCGATACCGTCGAGGTGGAAGCGGCCGAGGCTCTTGTTGGCAGCTGCCATCTCGCGCTCGCCCTGCAGGACGTTGACTTCCACGCTCGTCTGATTGTCGGCTGCGGTGGAGAAGATCTGGCTCTTCTTGACGGGAATGGTGGTGTTGCGGTCAATGAGCTTGGTGCACACACCGCCCATGGTCTCAATACCGAGGGACAGCGGGGTAACGTCAAGCAGCAGCAGGCCCTTGACATCGCCGGTCAGAACGCCCGCCTGAAGAGCGGCACCCATAGCAACGCATTCATCGGGGTTGATGCCCTTGAACGGCTCGGAGCCGGTGAAGTTCTTGACTGCCTCCTGAACGGCAGGAATACGGCTGGAACCACCGACCATGAGAACCTTGGCAAGCTCGCTGGGCTTGAGGCCGGCATCGCTCATCGCCTGACGGACAGGGCCCATCGTGGCTTCGACAAGGTGAGCAGTCAGCTCGTTGAACTTGGCGCGGGTGAGAGTGACATCGAGATGCTTGGGGCCGGTAGCGTCTGCGGTGATATACGGGAGGTTGATGTTGGAGGTGGTCACGCCGGAAAGCTCGATCTTGGCCTTTTCGGCTGCTTCCTTCAAACGCTGCATGGCAACCTTATCGCCGGAGAGGTCAATGCCCTCGGCACGCTTAAACTCGGAAACGAGATACTTCATCACGCACTCATCAAAGTCGTCGCCGCCGAGACGGTTGTTGCCGGCGGTAGCCAGCACTTCGATCACGCCATCATCAATGTCAAGAATAGAAACATCGAAGGTGCCGCCGCCGAGGTCGTAGACCATGATCTTCTGTGCCTGCTCCTTATCCACGCCGTAGGCAAGTGCGGCAGCGGTCGGCTCGTTGATGATACGCTTGACCTCGAGACCTGCGATCTTGCCGGCGTCCTTGGTCGCCTGACGCTGGGCATCGGTGAAGTAAGCGGGAACAGTGATGACCGCCTCGGTGACCGTGCCGCCGAGATAGCTTTCGGCGTCAGCCTTAAGCTTCTGGAGAATCATCGCGCTGATCTCCTGCGGAGTGTACTTCTTGTCATCGACAGCAACTTTGTAGTCGCTGCCCATCTCGCGCTTGATAGACGAGATGGTGCGGTCGGGATTGGTGATGGCCTGACGCTTGGCGACCTGACCGACCATACGCTCGCCGGTCTTGCTGAATGCGACGACGGACGGAGTGGTGCGGTTGCCCTCCGCGTTGGCGATAACAACTGCTTCGCCGCCTTCCATAACAGCGACGCAGGAATTGGTGGTACCAAGGTCAATACCGATAACTTTGCTCATAATAAGTGTCCTCCCTATATTGTAAATGTATTTTGTTGATTTGTTTAATTTGCCACTTTTACAATGGCAAAGCGTAATATTTTTTCACCCAGTGTGAAGCCCTGCTGCAAAACCTCGACCACTTCGTTTTCGCCGTACTGCTCGTCTTCCACATGCATCACGGCACTGTGTCTTTCGGGGTCAAACGGCTGTCCGACGCACTCCATTTGCTTGACATCCAGTTTGGTAAGGCACTCCTTAAACTGCGTAAACACCATTTCAAGGCCCTTGCGGTGAGGCGAATCCTCATCGCCGTACTGCGCGATGCCGCGCTCGAGATTATCGTATACACCGAGCATGCCCTTGATCGTGTCGATCTTGGCATCGGCGTAGATCGTCTCTTTTTCCTTAGCAGTGCGCTTGCGGTAGTTGTCATATTCCGCAGCAAGCCGCAGATATTTGTCCTGCTCGTCAGCAAGTGTCTTGGCGAGACTCTCCATCTTTTCCATCTGCTCTTTCGTAACAGTGAAGGTTTCCTGCGAAGATTCCTGCTTCGTTTCTTCCTTTATCTCCTCAGCCTTGTTCTTCTCGGGGGCAGGCTGCTGGGGCTTCTTATCCTCTTTCTTTGCCATGTGTCGTTTACTCCTTTGTTTTTTCGTCCGGGAGCTGTTTTGGTTCGCTCTTGCCGAACATGCGCGTCAAGCTGTCTGCAAAGTAGCTCAATCGCGCCGTGACTGTCGCATAGTCCATGCGTGTGGGGCCGACCACACCGACAAGTCCGCGCATGCCGTCGCCAATGTCGTAGCTGGCAACGACCACGCTGGTCTCCTTGAGTGCTTCGTTCACATTCTCAGGACCGATCAGAATTTGAAGCGGGGCGTCGTCCTCCGGCACAGGGAGACTCTCCTTGTTGTCGACCAGAAAGGTTACCAGCTCGTGCGCCTTATCGACATCGCGGTATTCCGGCATCTTGAGGATCTGGCTGGCTCCGCTTGTCATAACGTCGCGCTTTCCGCTTTCCTCCAGCACTTCCATCGCATACTCGACCGCCTTGGAGACGACCAAAAACAGCTCCGGGGGAAGCTGCTCGGAAACGCTCATCAAATGCGCGCTCATCTCTTCGCATCTGCGGCCCGCAAAATGTGTGTTGAGCAGGTGCTTCAAATCACTCAGCCGTTCGCTGTCAAACGGAAGGTCTGCACGCTGCAGCTGCGACTTTACACGGCTGTCCTCCGTCATCACGACGACGATAAAGCTGCGTTCGTCCACAGGAACAAGCTCAAAGCGCTTGACTCTGGCCTCTTTCCTGCCCGCCGTGACGGTGTAGGTCGGGTAGTTGACGATGGAGGAAACCATCTGTCCGGCTTTGGACATCACACTATCCATACCGGAGAGCTTATCGTGCAGCGTTTCATTGATCTTTTCCGTCTCCGCTTCGCTCAGCGCACGCTGTTCCATCAGTTCGTTGACGTACAGCCGGTATCCCTTAGGGGAGGGAACGCGACCGGCGGAGGTGTGCGGCTGCTCAAGATAGCCCATTTCCACAAGGTCGGCAAGCTCGTTGCGAATCGTTGCGGAGCTGATACTTCCGCCCATCTCCTCGCACAGAGCCTTGGAGCCAACCGGCTCGGCAGCAGCAATGTAATCTTCGACCACGCGCTTGAGTATTTGCTTTTTGCGCTGCGTCAATTCCATTTGCTGCACTCCTCTTCTGCGGAATTAGCACTCTTTTCTCCCGAGTGCTAATTCAGTTTACCACCGTGTCCCTCGGTTGTCAATCATTTCATATGTAAAAGAATTATGAACTTGCCGACAGATTGACCGTCGTTTTCTCGCTTACGCGCACCGGGGTATTTTGGTGCAGCAGCAAAACAAAGACCTGACCGAAAAATCAAAAATCGGTCAGGTCTTTGTTTGTAGAATTCTTTTATTCCGCCTTGGCTTCAGTAGCCTTGGCAGCCTCTTCGGCAGCTTTCTTCTCAGCAGCTTCCTTGGCCTTCTTCTCAGCCAGTGCTTTCTGAGCGGCCTTGAACTTTTCCTTCTCCTCAGCGGTCGGGATCGGTTCGATGGCGTTTCTCGGGCATGCCTTGGCGCACATGGTGCAGTTCTTGCACTTGCTGTAATCAATGACAGCAACGTTGTTCACAACATAGATTGCGTCAAACTTGCAGGTCTTTTCGCAAAGGCCGCAGGCAATGCAGGAGTTGGCGCAGACCTTGGTGACAGCCGGGCCCTTTTCCTTGTTGGCGCAGTTGACAAACACCTTCTGCTTGTAGGGAACCTCAACAACAAGCTTGCGCGGGCAGGCTTCACGGCAGGCGCCGCAGTTGGTGCACTTTTCCTTGTCGACTTCGGCAACGCCCTTGTCGTTGATGTGGATGGCATCAAACTGGCAGGCCTTGACGCAGGAACCCATACCGAGACAGCCGAAAGAGCAGGCAAGCGGAGCTCCGGCAACCTTGGTGGCAGCCATACAGTCCTTGATGCCGACATAGTCGAACTGCTTCACGGCAGCTTCGCCACCGTTGCAGATCACATGAGCGACCATCTTTTCGCCGGAAGGAGCCTCCATGCCCATGATCTCAGCGATCTTGGCAGCACCCTCGGCACCGGCAGGAGCGCAGGCGGTGACGGGTGCCTTGCCGGCAAGGATGGCCTCGGCACAGCCGCCGCAGCCGGGATAGCCGCAGCCGCCGCAGTTTGCGCCGGCGAGACACGCCTGGATCTTGGGCAGACGCTCATCGACCTCGACCTCGAAAACCTTCGCTGCAACAGAAAGAATAATGCCGAAAATGACGGCGACGACACCCAGAACGAGGACAGCAAACAAAACATTAGACATTTTTCATTTCCTCCTTACATGGGCCATACCTGCAAGCCGGAGAAGCCCATGAATGCAAGGGCCATCAGACCTGCGGTAATGAGTGCAATGGGGAAGCCTTCAAAGGCTTTGGGGTAGTCTGCAAACTGGACACGCTCACGAACGGTGGAAAACAGATAGATCGCCAGCAGGAAGCCGAGACCGCCGGTGAGACCGTAGACCACGGATTCGATAAAGCCGTAACCGTTCTGCACGTTCAGCAGAGCAACGCCGAGCACGGCGCAGTTCGTGGTGATCAGCGGCAGGTAAATACCAAGCGCGGTGTAGAGCGTCGGGATGGACTTCTTGAGGAACATCTCGATAAACTGCACAAGGCCGGCAATGACGAGAATAAATGCAACCGTCTGCATATACTCAAGGCCGAACTTGACAAGGATAATGTTCACACCGTAAGTAAACGCAGAGGCAAGGCCCATAACGAACGTAACGGCAAGGCCCATACCGATTGCGGTATCGGACTTCTTGGAAACGCCGAGGAACGGGCAAATGCCCAGGAACTGTGCAAAAATGAAGTTATTTGTCAAAATTGCACCGAGGGAAATAGCAAGCAGTGTTGTAACACTCATTATTCATTACCCTCCTTTTCTTTCTTATCGGCAGCTTTCTTTTCGCTCTTGGCGAGTGCCCACTGCATCACAGCGATCAGCGTGCCGAGGCACAGGAAGCCGCCGACGGGAAGCACCAGCATCAGTGCCGGCGTGTAGGACGCGGGCATGATCTGAATACCGGCGAGCGTGCCGTTGCCCAGCAGCTCACGGAACGCGCACATGATGACGAGAACGATGGTGTAGCCGATGCCCTGGCAGATTCCGTCTACTGCTGCCGCCGCAACGGTGTTCTTGTTGGCAAATGCTTCGGCGCGGCCGAGAATGATGCAGTTAACAACGATCAGCGGAATAAACACGCCGAGAGATTTGGCAATTGCGGGGACAAATGCCTGCAGGCAGAGATCCACGATGGTAACGAAGCCGGCGATGACCACAATGTAGCAGGCGATACGGACTTCGTTGGGGATGATCTTACGCAGAAGGGAGATAAAAATGTTGGAGAGCGTCAGGATAATGAGAACCGAGATGCCCATGCCGATGCCGTTTGCGATGGAGGTCGTAATGGCCATGGTGGAGCACATACCGAGCAGCTGCACCAGAACAGGGTTCTGCGTGATCAGACCTTCCTTAAGCTGTCTTTTGAAATTCATTACTGTACTCCTCCTTTCTTAGCCGATCGCTTCCGCGGCGGCAAGAGCCGTGTTGACACCCTTGGTCACGCCCTTGGAAGAAACCGTTGCGCCGGAGATCGCGTCCACATTGCTGCCGACGGAGAGGGTGCCTGCACCGCTCATACCGACAAACTGGTCGAGCACGCCCACACCCTTGGCGGTGGGCATATTGCTCATGACCTTGGAGCCGATTCCGCTGGTTTCGGCGTTATCGACGATAGATACGCCGGTAACAGCAAGATCAGCGTCCACGCCGACGATCATTTCGATGTCGCCCTGAGAACCGGAAGCAACGACCTTGAAGGCGTAGCCGACCGTCTCACCGCCGACCTTCACCTCATAGGCCTCCGTCAGCTTGCCGCCCTGAGCGGTGGCTGCGGAAAGCATGTCGTCCGTAATTTCCATCTCGGGGAACTCGCTGTCAGCGGAAGTAACAACGGCGGTAAGTGCTGCTTCGGTGTTGGCCTTGTTGATTGCGGCAATGTTTGGATAAGTAAGCTGATTGACGAAGCCGAGCAGAGCTGCGACCACAAGAGAGATCGCTGTGAGTGTACCGGCAACCTTCAGAATGAACTTGCTGTCGATCTTCATTTTGCAGCACCCTCCTTCTTCTTGTCCACACCGAATCGGGTGGGCTTGGTGTACTTATCAATGATCCACACCAGGCAGTTCATGACCAGGATGGAGTAGCACACGCCCTCGGGATAAGAGCCGAAGTAGCGGATGAACACGGTCAGAAGGCCGCAGCCGAAACCGTAAATGAGCTGGCCCTCCTTGGTCACGGGGGAGGTGACATAGTCGGTCGCCATGAAGAAGGCACCGAGCATCAGACCGCCGCCGAACACATTGTAGAGCATATAGGTCAGCGCGTCATTGCCCTGGGGGAACAGGAAGGTCAAAACAGCGACCGTGAGAATGTAGGAAACGGGAGTCTGCCAGGAAATGACCTTGCGGAAAATAAGATACAGTCCACCGATGAGGAGCATCATGGCGGAAACTTCGCCGGCGGAGCCGCCGATGAAGCCGATAAACATATCGCGGAGGGAATACTGAGCCGTCAGCGCCTCAAACTCACCGGCCTTCATCATGGCAAGCGGCGTGGCAGCGGTGACAGCGTCCACCGTGCGCGGAGCCGCCCAGGTAGTCATTGCGGAAGCGTAGCAGGCAACGAGTGCTGCACGGCCGGCGAGCGCGGGGTTGAGGAAGTTCTTGCCGAGGCCGCCGTAGAGCTGCTTGACCACGAAGATGGCAAAGAAGTCACCGACGAGGAGCATCCAGTACGGAAGCGTCGGGGGACAGACCATGGACAGCAGGAGACCTGTGAGGGCTGCGGACAGATCACCAATGGTCTGGGGCTTATGGAGAAGCTTGCGGTACAGCCACTCGAAAAACACCGCACCGGCAACAGAGACGACGGCGGAAATGAGCGCGGTCACGCCGAAGACATACACGGACATCGCCAGCGCCGGAACAAGCGCGATAATGACGTCGAGCATCAGACTGCGGGTGTCCTCGTTGTTGCGAATATGGGGGTTGGAGGAAGCGATGAGCTTCAGATTCTTGTAATCACCGATCATCTTACTTGTCCTCCTTCTTGGCTTCTTCCGCTGCCTTGGCGGCCTCAGCGGCAGCCTTGGCCTTTGCGGCGGCATCCTTGACCATCTGCTTGCCTGCCTTGAACGCATGCGTCAGATGGAGTCTGCCCGGGCAGATGTAAGCGCAGGCACCGCACTCCATGCAGTCCATAATGTTGTTGGCGTTGAGCTCATCAACCATGCCCTTCTGCTGGTACATATACAGGTAGAGCGGTTCGAGATGCATCGGGCATGCCTCAACGCAGCGGCCGCAGCGGATGCAGGTCGGATTCTCCACCGTCTTGTTCTCGTCTCCGGCAAAGGCAAGCACCGCGCCCGTGCCCTTGGCAACAGGAAAGTCGGCAGAGGCCTGAGCCATACCCATCATCGGGCCGCCGGCAATAATCTTAAAGGTCTCGTCCTTCAAGCCGCCGCAGGCATCGAACAGGAGGGAAACCGGAGTGCCGATCGGGCATTCGAGGTTCTTCGGCTCGACCACACCGGAGCCGGAAACGGTGACGACCTTGCGCACGACGGGCATACCGGTCGTAATGGCGCGGTAGATCGCCATGGTGGTGTTAATGTTGAACACGGCGCAGCCGATGTCAGACGGCAGTCTTCCGGGAGGAACCTGCTTGCCGGTGATCGCCTGGCAGAGCTGTTTTTCACCGCCCTGGGGGTAGCGACAGTGCAGCGGCTCGATCACGACGGGAGCCTTCGTCTCGTCGATGACCTTCTGCATGGATTCCATGCCGTTTTTCTTGTTCTCTTCAACGCCGATAATGACCTTGGCAACGCCGAACATCTTGGCGAGATAGCAGCAGCCGCCGATGATCTGTTCGGGACGCTCGAGCATTGCACGATGGTCGCCGGTAATGTAGGGCTCGCACTCAGCGCCGTTGATGATGACGGTGTCGACCTTGCCAATGCCACCGGAAATCTTGGTGTGCGTCGGGAAGGTTGCACCACCCATGCCGACAATACCGGCCTGCTTGACCATCTCGACCATCTCTTCCACGGAAAGAGCATCGGGATCGGCAGGTGCCTTGACCTCTTCGCTGATCTCATCTTTAAAGTCGTTATCAATGACAACAGACATCATCTTGCCGCCCATGGAATAGGGACGGGGCTCCACTGCCTTGACCGTGCCGGACACGCTGGCATGGATGGGAGCGCCGAGACCTTTAAATTCACCGATCTTCTGGCCGACCTTAACATAGTCGCCAGCGGCTACCAGGGGCGCGCAAGGTGCGCCGAAGTGCATCGACATGGGGATAACCACCTGAGCCGGCGCAGCCAGCTGTTCGATGGCTTTTTCATTGGTGGCAGCCTTCATATCGTTGGGATGAACGCCGCCGAAGAATGCATGTGCCATTGTCTTCACCTCATTTTTTTACTACCAGAGCAGTTTTTATAGACACTACTCCATAATCATCTGAATTATATACCTGATCTATAAAAATGTCCAGCCAATTTTGACGCCAATTTTGCATATTTTTGCATTTTTCATGTTTTTTTGACAGTTCTGCAGCATTTACGGTTCGTCCCTATACCTTATGTCCGCCGGGCGCCGAACATGCCTGCATCGGTTTGACAGCGCTCTGCCTCTATGCTATAGTGAGCATACTTTTATCCGCCTTCTCAGAAAGGAAAAATTCTTATGTCCCAACCTGCTATTGACCGCCGCGCCGCCAAGGCAGAGGCGCGCTCACTGCTGCGCAGCGCAGAGGTTTCTCCGCTGCGTCTGACACTGCTCTTTCTCGCCATTGAGCTGCTGCTCGGTGAGATCGGCACCGCGCTTGACCACCTGTCACCGCAGCCCAACATCATTCTCGATCCGTCAAACACAACACCCGATGAGCTTCTGGACGTTTTCGCATCCTTTTTTGTCGCGCACACACCGGTACAGTGGACGGTGCTGTTTCTCACGGTGTTTATCAGTCTTCTGCTGTGGGTGCTTCGCGCCGGCTACTGCAACTACTGTCTCGGCGTCTCCCGTGGTGAGATCATGCCGTATGACAGTCTGTTCGACAGCTTTGCCTTTGCCGGGAAAGTCCTTGCTCTGACACTTCTGCTGCTCCTGCTCATTGGCATCGGCGTGTCACTGCTCCTCCTGCCCGGCATCCTGTTCTTTCTCATGTACCGCTTTGCGCTCTACAATCTCTGCACCGATCCGTCGATCAGCATTTTGGAAGCCATGAAGCGCAGCCGTATGCAGACAGACGGACACAAATGGGATCTCTTTTTGCTGAGTCTGAGCTTTCTGCCGCTGATCCTGCTTCTTGCCGCCGCGGAGTACCTCACCTCAATGCTGCTCTCTCCGCTGTTCGCGTTTACGCTCTGCGGTGATCTGCTCTATTCGCTCGCTGCGTTTCTGATCACCTCTGTGATCAATGTTTTTCTCGTGCCGTATGTTGAGCTTGCACACACGCTCTATTTCGTCCGTCTGACCACCACTCCTGCCAATGCGCCGGCGGACACCCCGGAACCCGATTTTTGACTGACAACCTCACAAGCGCAAAAAAGGAGACGATCCCTTTCGATCGTCTCCTTTTTTTAGGAAGCTTTTATGAATTGCTCAGCACTTTTCAAACACGGTGGCAACACCCTGACCGCCGCCGATACAAAGGGTGGCAAGACCCTTCTTGGCATCGTCGCGCTTCATCATCTCGTGCAGCAGGGTGACAATGATACGGGCACCGGAAGCACCGACGGGGTGACCGATGGAAATAGCACCGCCATTGACGTTGACCTTGCTCATGTCAAAGCCGAGCTCACGGGCAACCGCGATGGACTGCGCAGCAAAGGCTTCGTTGGCTTCCACGAGGTCGATGTCCTCGATGGTCACGCCGGCCTTCTTCATGGCAGCGCGGGAAGCGGGAACGGGGCCGACGCCCATGACCTTCGGGTCAACGCCGCCCTGACCCCAGCCGATGAGCTTTGCCATGGGCTTGAGACCGAACTTTTCCACTGCTTCGCCGGAGGCGAGAACGATAGCGGCAGCACCGTCGTTGATGCCGGAAGCCTGGCCGGCCGTCACGCGCTGAACGTGCTTTCTGGTGTCGGATTCATGGATACCGGCAGGCTCGAAGGTATGGACGATCTCGTCCTCAACACCCTCGGGACCGACGGGGAATGCACCCTTGAGCTTGGCCATGCCTTCCAGGGAAGCACCGGCGCGCGGGAACTCGTCGCGCTTAAAGTCAACGATCTCCTTCTTGACCTTAACGGGAACGGGAACGATCTCGTCATCAAACTTGCCGGCAGCCTGAGCGGCCTCGGTCTTCTGCTGGGACGCAACACCGAAAGCGTCAAGCTCTTCACGGGTGATGCCCCAGGCATCGCAGATGTTCTCAGCGGTGGTACCCATGTGATAGTTGTTGAAAGCGTCCCACAGACCGTCCTTGATCATGGTGTCGACCAGCTTCTTGTCGCCCATACGAGCGCCCCAGCGGGCATCGAAGGAGGCAAACGGCGCCATGGACATATTCTCGGTACCGCCGCAGACGACGATGTTTGCATCACCGGCAAGAATGGCGCGTGCGCCTTCGATCACGGACTTCATACCGGAGCCGCAGACCATACCAACGGTATAGGCGGGAACGGAATACGGCAGACCTGCCTTGACGCCAACCTGACGGGCGACATTCTGGCCGAGGCCGGCGGTAAGAATGCAGCCGAACATCAGCTCATCCACGTTCTCGGGGGCAACATTTGCGCGCTTGAGTGCTTCCTTGACGACGATCGCACCCATATCGGAGGCAGGCGTGTTCTTCAGAGAGCCGCCGAAAGAGCCGACAGCGGTACGGCAGCAGTTAACGACATACAGTTCTTTCATGATGTTTCTCCTTAAATACAAAATAGTTTATTCGTTCACAGGGGGAACTTTACTTTTACAAAATAATTATACACACCTAAAAATGAAAAATCAACTGCAAAAATTCGCTAAATTTATGATTTTCTGATTTTTTTCTTTCATTTTGTTAACGTTTTCACAAAAATGGCGGTTGATATGCTTCACTCGCCCTGTACCGCTGTGTCAATGCAGGACTTTCTGCAATTCCGGTGAGAGTTTCCCTCTCACTTTTGCCCCATTTCCTCCTGATGGATCCGCAGATCCTCCACAAGCGTCAACGCACTCTCCAGTGCGTCCTCGCCGCTTTTGATCCGCAATACCAGCTTTGGCTCGCTGCCGGCGTGCAGCGTAAGGCGATGGCGATTGCGCGGCATCACGCAGATCTTCATAACTGCCTGCACCGGGAACGCGCTTCCAAAGGTAAAGATAATCTCTCCGCCGCGCTGGGAAATATCACTCACACCGATGCTTGCCGCCGCGGTACGCAAAAGCGCAACATCCATCAGCGCAAGCACCGCCTTGGGCGGCTCACCGTAGCGGTCAAGCAACTCGTCGAGAAGGTCGCGGCTCTCATCCTCCGTGCGCAGCGCGGCAATCCGGCGGTAAATGTCCATGCGCTGCTCGGGGCTGGGAATATAGCTCTCGGGCAGGTTTGCCGAAACGGTCAGGTCTGCCGCACACTCTACCCGTTTTTGCTTCTTTTCGCCGCGCTCCTCCAACACCGCGTCCTCCAAAAGCTGCAGATACATATCATAACCCACGCTCATCATATAGCCCGACTGCTCAGACCCCAGCAGATTGCCTGCGCCGCGGATCTCCAGATCGCGCATGGCAATGCGGAAGCCCGAGCCAAATTCGGCATATTCCTTGATGGCGGTGAGGCGCTTGGCGGCAACCTCCGTGAGAATTTTCCCTGCGCGGTAGGTCATATAGGCATACGCTCTTCTTGCGCTTCTGCCGATGCGTCCGCGGATCTGGTGGAGCTGAGCAAGCCCGAGACGGTCGGCATCTTCAATGATAAGCGTGTTGACATTGGGAATGTCAATACCCGTTTCAATGATGGTCGTGCACACGAGAATGTCCAGTTCGCCATCCGACACCTGCTGCATCATCGCGGAGAGCTGCTTTTCGTCCATTTTGCCGTGGGCAACGCCGATACGCACCTCGTCTCCGAGCAGCTCCCTGAGCTTCATCGCGCAGCGGTCGATCGTCTCCACGCGGTTGTGCAGGTAGTAGACCTGTCCGCCGCGGGCAAGCTCACGGCGAATGGCATCCGCTACCACACCCCAGTCGTGCTCAAGCACGTACGTCTGCACGCTCTGGCGGTCACGCGGCGGCATCTCGATGGTGGACATATCGCGGATTCCGCTCAGTGCCATGTTGAGCGTGCGCGGAATGGGCGTTGCTGTTAATGTCAGGGTGTCTACCTGGCGGGAAAGCTCTTTGAGCCGTTCCTTGTGCGTCACACCGAAACGCTGCTCCTCATCGATGATGAGCAGTCCCAGGTCCTTGAACTTCATGTTCTTTTGCAGCAGTGAGTGTGTGCCGATGAGAAGGTCGATCCTTCCCTGCGCCGCGTCCTCTAAAATTTTCTTTTTCTGTGCGGGTGTTCTGAAGCGAGAGAGCACCTCGATCTGCACAGGAAATGAGCGGAAGCGGTTCATGGCGGTGACATAGTGCTGCTGGGCAAGCACCGTTGTCGGCACCAGCAGCGCCGCCTGCTTGCCGTCGAGAATGCACTTCATCGCAGCGCGCAGCGCGACCTCCGTCTTGCCGTAGCCCACATCGCCGCAAAGCAGGCGGTCCATCGGCGTTTTGCGTTCCATATCCGCCTTGATCTCCTCGATGGCACGGATCTGGTCATCTGTCTCCTCGTAATCAAACGCGTCCTCGAACTCACGCTGCCACGGAGAATCCGGTGAGAAGGCAAAGCCCGGGCGCCGCTGCCGCTCGGCATAAAGTGCGATCAGACCCTTGGCAAGGTCCTTTGCTGCGGCCTTCGCCTTCGATTTTGCGCGGCTCCAGTCAGTACCGCCGAGCTTGGAAAGCCGCGTGACCGGGTCGCCGTTTTCATCGGTTCCTCCGCCAATATATTTTGACACCATATCAAGCTGCGTGGCGGGAACATAGAGCGTGTCGCTGCCTGCGTAACAGAGCTTGATATAATCCTTTTCCACACCGTCCACACGCATCCGCTCGATGCCGGCAAAGCGGCCGATGCCGTGGTGGATATGCACCACAAGATCCCCCGGAGAGAGGTCGGTATAGGACTGAAGCTTTTGACGGCTCGTGTCCTTTTTCTGCCGTGGGGGACTCTTCCTGCCGGAGGACGCCGTGGTAAGCTGCCCCTCTGTCAAGATCGCAAGCTTCAGCTGCGGCCACTCGCTGCCGGCGGACAGCGCACCGAGACCGATGACGACCTCGCCCGGTCGGGGCAGTACCCCGTTTTCAAAGTCAGGATATGCACGGATTCCGCGCTCTTCCAAAAGGCGCGCCATATTTCTTCCGCGCGTTTCGTTGCCGCAAAGCACCAGCACGCCGCTGCCGGAGTGCAGATACTGTTCCATATCCGCCGCCGCAGTCTCCAGGCTTCCGCCATAGGACGGCAGTGAGCGCACATGGACGGACAGCAGCGCACGCGGCGCGGTAAAATTGCGTGAGGTGGGCAGACTGTCAAGCATGACGAGCGGGTACTCACCGAGCTTTTGCACAAGAGCATCAACGGAGAGCGAAAGCTCTGCAAAATCGCCGCAGAGTACGCCCTCTTCCATCAGCAGTTTCGTATCCTCATCCTGCGTCCAGAAATAGTTTTTTGCGCGCTCTGATACGCGGTTTCCCTCGCAGACAAACACCATGGTCTCGCTTGCAAGATAATCCGCCGCCGTCACTGGTGTGGGATAGCAGGCAGTCAGATAGCGATCCATTCCGCCGAGGCTCAATCGCTGAGAAAGCCGCTCCAAATCGCCGCGCAGCGCCTTGACAACGGCTTCGTTCCCGTTCTTTTTGGCAAGGCGGCGCAGCGCGTGGCTCACGCGCTCGAGCATCGCCTCGCGTCCGCCCTCGGCACATTCGGGAAGCACCTCTGCCGCCGGCAGCACCGTGAGCTGATCGACATTTTTCGTGCGGCGCTGGGTGCTGACGTCAAATTCGCCCATCGCGTCCACTTCATTGTCGAAAAACTCCACGCGCACAGGATTGCTCAGAGGTGACCAGAGATCCAGAATACCGCCGCGCAGCGCATACTGCCCCACGCCCTCGACCGTCTCTGCACGCACATATCCGGAGGTTCCGAGCTTCTCAGCCAGCGCTCCCAGATCATACTGTTCACCGACGCGCAGTTCCAGCGCCGCATCGCGCAGCGCAGACGGCGGCAGGGTGCGTTGTAAAAGTCCGTCTACCGTGGCAACAAGGACCGGCGAGCTGCCGGTTGCAAGGGAATACAGCGTGCCGAGACGCTGCTGTTCCCAGCCGTGCGAAGCTGCCACGCGATCACGCAGCTGCCATTCGCGTGCAAAGAGCAGCTGCGGCTCAATCTCCAGCAACGCAGTCAAGTCAGCCGTCATGCGCTTGCACTCGTTCTCATCGGCGCACAGGACAAGAATGGGCCGCTGCATTTTCTGCTGCAGCGCGGCGGCAATGATGGCGCGGTGGACACCGGAAACGCCGGAAACGGCAACGGGGCACCGTCCGGCATCCATATCCGCGCACAACTCCTGCACCTCCGGCAGCTTTGCGACAACCTCATTGAGCGCTTTCATCTCACCGACTCCTCCCTCCTAAGAGCACGCACAAAAGGGCGCGTATCGCCCCGCAGGGGGTATGACACGCACCTTTTCTCTGCATTACACTATAATATACACGACACAGCGGAGAAAGTAAACCAAAAAAATGCGGACTTTCGTCCGCATTTTTTCAGCCATTATATCTGTTTTGTGCCTCGGTAACGTTCTTTTCGATAATACACTCCGCCGCGGCAAGCGCCTTGTCAAGCGCTTCCTCGATGATCTTCTTCTCCTGTGCGGAGAAGTTTCCCACCACCCAGTCGATGATATCATGCTCCGGATTCTCCGGTGCGCCGACACCGACCTTGACGCGGGGAAATGCATCCGTGCCGAGGTGGGCGATGATGTTTTTCAGTCCGTTGTGTCCGCCTGCACTGCCGCTTGCGCGCACGCGGATCTTACCCAGCGGCAGAGAAATATCGTCCGAAATGACCACGACATGATCCGCCGGGATCTTGTAAAACCGCGCCGCCTCACCGACCGCTTCACCGGAAAGGTTCATATACGTCTGCGGCTTCATCAGCAGCACGCACGCTCCGCCAAAGTCGATCACCTCGGTCAGCGCACGGAACCGCAGACGGTTACACTTCAGACTGCGCTTTTCCACCAGCCGATCCGCCGCCATGAATCCGATGTTATGACGCGTATTTTCATATTTTTGTCCGTAGTTGCCGAGGCATACGAGAATCCATTCGGCAGGACCTGCCTTACTGCGAAAGAACATAACCTCTCCTAATCAAAAAAGAGCCGTTGGCTCTTTTTTGAGGTGATTTTTTAGTTGAACAGTTTAGCGATGGAGATTTCCTGATAGGTGCGCTCAATCGCTTCCGCAAACATCGGGGCGACCGTCAGGTACTTGATGCGGGCGCGAGCGGCTTCGGCATGCTCCGGAATGGTATTGAGCAGAGCAAGCTCCTCGATCTGGCTCTTTTCGAGACGATCGATGGCCGGGCCGGAGAGGACACCGTGGGAGGCGCAGGCATAGACCTTGGTGGCGCCGCCGACTTCGATGATCGCCTTGGCTGCGTTGCACAGAGAACCTGCGGTATCGACCATATCGTCAAAGAGGATGCATTCCTTACCCTTGACATCACCGATGACGTTCATGACTTCGCACTGGTTGGCTCTCTCGCGGCGCTTATCCACGATGGCAAGGCCCATACCGAGCTTCTGCGCGAAGGTACGGGCGCGGGCAACAGAGCCGACGTCGGGGGAAACGACGACCATTTCCTCTGCCTTGCTGCCGAACTTCTTGGCATAGTAATCCACAAAAACAGGGTTGCCGAACAGATTATCCACCGGAATATCGAAGAATCCCTGGATCTGAGCGGCATGCAGGTCCATTGTCAGTACGCGGTCAACGCCGGCGGCGACAAGCATATTGGCGACCAGCTTGGAGGAAATGGGATCGCGGGACTTGGCCTTGCGGTCCTGACGGGCGTAGCCGAAGTAAGGAATGACCGCGGTAATACGGCCGGCAGATGCACGGCGGCATGCATCGACCATGATCAGCAGCTCCATCAAGCTGTCGTTGACAGGCTTGCAGGTGGACTGCACCAGAAACACATCGCTGCCGCGAACGGTCTCATACAAGGAGACAGAGCATTCGCCGTCAGCAAACTGCTTGACCTCGGACTCGCCGAGCTTGGTGCCGATGATCTTGCAAATCTCGTTTGCCAGAGCAGGGTTTGCGTTACCCGTAAAGATTTTGATGTCCTTGCCGTGAGAAATCATGATAGTTTCGCTCCTCTGTTCTAAATTGATTTATATGTAAATTTTCAATTGCGCGCTTATTTTTTCTCATGCAGCTTCCGCCACTTTTCCGCCCAGCCGGGTTTGTTGACCTGCTTGGCTCTTGCAACGGCAAGACTGTCCTCCGGCACCTCGTCCGTGACAGTGGAGCCGGCGGCAATATAGCTGCCCTTTCCGACCTTGACCGGTGCAATGAGATTGGTGTTGCAGCCGATAAAGGCATCGTCCTCAATCGTGCAGCGGAACTTCTTAAATCCGTCGTAATTCGTCGTGACCGTGCCGCAGCCGAAGTTGATGCGCTCGCCGCAATCGGAATCACCGACATAGGTAAGGTGCGAAATCTTCGTGCCGTTGCCGATGACGCTGTTCTTGATCTCCACAAAGTCACCGACCTTCACATGATCGCCGATGTGGCTGTTCGGACGGACATAGGCAAAGGGTCCTACCGTTGTGTAAGAGCCGATGGTGCTCTCGTTCGTCTGAGAGGCGTTGACCTCTGTCTCATCACCGATCGTGCAGTTGTTGATCACAGCATTCGGACCGATCGTGCAGTTTTTCCCGATGATCGTTCTTCCCTTGAGGATCGTCCCCGGCAAAATCAGTGTGCCGCTGCCGATCTCCGTGCGCGGATCGATATAAGTGGTGTTCGCGTCCATAATGTTGACGCCGTTTCCAAAGTGTTTTTCCAGAATCTTTTGGCGGCACATCGGCTGCGCGGCACGCAGCTCCTCCTCGTCGCCGATGGGAAGGAATCCCTTCATGATCTCTGCGCCCTTGGGGAATGCGGCAAACGCACCATGCTCCTTAAGCACCTTGCAGCATTCCTTTGCCTCGGCATGGTAGACCGCGCCGCCGGAAAACACACCCACAGGAAGCACTGCACCGTTGACAATGACCACACGGCCCTTCTCTCCCTTGAGAAGCTTTTGAAGTTCACTCCCGTGCTTTGCCCCGTCCACATAGGTTACGTCTGCTTCAGCCGGAATATAGGGGCGCATCACGTCATGCGCACGCACATCCGAAACAACAAAAAACCGCTCAATGCCAAGTCCCATCAGTTCCGCAAACATCCATGTCAAAACAGGGCAGAACAAGATAGGCTGAAGCATCAGCGGCGTCTTTTCCTTCGTAAGGGCCATATCGTCAGGCATGAAAAGAATTGCAATTTTCTGATCCATCGGATACTCACTCCCTTCTTCGGATAATATACTGTTTCCATTATAACAAAAGCTTTCAAAAAATCCACCTTTTCTTGCAAAAAAATATAATTATTTTGTTTCCGTGAATTCTTTCTTTCATTCTGCAAAAAATTGTTTTAAAAAGTTGTTTTTCCGGTTGATTTTGCAAACTTTTTGCGGTATAATTCAAAAACTTTCGTAAATCGCGAGGTGTGTTTCCATTGCTGAATATCGTTTTGGTCGAGCCGGAAATTCCTCAGAATTGCGGAAACATCGCGCGAACCTGCGCTGCGACCGGCTCACGGCTCCATCTGGTCAAGCCGCTCGGCTTTGACATTTCAGACCGTGCCGTTAAGCGTGCCGGTCTTGACTACTGGCATCTTGTGGAGGTCAACGTCTACGAAAATCTGGAGGATCTGTTTGAAAAGCATCCCGAAGCCTCGCAGGACTGCTGGCTCGCCACAACAAAAGCACCGCAAGCCTATTGCGAAGCTCACTTCCGCGACGGCTGCTGGCTCTTTTTCGGCAAAGAGACCGCCGGACTTCCCGAGTATTTTCGCCTGTGCCACTATGACCGCTGCATTCGTCTTCCCATGCGGCAGGAGGCTCGCAGCCTCAACCTGAGCAACTCCGTTGCGATCCTGACCTATGAAGCGCTCAGGCAGCTCGGTTTTCCGAATCTGCTCGGTGAGGGAGAAATGGTACACAGCAAACCCGAATAAGTTTATCATAATTGTTATTTTTTGAGGAGAACTGTTATGAACTACAACAAAAAAACCGTCTGCGATATTGACATCAAGGGCAAAAAGGTTCTTCTGCGCTGCGACTTTAACGTTCCGCAGGATAAGGTCACCGGTGAGATCACCTCGGATAAGCGTATCGTTGCGGCCCTGCCCACCATTAGGTATTTACTCGACAACGGTGCGGCGGTTATCGCCTGCTCCCATCTCGGAAAGCCCGCCGCCACCTTTGATTCCTATGTGAAAAAGCAGGTCGAAAAAGGCAAGGATCCCGCCTCCGTCACCGAAGAGAGCTGGAAAAAATCCCTGAAGAAGCTGACACTTGCCCCCATTGCCAAGCGTTTGAGCGAGCTGCTCGGTCAGGAGGTCATTTTCGCCGCCGATGTGGCAGGCGAGGACGCCAGGGCTAAGGCTGCCGCGCTCAAGGGCGGCGAGATCATGCTGCTGGAGAACACCCGTTTTGAAAAGGGCGAGACAAAGAACGACCCCGTCTTTGCCCAAAAGCTTGCCTCCCTGGCGGAGGTGTATGTTTCTGACGCCTTTGGCACTGTTCACCGTGCACATGCCTCCACCGCAGGTGTCGCAGCTTATCTTCCCGCCGTGTCCGGTCTGCTCGTTGCCAAGGAGCTGGACGTCATGGGCAAGGCGCTTGACGAACCCAAGCGCCCGTTTGTCGCCGTGCTCGGCGGTGCCAAGGTCAGCGACAAGATCGGCGTGATCAACAATTTACTGGAAAAGGCCGATACCATTATTATCGGCGGCGGCATGGCGTATACGTTTGCCAAGGCACAGGGCGGTGAGATCGGCAAGTCCCTGCTGGAAGCCGACAAGATGGACTATGCCCTTGAAATGATTGAAAAGGCCAAGGCCAAGGGCGTCAAGCTTCTGCTCCCGACTGACACGCTGGCAGCGAAGGAATTTTCTGCCGATGCCCAGCCCGCCACCGTGGACGCTATGAAGATTCCCGAAGATATGATGGGCATGGACATCGGCCCCGAGACCGTCAAGGCGTTCTGCGCAGCCGTCTCCGGCGCCGGAACAATCGTTTGGAACGGCCCGATGGGCGTTTTTGAGTTCCCCGCCTTTGCAAACGGCACCAAAGCGATGGCCAAGGCACTTGCCGAGTCCGGCGCAGTGACCATCATTGGCGGCGGTGACAGCGCTGCGGCTGCCGAGCAGCTCGGCTTTGCTGACAAGATCACCCATATTTCCACCGGCGGCGGTGCCTCCCTGGAGTTCCTCGAAGGACTTGAGCTGCCCGGTGTGGCGTGTCTTTTAGACAAGTAATCGTCATATTCGATAAACAATAGGAGTAACAAAACATATGAATCGCAGATATCGTAAAACGATCATTGCCGGCAACTGGAAAATGAACAAAACCGCGAGCGAGACCCGCGCCTTTGCCGACGAATTCAAGGCTCTTCTGCCCAAGTCCAAGTGGTGCGACATTGTTGTGTGCGTCCCCAGTGCCGACATTTCCGCCGCCGTGCGCGCCTTTAAGGACAGCCGCGTTGCGGTGGGCGCACAGAATGTTTACTTTGAGAAGAGTGGTGCCTACACCGGCGAGGTTTCCGCTGACATGCTTGCGGATCTCGGTGTAAAATACGTGATTGTCGGTCACAGTGAACGCCGCGCACTTTTCGGTGAGACCGATTCCATTGTAAACAAAAAAGTCCACGCGGTGCTTAACGCAGATCTTAACCCCATTATCTGCGTCGGCGAAAGTCTGGAGCAGCGCGAGATGGGCGTGACCATGGAGCTGATCGCGCTCCAGCTTAAAAGTGCGCTCTCCGGCGTAAGTGCCGAACAGGTGCGCCGCTGCGTGATCGCCTATGAACCCATCTGGGCGATCGGCACCGGCAAAAACGCCACCGGTGAGCAGGCGGCTGAGGTGTGCACCTTTATTCGCGCAACGATCCGCTCCCTCTATGGGGCTCGCATTGCCCGCAGCGTCACCGTGCAGTACGGCGGCTCTATGAAGGGTGAAAACGCAGCCGAGCTTCTCTCCCACGAGGATATCGACGGCGGCCTGATCGGCGGTGCCTCCCTCAAGGCAGACACGCTCATGGCCATTATACACGCTGCAAACCAGAACTAAAGAATCGAGGAGACAGAAATGAATAAAACTCCGACCACTTTGATTATCATGGATGGTTACGGTCTGAGCAATGATCTCACCGGCAACGCTGTCCGCGCCGCCAACACACCCGTGCTGGACGGGCTGTTTTCCGAATACGCACACACCACGCTCAAGGCCTCCGGTCTTGATGTGGGTCTTCCCGACGGTCAGATGGGCAACAGCGAGGTGGGCCACACCAACATCGGCGGCGGCCGCGTTGTTTTCCAGGATCTGCCGCGCATCACGCGCTCGATTGAAGACGGCACTTTTTTTGAAAATCCCGCCTATAACGAGGCGATGGATGCCTGCCTGAAAAACAACAGCGCCCTGCATCTCTACGGCCTGCACTCCACCGGCGGTGTACATTCCACGCTTTCCCATCTTTACGCGCTTTTGAAGATGGCGCACATCAAGGGGCTCAAGCGCGTTTATATCCACGCATTTCTTGACGGCCGCGA
>JAUMWI010000068.1 GCA_030529725.1 Eubacteriales bacterium | reverse complement strand
CTATTTCTTCTGGCGCGTTAAAAAAGTACCTCGAAAGAGAAGTTCAAGCTCTTTAGATGTACTTTTTTAACAATTTATTGCGGTACATAGAGGCGCAAAACATGAAGCAGCACTACGCCGACGGCGTTGCCAAGCGTCATCACGGTGAGATATCCGAGCGTTCTCATGCTCCAGACCCCCGCAATGGAAAAATAGTACATATTCGCCACGCAATGCTCAAAGCCGCACAAGATGAAGACACAAACGCCGAAAAAGAGGGATAAGTACTTTCCCAACTCGTGCGGATTGCTGCGAAAACCCTCCACGCCGATGTAAATGAGAATATTGCAGAAAACGGCAAGCACGAAGATGCTCGGCAGCGAATCGGAAAGCTTGATCTCGCAGATCGCCGCAGCACGCTCCTCAAGAGCAGGTGCAATGCGCGTCATACGCTCAAGCGCAGCAGCAGTAAATGTTCCCACGAGATTGCCCAGCCAGATCACTGGAATAGTCAGTGCATAACGGCAATCGTGGTCGAATACATAGCAGACCTTACCGGTAAAAAGATGCCACTTCATCGTGCAGATCACAAAAAGGCCGATCGTAAAAAAAAGTGAGCCGACAACCGGATTGCTCACTGACAGATACGCCGTGCCGCCAATGGCGATCATGACGCCGGCAAGAACGGCAGAAAGGAAAACAGAACCCATACTTGCATCTCCTCAAATTAATTAACGGTTCTGATTCTACCAAATAACCCTCTTTTCGTAAAGGGACTTCTTTTTTTCTTTTCCGCTTTCACTTTACAAAAGAAAGAATCAGTGAGGTCCGAACTTGTGTGTAAATTGCTTTAGGCACATCGTGCAGGAGGCTGCCTTTGCTGCGCAGAACCCGGTCGACCGCAGCGGTCGTATCGAAAATGCGTCCGGTATGTATTGCTGCTGACGGCCTGCCTGTCTGCGATGACATAGGCATCATAGACAGATACTGCGACTTTTTAGTAATCATCCACGGGATGGCTTCTAACGGCGCTTATGATAACAGAGATGAATCTCTCGATTGGGCAAGAAACCAAGGATGGACGGGGCGAATGAGCAGGCCGGAGAATATTCTTTAAGGAGTCTTTGGTACATATCATTACAATTCTCTTGACGAAATACCTATCATAGTGTATAGTGATATTGTATCGATATGATAGGTGGTGCTTTTGTGGAAAATCTGTATAAAGCCATTCGTTCCATGGCAAAACTAAGTCAGGAGCAGTTTGCCGATGAACTCGGAACAACCCCTCAATCTATCAATCGTTGGGAAAACGGGAAAACCGGGCCGAATAGGATGGCGCAAAAGCAGCTTTTTCGTTTTTGCACGGAGCGCGAAATTGAGCTCGGTGAGCTGATTGTCAGTGGAAAAGAGTATACCAAGCCGTGCGATCAGCTTGTGCTATATCACGGTTCGAAGAAAGGCATTGTCGGAAGTCTTGCTCCAATCAGCCGTACCGAATGCGATTTCGGCGCAGGCTTCTACATGGGAACCGGGGTTCTCCAGCCTTTGACGCTTGTTTGCTCTGAGACCGCGCCGAAGTTCTACACCGTGGCACTTGATACAAGCAATTTGAAGATATTGGATTTGGAGATTGGTCTGGATTGGGCCATGCTCATCGCATACAACCGTAAAGAGATGGATCGTGTTGCAGGAAGCCGGATTTATGAGAAGTACGCGCATCTGACGGACGGCTACGATCTGGTGGTCGGATATATTGCAAACGACCGTATGTACACAGAGCTTGCCCGATTCTTCCGGGGAGATATTTCGGATGCTGCACTGCTGCACTGTCTGTCCGCGCTGGATCTCGGCAAGCAGTATGTCGCAATTTCCGAGAAAGCCTGCAAGCAAATTGAGATATTGAACGAGGAGTCGTTGACGCAGCTTGAATTGTCCATTTTGGAAAACATGAGTGCGAAGAGGCGAAAAGAAGGCATCCGACTGGCCGATGAGATCGTAAAGCAGCATCGCCGCGAAGGACAGTTCTTTGACGAAATCATAGGAGGATAGCGCTATGGTTGATTCCCTTGAAATCTCTCTGTGCCAAATGCAGGGGCATCTGTTTGAGCTGTCTGCAGAAAAGGGCTTTGACAGTGAAGCGTTTGTCAAGGCATTTATGACCGGCGACATAGCAGAAGATCTGGACAAATCGTTTCACCATGCACAGTGGGCCGGAGAGGAATATCTGCTTTCACGCCTTTCCGAAGAAAGTCCGGAGGCGGTGAAGACAGGAACTCCGTTTGA
>JAUMWI010000011.1 GCA_030529725.1 Eubacteriales bacterium | reverse complement strand
CCTGCTGTTTTTCGATGGTCTGCTCCACCATATTGCGGAGGTTGTGGAAGGTGCTGAAGCCGTTTTCCATGGATTTGAGCTGCTCGGGCTCCATGCGGAACAGGAAGCTGCGCACGGGGTCCGGCTTAGTGGGATCGCTGCTGGCAATGGCGGCAAGCTGCTTGCGGAACTCCACCTTGTTGAAGTCCACATTTTTCTTATCCATGCTGTTGAGCACGGAATACAGCCCTTCACGCTCCACCTTGGCGCGTTCGGTGAGGATCTTCTCGGCGGCACGATTCTCCTCGGCGGCGTTTTTGGCGCGGAATTGATCCTCCAGCGCCTTGCGGTCAGCGGTATACATGCACCTGGGGTTGGTCTTGTGCGCCTCCACGGCTTTTTTAAAGGAGTCGGTTCGGGCGGAAGCGGTTATGTTGTAAAGCATCAATTGATGGTCGTAGCGGTCAATGACATCCTGCTTGTAACCGAAGATCCGGTTCAACAGACGGGTAAAGAAGCCGGGACGCTTCGGCATCTGAATGGTGTCCACCGGCTCGGAAAGGGCATAGTTGCCGTCCCAGTCCTGATACACGCAGCGCGGAGAGTCCTCGCCGGGCTTGAACACACAGGCGCAGCGGCCGCCCACGCCGCTGATGGCGAGGTTTGTATCGGTCATGTCGTCCGCTATGTTCGCTTCCGTGTAGGCGAAGGTGTTGGGGTATTCCGCGTGCATCGAATTCGCGCGGATCATGGCGTTCAGGCCGTCGCCGGTGTGCAGGTCAATGGGGATCTGATGCTCATCAAACAGCGTTTGCAGCTTGTCAGCGTTATTCCAGTATTGATAGGCGTTGATTACCATAGTGAAATTGCTCCTTGTAGGAATTTGCGGTTTTGTTCCTTGCAATATGCAGTATAGCAGGAGAAAGGGTGCAAAAGAGATGCAAAAAGGGGAGAGGGGATCAGAACTCCTCGTTAATCTCCACGGCAGTTACTTCGCCGTGCTCCACCGTCACCGTGGCATAGACAGATCCGTGTGCTTCCAGTGCGGCGGCGAGATCGGTCTGCGTGCTGTCAGTAAGGTCGGTAAACGCCATAGATTCGCTCAGCGGAGCTGCGCCCACTGCGGAATAGGCGGTAATGCCGTCATCGACGATCTGCCATGCACAGCGGACGCCGTCATAGCGGACGGTGGTTTCGCCGTTGAGCAGATATTCGGTGTCGGAGACCTTCTCAACGGATTCCGCCGTGAAGTCGAAAAAGCCGCCGGGGGAGAGCTGCAGCGTGTCGCCGGGGCGCAGATTCCGCACGACCTCGTCACGGAGGTAGAATTTGTCCGTGTCCATCACCGACAGGCTGCCGCCGTCAAGATAGAAGCTGCTCATATAGGAATCATAGGTGCCGTCCATGGCGCCGTCCCAGCGGTGCGCAGGCTCGCCGGCATGGTTGACCACCGTCTCCTCGCCCCATTCCGCGTCGTCGATGGTGAGGGTCATGTAGAGGGAGCTGCCGTTTTCCTGGAGCAGGCGGATGGTGTGGTCGTCATCGGGGACAGGCTCCCAGAAGCGTACCACCGCATCCACAGGGCTGCCGTCCGGATTGAACAGCTCATAGGTAAAATTGTTGATGCGGACGAAAACGCCGACACCGTCAAACCGCCAGGTGCCGGTCATGTTCTCCACGGGGGTGGACTCCCGCACGGAGTATTCGCCGTCGTCCACATAGTCGGGATCCTCTACCTGACCGCCCCAGGAATCCATGGTGGCAATCTCATAGCCCACATCGAAGATGTCAAACATGTCGTTGGTATCGGTGGAGTACACCAGATAGGCAACGCCATCCTCCACCCAGCACAGGTAAGTCGCGCTGTCGCCGGAGAAGGCCGTGCCCTCGCGGTCGTCCGAGCCGAAGCTGCCCTCCTCTGTCCAGGTGGTTTTCAGACCGCTGAAGTCGTAGGGCTCGGTCTTGTTGGTCTTTTCGGCGCGGTAGCAGTAGGTGTTGCCGTTCCAGACAAAGCTCACCTCGCCAATGGCCTTGCCGTTGGTGGGGCTTTTCACCATCTGATAGGAAATGTCCTCTGCGGTGACAGGGGGGTAAAGGGCGATGCCCGTTTCTGCAAGCTGCTCCTCGGCGGTGACGCTGCGGGGCAGATCCGCGCCACCGCAGGCGCACAGGCTCAGCACCAGCGCCGCGCACAGCAGCAGGGAAATCAGGTTTTTCTTCATGTGAAATCCTCCGTGTTGTTTTCTGTGACCGTATTATACAACCGTATTGTATAAAAGGGAAGGGTGCAAAAGAGATACAGTGTGAGCAGGTTTTGCCGTTTTCAAAAAAACTGCCTTTGCCGCCCTTTCGTCAGCGGACTCATACGATCGTATCGTCCGGACGATGAGCTTCTGCTTTGAGTTCAAGGCATTGGCAATCGTCTTTTTGAGAAGCCGGCTAATAGATTATCCAATTTTTCAATGGAAAAAGTGTATCTCTTTTGCACCCTTTCGTGTGATACCATCTATGACGGAAAACACAGAGAGAACGATCAGTAGAAAAAATACGGAGGTATTCAACAATATGAAAAAACGGATCATTAGTTTACTTTTATCGGCAGTCATGCTTTTCTCGCTCCTGCCGACGACGGCATTTGCGAGGAGTAATTCGGTAGAATTATCCGATCACGCGAAAATGCTTCTTCAAAAAGCGGCGGAGCATACGGGGGAGACGCAGAAAGAGGCAATAAAGGCAGTTGCCGATTATTTGGCAGATCCGACCTGCTATGATGATTTGTTCGAAGAGGGTTTCGATGAGACAGATGAAGATGCTATCAGGGCTGCAAACGCTTTGATTTATGTGGCGTTTCTGAAAACCGCTTTTGGTCTGAACGGATTTGCCGCTGTGCAAAATGCGGGATTTGATGGGCTGAAGTGTACGATCAACGAACTCCCTCCCGTTGCTTATGAGCTTTTGGACTTGTTCGATGCTGTTGCAGCTGAAGATTACGCCAATGTCATTACTTTAGCTTCTCAGGTAGGAGAAGACGGATTCGCTCTATATGCCAAAGTGTTCGAGGAAGAGTCCAGGGAAGTTACCGAGGATGAATTCTTGACCGCTTTTAAAACCTATGTTACCGATACATCCGTAAGCGGTGATCTGTTTAATAATACGAAAAAAGCAAGCGAGCAGTACGCAGCGTACATCGCCGAGCTATGCGGTGTGACAGATCCCAAATCGGTAAGTAAGTTCAAGCAGTATGCGGATGATTGGGCGGCAGCCGAAGGAAACCGTTATATGCTCAATTATTACGGCAATCTTCTGTCCGAAGATGAATTTGCGGCTTTACAGGAAGGGGAAAAAGAGGATTATATCAATAGGACCTTGACGGGAGCCTGTCTATCTTTCTTCGATTCTTTCCTGGAGAATCATTTTACAAAACACGGAGAACACTTTTCTTTGGAAACGGCTGAGAACTCTTTTGTAGACATCATGAGAGACAGGCTTGATGTTGCGGTCGCTCATAAAGAATCCATGATAAATCTTATTGATGCATTGCAAGAGCCTGATGAGGACGAAAAGTATTCCTATGTTTATGGATATTTGGGAGAGCTCATTGACGCTCTTTCTTCGGATCAATACGATCATGATACAAAGATATTATATACCGACTGGGATAATCTTTATCTGGCACTGCAGGGAGAGGATGTTGTAACCAGCGCTTTTGAGGTTACGGATTCCGGCAGCAATAGAGAGATCAAATTATTAAAGGATATCAGCTGCGCGAGACTTGGAATCCACGATGAGGCGCTTTCGGTTGCAGGCGGAAAATCTATCATTCTGGATTTAAACGGACATAAGCTGGATCGCAATCTGAAAGCCGCTGAGACCGACGGTAACGTCATTGCTGTAGGCGACGGCGCGAGCCTGACCGTGCAAAGCAGCAGCAAAGGCAAAACCGACATTAACATGGATGCTGAAAAAGAGGGTGCTGCGGCAATCGCCGGCGAGGGTGATCTGGCAATCGCCGGTAAGAGGAAAATCACGCTGGAAGCACCGAAGGGAATCAGCAGCACCGGGGATGTTACTTTGTCCGGCAATCTCTCCGTTACCTCTTCCGAGATCGGTATTGCCTGCGATGAACTGACTGTTGAAAACGGCGGCCGTCTTGAAATCAATCTGAACGGCGGCAGCGCCTTTGGCGCAGACACAACGGTCACCATTCCTTCCGGTTATGAGGTCATCGGCGGCAGGATCAATGCGGACGGCACATTCAGCGCGAATAACGGCGCAACGCAAATCATCATTCGCAAGAAAGTCGTACTCTCCGATCCCACCTATTCTGTCACCGCTCCTGCTGCCGACGAACACGGTGCAGTGACTCTGGACAAGAAGTCCGCTTCCTCCGGCGAGACCGTCACCATCACCGTGAGCCCCGACAAGGGCTACACGCTGGAGACTCTGACCGTCAAGGACGCAAAGGGCAAGGAAATCGAGCTGACCCGTGTCAACGATACGACCTACACCTTCAAGATGCCCGGCAGCAAGGTCACCGTGGAAGCGACCTTCATGGAAGACAACTCCATGCTGAACTTCTTCGTGGATGTTCCTGTCAGCGAGTATTACTACGATGCAGTCCTGTGGGCAGCAGAGAACGGCATCACCTCCGGCACCGATGCTGTGCGTTTCAGTCCCAATATGGGCACCACCCGTGCGCAGGTCGTCACCTTCCTGTGGCGTGCCGCCGGTTGTCCCGAGGCAGAGCATACAGCGGCGGTGTTTAAGGATGTGTCCCCGGATGCTTACTACGTAAAGGCTGTTGAATGGGTGCTGTCCAAGGGCATCACCAAGGGAACGAGCGAGACTGCTTTCAGCCCCGACATGATCTGCACCCGTGCACATATCGCTGCCTTCATGGCAAGATTTGCAGGCGTTGTGGATGCGGACTGCCAGACCGGCTTCACCGATGTGTCTGTGAACGCATACTATGCTTCCGCAGTCGCGTGGATGCTGGCCAACGGCGTTACCGAAGGCACCACCGCAACCACTTACAGCCCGGATGCCGACTGTACCCGTGCACAGATCGTGACCTTCCTGTACCGCTGGATGGTCAAATAAACCCAATAGAACAGCAGAGGGTACAGACTGTAAATCTGTACCCTCTGTTGCTGCGCTGATTCTGTACCTCGGCATCGTGCCGGAGGAGATGCTGCCGGCGCTGCAACGGTGTGCATTGAGTCGGATACCCGCATGATAGTCGCCGGATTGATTGACAACACTGAGAAAGTATGCAATACTGACACAAGTAAAAAGTGCCGGGTAAGGCGTATACAGAACATACATATTGGGAAAGTAAGAGTGCCAAAAGATATGGATCTATTTGAAAGAGCGCTGTGCTATGCCATCGAAAAGCACAGCGGACAGAGACGAAAACTTGCAAATATACCGTACATTCTGCACCCCATGGAGGTCGCTGCGATCGTCGGTACGATGACGGACGATCAGGCAACGCTTGCCGCTGCCGTGCTGCATGACACCGTGGAGGATACGGACGCGACGCTCGAAGAGATTGAGGAAAAGTTCGGCAGACGCGTTTCACTGATCGTTATGACGGAGACGGAGGAAAAGCGAGAGGGAATCCCGTCCGATCAGACGTGGAAGCTGCGCAAGCTTGAAACGCTGGCGATGCTGGAGAACACGAAGGATCCTTCCGTTAAGATGCTGTGGCTTGGTGACAAGCTCTCCAACATCCGCTCGTTCTACCGCCAGACCAAAAAGGACGGAGACGCCGTGTGGCAGAAGCTCAACCAAAAAAATCCGGCGGAGCAGGAGTGGTATTACCGCTCCATTGCCGCAAGCCTTGCGGATTTACAGGAGTATGACGCCTATCAGGAATACATCCGTCTGGTCGATGCGGTGTTCAAAAAAGATAAGGGGGGAAGAACGTGAAGTCTGAGATGAAAAACGGTGCGCTTGTCGTCTTCCCCGAGGGGCGCATAGATTCTACCAATGCGTCAGCTGTGGAGTGCGAGATCGAAGCGATCCGCGCGGCAAATCCGGCGGAGGAGCTGATTCTTGACCTCGATGCGCTTGAATATATCTCCAGTGCGGGACTGCGCGTGGTTCTGCGCCTGCGGAAAGAGACGGCGGCACTCAAGCTGATCAATGCATCTTCCGAGGTGTATGAGATTTTCGACATGACCGGCTTTACCGAGATGGTGACCGTGGAAAAGGCGTACCGCAAGTTTTCCGTTGAAGGCTGCGAGGTCATCGGTCGGGGCTCCAACGGCATGGTCTACCGTCTTGACGCGGATACGATCATCAAGGTTTACTTTGACGCGGACGCCCTGCCGGACATTCAGCGCGAGCGCGAGCTGGCACGTAAGGCGTTCGTTCTCGGCATCCCCACTGCCATCCCCTATGATGTTGCCAGGGTGGGCGATAGCTACGGCTCCGTGTTTGAGCTTTTGAATGCCAAGTCTTTTGCCGAGCTTATCGTGGCGGAGCCGGAGAACAAAGACAAGTACATCGAGATGGACGTTGATCTGCTCAAAAAAATCCACGCGACTGAGGTCAAGCCCGGCGACATGCCTAACATGAAAGAGGTCACGCTGAAATGGGCGGAGTCTCTGCGTGGTCACCTCCCCGAAAAGGATTATGAGAAGCTCACTGCACTCATTGTGGCAGTTCCGGAGAATTACCATATGATGCACGGCGACTATCATGTGAAAAACGTGATGATGCAAAACGGAGAAGTCCTTCTTATTGATATGGACACCCTTTGCTACGGCGATCCCGTTTTTGAATTTGCCTCCATTTTCCTGGCCTATCTGGGATTCGCTGAGCTGGATCACGAGGTCACGCAGAAGTTCCTCGGGATTGACTATTCACTTGCCACGGAGATCTGGGACAAGACGCTGCGTCTGTATTTCGGCACGGAGGACGAGACTGTTCTGCGCGCCAACGCCGACAAAGCAAAGATCATCGGCTATACCAGGCTGATGCGCCGCACGATCCGCCGCATCGGATCTGACGATCCGGAGGGCAAGGCGATCATTGAAAACTGCAGGGCAAAGCTTGCGGAGCTCCTCGGGCGTGTTGACACACTGTGTTTCGAAACGTGCTGAAAATCTTTTTACATAAGGGAGAATGAAACATGGAAATCATAAAGAACCTGAACGGTACCGCATTGAACATTGCTCTCGCCGGCAGACTCGACACCACCACCGCCCCCGCACTGGAAGCGGAGCTCAACACCGCGCTTACGGGTGTTACGGAGCTTGCGTTCGACTTTGCGAAGCTGGAGTATATTTCTTCCGCCGGCCTGCGCGTGCTGCTTGCCACGCAGAAGACCATGAATAAGCAGGGCAGGATGACCGTTCGCAACGTCAGCTCTGACATTGCGGAGGTCTTTGAGATCACCGGCTTTTCTGACATTTTGACCATTCTCAGATAGGAACAAAACACGCAAAAGGGGAGTGGCCTCAGGGAGTTTTTTCTGTGTTGAATCGCCAATGGACTTCTCGTTTTTGAGAATTTTGACGATATCGCTCTTCCTATTGCATCTCTTTTGCACCCTTTCTCCTGTTATACTGCGGTCAGAAAAACAAATCACAGGAGGTTTTCTCTATGAGTCTTGATCGCAATCAGGTTCCTGCCGCCCATTACGCCAAGCACATCACCGTGGATGTCACCAACGGCGGCACCGGCAGCCGCGTGGGTGCCAACCTCAGCTCCCGTATGCCCATCCATGTAAAGGGCGAGGGCGGAAATGAACTTCACGGCTTCTTCACCGAGAATGAAACGAATAACTGGAAGGAAATTTTTGCCGCTCGCGCCCGGGACATGGTGAACGATCCGAAAAACCGGCTCTTTGCGCCCCTGTATCAGGGAGCGGCGAGAAAACCCCGCGCGATGGAGGACCTTATGCGCAATGTGATCGAAGTTTCCGGGGTTTCCGTGCAGGGGAAAACCACGACGGCTGCAATCGGCGCCGCCATGGAAACCGCTTTGAAAACAAGCGGTACCGCGCGGGCAATGTTCCGTGATTTTGTTATGCGCTCAGGCGGAGATCCCGATCCGCTTCTGGACGACGCGAATATCTCCGCCATGACCCAATATGCCCTCAAATTACTCGCAATTGACGGCAATGCACGGGTCATGGAAGGTACCCATCTCGCGATCCACGGGCAATATCTGGACACCAGCGTCAACAAGCGCAACAATGCCATGAGCGACTATGCCGAGCTGCTGGGCACCCCCGACCTGATCGCCAAGTCCGTTCCCATGACGGTAAACCGGGGTCAGCAGACCGTACACGGCACGTTTATGGCCAATGCGGACGGTCTGGATCTGGATGATTTTATCCCCTCCCGTGACGGCTTCTCCTATCTGGCGCCCACCGGCGTCTCTACCGCCAAACAGATGGAGATTGCTCCGGAGGGCATGAAGGCGCTGTCCCATCTGCAGGTCATGGACTACCTGTGCGGCAATGTGGATCGCCACGGAAAAAATATGTTCTACAAATTTGATACCAGCGACCCGCAAAAGGTCCGTCTGGTGGGAGTGCAGGGCATTGATAACGACGCCTCCTTCGGTATGGTGGAGCACACCCACATGGGTCCACAGGGCTATATGTCCGGTCTGGCTGATATCAAGGTCATGGACGCGGAGCAGGCCAAGGCCATTCTGGAGCTGACGCCTGAAAAAATGAATGAAAAGATCCGTCTGGCCGATCTTTCCGAGGAGGAGATCCTCGCGGCCAATCAGCGCCTGTCAGATCTGAAGGATCGGATCACGCGCGGTCAGATCGACCTGATCGCCAGGGATGCGGACTGGCAGAAGCTGACGGAGCCGGAAAGCTTTAAGCGTCTTTCCCTTGACAGGGGGGAGGACGGCGCGAATATCTTCAAGATCGTGGGCAGCAGCGTTGAGGACTACAATGAAGCTCCCTCCTCGTTCTCGCAGAAGTCTTACAACCACCGGTCGACCGTGACCTTCGGCAAGCTGATCAGCCTGCAGGAGGATCTGAGTCTTGCCGAGCAGATGAACAATCTGAAAGCGATTCAGGAGCAGGCAAGAGACGCTCAGGAGAATGTCCCGGGCTTCGGTGCTGTGGCGGAAAAGGCACAGGAAGCCATTGACGTCATGGAGATTGCCGTGAAAGGCATCCCGGAAGATCAGGTGGCAGGATTCACCATGAAGCAGCTCAAGCCCGCGGACCGCAACGAGCTGGCCGGTCTGCTGCAGGATCTGGCCGACACCGGCAACCGGTTCGCAGATACGCTCCGGTCGAAGGTGGAGGGAGAGGTCCTGAACAAAATGAATGCGGACCGAGGGGGGATGAAACGGAGAAAGTCGAACGAGCCTTCCTATGCTCTGGAGACCGCTGCAAACGACAGTGACACCGTAAACGCCTACCGCGCAGCCCGAAACATGGCCGCTCATGCCGCCAACGCCAAGCAGGGCGTTCTGACAGACTCCATGGAAGCCGAAATGCAGCTGGCCAGCAGGATGGCTCAGGAGATCGCCGCCCGGCACCCTGAGAGGAAGCAGGCCGCACCCCCCAAGAATCGCATGGACTATGACCAGTTAAAGGCCAAGCTCCACGAGATCGACAGCCGCTGGATCCGCTCCTCCAGTCAATTCAAGGATATGCTCCATGCGTTCAACAATCTGGAAAAGACGCAGGACTACAACGCTTTGGCTGATAAAGCAAAGGAGTATATACTCTATAAGGACTTTAACGGCACCGGAAACGGCTTGTCCGATTACGCAAAGGCCCGTGTTCAGTTCGCGCGTGAGCTGTATGATTGGACAAAGCAGCGCAACGAGGATGGCTTGACCATTGCGAACTTCAGCAAGAGCTGCCAGGAGACCCTGGAGCAGTACAGACAGGCCGGCAGTCCCGAGGAAAAGAAGCAGATCTTGCAGGATTATAAGGAGCAGTTCCAGACAAGCTATCGCCAGATGCTCCAGATTTCCGAGTCCTACCCCAAGGATCGTCAGATGCAGACCGTTTGCAACTCTTTCTTCCAGAACGGCCCCATCAAGCAGTATCTCCATGCTGTTCACAGCACCCTGTCTCCCGAGGAGCAGAAAACCACCGACATCTATCAAGCCGCCGGTCTGGACTCCAATGACTACTTCCGCGGCAAACAGATTGAAAATCGCCAGAAGCAGTTGGAAAGTCCCGTCAAGGGCGCCAAGCCCGTGACGAACCCCAATCCTCAGATGTCCAAGTAAAGTTAAAACGAGGTCGGATCCGGAGATCCGACCTCGTTTTTCGTTTGTATCCTCGCTTTTAGAAGTATTTCGCAATGGTCAGGATGTTTTTGCCGTTCTCGTATGCGTATTTGATGTCGTCCATCGTTTTCTTGACCAGAAAAATACCGAGACCGCCGATGCTGCGATCTTCAGCGGAAAGAGAAACATCCGGATCTTCTTTGTTGAGCGGATTGTACGGGATGCCCTCGTCCTCAAACCGGATGCAGACGCCACGGGGATCGTCCTTTGCGATCACAGAGACCGTGACGGGACCGGGCTGCTTGACGTAGCCGTACTTGACGATGTTGCTCATCAGCTCGTCGATAGCGACATTGATCTGAATGGTGCTCTTCATCGGGCAGTCGAGCTTGGTGAGCTCCGCCTCCACGAACTCCGTGACGGCGGGGATGTCGCTGATGGCGGCATTTTCAATGCGGATGGAGGGCGCGGGCGGTGTGCCGATGTACTTGAGCGCAAGCATCGTGATATCGTCGAACTGCGCCGCATCGCCGACGAAGGCATCCACATCGGCCTTGATAAAGCGACACAGCTCCTCCATGCTCTCAAACGTGCGGGAATTGATCGCGCTGAGCAAACGCTCCTCACCGTAAAGCTCCTTGTTTGCGTTCGTTGCCTCCGTCACACCGTCGGTGTAAAGGAAAATGATATCACCGGGCTCAAGCTGCAGCTCCTGCGCTTTGTAAACAACGCCTTCCATGCCGGCAAGTACGAAGCCTGCGCGGGAGCGGAGGTATTCAAATGTTCCGAGCGCGGCGTGACGCACCAGCGGCGGGTTGTGTCCGGCGTTTGCGAAGCGGACGAGGCCGGAGGAAAGGTCAATACCGCCCTGCCATGCCGTGACGAACATGCCGGCGTCGTTGCCCTCGCAAAGAGCTGCGTTGCCGTGGGTAAATACTTCATTGATCGCCACGTCGTTCTCCGTCAGGCTCTTGAGCTCGGTCTTGGCGCGCATCATAAACATGGCAGCAGGAATTCCCTTGCCGGAGACATCGGCAATGAGGAAGTGGAGATGGTCGGAATCTGTCATGTAGAAGTCATAGAAATCGCCGCCGACCTCTTTGGCGGGATTCATGCTGGCAAAGATATCAAAGTCCTTGCGCTTGGGGAAAGCGGGGAAGGAGCTGGGCAGCGCGGAAGCCTGAATGGTTTTGGCAAACTCCAGCTCCGCGTCGATGCGCGCCGATGCTTCGTCGATATAGCGTTTGAGCGTGTCAACGGTAGAGTTGATGTCGTCGGAGAGGGAAGCAAATTCCTCATTGGAGCGAACATTCACGACCACGCCAAGGTCGCCGCCCGTGATTTTGGCAAGGGAGAAGTTGATGTTTTTGATCTGATTGACGACCACCTTTTTGATCAGCAGGTAGATCAGCGCAAACAGAGCAGCAAAGACAAGAATCTCCATAAAGGTGTTGACATAGAGCGCAATATTGCGCATCTGCAGTGCCTCGTCCTCCGGCAGAACGGCTGTCACATAGTAACCCTCGGTCATATGATAGCGGCAATAGCACGGTGCGCCGTTGACATCGAGGAGGAATGTGGTGTTCGGCTGCCGGGAGAAGAGATCCTCCTCACACGCTTTCGTCAGCTCCTGCGTAATCCCGGCGGGAGAACTGACCAGATCGAAGCTCTCATCGAGAATCAGAATAAAGCCGGTTTTTCCCACGTGGCGATTCTTCGTCAGACCGACGACCTGCGTATCAATGTCGCTTTGGAACTGGCTGGCGTTGTATCCGATCTGGAGGAAGCCGGTACCGAAGCGGACACCCGCGTATTTCCGCATGAGCGTATCGTCATAGGTGATCGGACCGTACTCCTGCACATATTGCTGCTCTCCGTTGAGCAGACACAGGAACTCTGCGGATTGTTTGCCGGACGCCATGTCAAAGCCGATAAAGTTTGTATTGGTACTGTCCGTGATGATGCCGTTTTTGTCAACCACGCTGATCTCCGCGATGCTGTACCGCGCTGCGACACTGCTGAGATCGGAAGACGCTACCTCGTCCGCCACTTTTTGCGCCAGCACAAGCATATTCTGATCGGACGCATCCAGAATGTCCGCGGCGGTCTCATCCAGCGCGAGAGAGAGCAGTGAGTCTGTCTGACTCTCTGCAATCTGATCCTGCAGGCTGAAAACAAAATAGGAGGTTACCGCAAAGGCAAGAACGACCGTCAAAAGCAGCCAGCGCTGGATCGTCTGGGAGATGCGGGCTCTGTTCCGCTGAAAACCGAAGTCAAAGACGCCGTCTTTGGCAAGAAACGTCAGCACCATCGCCGCAAGCAGCACGGAAACGCCGTTGGCGATGATCATGGGAACCGAGCAGGCTCTGACGACGGCCATCGCCTTTTCTGGGGTCGCCATGTTGGTGATGAACACCATCGTCAGGTGAAAGACCTCCATCACGATGCCGGCGGCGCCCGAAATGAGCCAACCGGGTTTCTTATCCTCAAACATGAACTTGCGCAGTGCGGCTGCATAGAAGCCTGCGATGATGGTGGAGACCGTGCACGCCACGCGCGTAAAGGTGCCGACCCCCCAGGTTACCGCGATCCAGCGCTCGATTCCTCCGATCAAACCGGCGATCATACCGGCAGGCGCACCGAACATGAGACCGGCGACCATGACGGCGGCATCGCGGCAGTTTGCCTGCGCACCGTTCATCGGGATGCCCCACTCGGTGCCGATGATCGCCAGCGCGCCGAAGATCACGCCGAATATGACCTGCTTGACACCGTCTTTCAGCCTGCCGAAGGGAGTTTTTCCCTCAAGCAGATACAGTAAGGCTGCCGCTGCGACAGGCAGCAGTGCGGCAATACTCAGCTTAATGTATGAATCGCTCATATGCATCATTTTCCTTTTCTTTTTTGCCTTGCCCCGATCGGCAAATAGTATCGACTGACACTAAATAATACCATTCACAAACCGCCCCGTCAACTGCGCCGCTTGCGCAGATGCATGAGCGGTGGTGTGAGAGGGGCTGCTTGTCAGCCCCTGCTCGATTTTACGGAATCAGCCGATCACGCCGGGAGCAGGGCCCTGCGGGGCTTGCTGCACTGTGGGCTGGTCGTTGACAACAGGCAGGAACTCATCGCCCAAGGACACTACCTCGAACTGCTCTTCCAGGCCGGGCTCGCTCTGGATGTAGGAGTTCACGGCATTCAGCGCGTTGGTCGCAGCGGTCTTTGCAGTGGGGTTCATGTGCGCTTTGAGATTCTGCAAAGTGGTCTGGAGATCGCTTTTCACGATCTTCATGCCCTCGGCATAGCCCAGCTCGGTCTGTGCCACATCGGTATTGCCGTTTTTGAGCTGCATCAGGCTGACGGCATCCGCCAGACGGTGCATAGCGCGCAGAGAGGGGTCTTTTTTATTCTTCATGCCCTCCATGACGGAGTCATACTTGCTGTTTGCGTAGGTTTCAGCCGCATCAGCCAGCTCGGTCAGCTCGGTGGCCAGCGTCTCGGTGTCGGTGTACTTGCCGCCCTGCAGCTTCTTATTGACGGCGTTGAGCTTGTCACGCATGGTGGTAAAGTTCTTGGTGTTCTTGAAGCTGAAGAACATGGAGGTCTTTTCCACGTCCTCGGCCAGATACTTCACCATGTTGGTCACATCTTGCAGTCCGTTAGGCTCCATGAGCTTATTCATCAGCGCCTCGCTGTAAGGCTTCTTTTCCATCACCTCTGCCAGGTCATCGATGTCCACAGCAGAGAGACCGTCGTCCAGGTCGAACTCACGTCCCTCGGCAGACTCCTTCACGACTTCGGCGCCCTTCACGACCTCGGTCTTGGGGCTTTCAATCACTTCAAAATCGTCCGCAACGTTGGCCTTTTCGGCAGGCTTTTCAATGATCTCAAAATCGTCCGCAACGTTGGCCTTTTCGACGGGCTTTTCAATGATCTCAAAACCGTCCGCCACATTGCCATCGGCCTTGGCGGAAGGACCTTCCACCATTTCCACATCGTCCAGGAAGCCCACATCGTGATCCTGCTTGACCTGCTTATCGGCCTTTTCTGCGATGTCAAAGAGCGTATCTGTCAGCTTCTCAACGGCATTGTTTTCCATGCCCATGATGCAGTCAAAGTTCTGCAGGAAGTCCTTCATCTCCAGATTGAAGGTGCCCATGTTGCTGACGCCGCCCTTGAAGGTGCCGTTGATCATGGACTGGTCATTGACCAGCTTGCCGCTTGCATCATACTTGCTGCGGAACAGGGCATAGGGGTCGCGGAGCTGGACGTACTGCTTGCCGTTTTTCTCAAAGGTGTTCATCACGGCATAGGCGTGTTTGGTGCGAATCCCCAGATCCTTGCTGGCGGAAGCGTTCCAATAGCCGTTCTGGCCGGAGTTGCCCACGATGACCGTGCCTTTTTTGCCGTTGACTTCCTCCGTGAGCGCCGCAAAGAGGGCCTTCTCTTGTTCTGCATACTTCGCTGCCGCAGGGCTGCCCGGCTTAAATGCCTTGGGGTCAACGCCGATCCCAAAGGCTCTCGAGGTCTGATTATAGGTCTTTTCCCCGTCAAAGGCGTTGAGGAACTGTTCGGGGTGACCGTAGTTGATGTCGTTGTAGCTGTGCTCAAATTTTGCGTTTAAGGTGCCGGGCTTAACGCCCACATACTTGCTCAGATACTCGATGTAGGCCTTTTCGTACATCTGCACCCACAGGGAAGAGGAGGCATACACATTCGAACCGGCCAGCTTGTTGACGGTCTTATTGACGGTGACATAGGCAGGCTCTTTGGCCGGCTCCGGATCACCGAGCTTCCAGCCTTTGGGGCGCTTGCCGGGGGTGAAGAAACGAACCGTCACGGTGCCGTCGTTGTTGTCCCGCATGGCGTCCTTGATCTTCTGGGGGTTGGTGGATGCGATCTGCGCCAGGGGTGCCAACATAAAGCAGTCGTTGATGCCATAGCCCTGCTTAATGTCGTTGGGGCTGGGCTCGTGGGGGAACAGTGCCTCGTTGGTAGCCGTCCAGGTGCCGAACTTGCCGATTGCGTGGTTGGAAGGCTCCTTGATGGCCTTTTTATTGTAGCTGTAGTTCTCCGGCTGCAGCGTGCCGGCGGTCATGGCATTGAGCTGCACATCGATCTCGTTCAGACCGGCACAGGCCCTGGAACCCTCACTGGAGGGATTGCCTGCGACGGAGGCACGCAGCTTTGCCGCACACTTCTTATACTCCAAAATGGCATTCTGCTGGGCCTGACGACCACCGGTGGTGACCAACGTCTTGATCTGCAGCAGGGCATCCTTATATTCATTGGGTATGCCGGGGATGTCGTATTGGGAAGCAGCCATCTCGGCAAGCTTTTTGAAATGCTTAGCGGTCTCATTGTCACCTGCGTTGGTGTAGGCTTCTTTCTGAGAGACCTTCTTATAATCGTAGTAGTGATTGGTGAACTTGTCGTTGTTCATTTCGTCCTGGGAGATCACAGAACACGTTTCGGTCGTGGTGGGGTCGATCAGGTGAGCCACATGACCGCCGGGGGTCACACCCCATATCAGCTGGGAAACTTTTTCGCAGTCAAACAACTTTTCCGGATAATTCACTTTCTTCGGCATAACGGATACATCCTTTCTCACAGAGCATCGTTTTTCGGTGCGTGGCTATCTTTTATGTACCTACCATACCACACGAAAGGGTGTAGAAGAGATGCACTGTAAGAAAATCGTTCCATAGAAATTTCTGCATGGACCATCCCGCAGAAAAAGGGGGGAGTCCTTGCAGAGTCAAGTGAATTGCGCTGCAAGGCACAGCCAAAATGTTTTTGGTAAGCAACAAAGATCACAGGAACGCAGAAATGCGGCGGGGAACAACCCCTGCCGCGGATTTCATTTGTATGGAGTACCGAGCTTTTCAGATTTTGGGCGTTTCCCGACTGCACATTTCTTGACATTTCCAAAGCGCCGCACCCGAACTTCCACAAAAATTACACTATTTTTCACTTTGGAACATATGCGGTGTGCGGGCACAGTGTGGAAGGAGCAGTTCAACCTGAATCTGATGGCTCTGCTTTATCCGGTTCGTGATGGGCAAAGTTTTGACCTCAGTTTGTTTAACACGAATGTCAATCGAAAAAAGGAGCCGTTTCCGGCGATTTTAACCGTTCAAATGATGTATTACTCATCCGGCGACCGCTCTATTGGCTACAGATGGGTTTTTTTCGAGTGAAAAACGCCAAATCACGTCCCTATAGTGTCAAAACAGAATGACGCCAAGTCAGCGCCCCGCCCTACATGAAACAAAACTTACATTTTGTTCAATCGCAAATATCCATTCAAATCACGCCTCCCAAAGCAAAAACCCCATATACATCGGCAGGGTGAGAATGTCCCCTTCCCTGCCCACGTTGTAATCGCCCAGCTTGATCGCACCGCTGACATGGTATTTTTCCGGATGCTTCAAAACCGTCTTTGTACTCTTGACATTCCCCGTGGCGGCCTTCGCCTCCACCAGCATACACGCGCCGCGCCAACGGATCACAAAATCGATCTCCAGTCCGGAGTCCTTGTGGAAATAGTACAGTTTGCGTCCCATTTTGGCAAAGAAGTCCGCCACCAGATTTTCAAAAATCGCACCCTTATAGCCAAACAGGTTGCCCTGCAGGATGTCGAACTGTGTGCCGTCCTCGAGCATGCTGGTGAAGAGACCCGTGTCCCGCATATACACCTTGAACACATCGTCGATGGCATTGCCGTCGAGCGGCAGTTCCGGCAGATTCAGATTATAGCAGCGCGCGATGATCCCGGCGTCCTCGATCCACTGAAGGCTGCCGGAGAATTTCGCCGCCGTCGCGCCTTTTTTGACCACAGAGTACTGAAACTTTTTGTTTTCCTTGCTCAGCTGCTTCGGAATGGACTCAAAGCACTGGCGAATGATAGCTTTGTCCTTTTTCTCGGCATACTTCACCATATCGTCTTCATAGGAGCGCACGATATCCCGCTGGATCTGCAAAACGCGATCCATCTGCCTGGTATCCACGAAGGTCTGCACCGCGTCCGGCATCCCCCCCACGACCGTGTACTGCAGCATCAGCTCACGCATGCGCTTGTGCAGCGCCTCCGGTACCGGAGTGGCGGTGTCGAGTGCGTGCTTCAAAATCCCGATCACAGCGGGCGAGACCTCATTTGCCCAAAGAAATTCCTCAAAATCCAGCGGGAACATATCGACCACGGTCTCATACCCCACCGGGATGGATTTCGGCTCCTTTCCGTAACCCTTGACGCCCAGCAGAGAGCCTGTCCCGATCACGTCAAAGCGGCCGTCCATTTGAAAGAATTTCAGCGAAGTCCTCGCCTCCGGACAATCCTGGATCTCATCAAAGATCAGAAGTGTCTTTCCGGGGACGAAGTTCGCCTTCTCCCCCAGCAGCGCGGAGATCATCATGATCAGGTGGTCCACTTCCAAAGAACCGGAAAAAATCGAAAGATAGTCAGGATTCTGAAAGAAATTGAGGTAGATCACGCTCTCATAGTTCTCTTCCCCGAAATGCCGGACAGAATACGTCTTTCCGCACTGACGGCAGCCCTTGACGATCAACGGCCTGTGATCGGGGGTATTCTTCCAGTCCAACAGGGTCTTTTCCATCTTTCGCTGCAGCATTTTGCACCCTCCTTTATCGGTGGTAATGGTAGTATAACCCGTATCTTAAACTTTTTCAAGCGAGTTTTTCTCCAATTATGCAACTTTTTCAAACGACTTTCACGCTTATTTTTCACTTTTTCACAAACTGTTGTGTATCAGCTCAATATAAATGCCCGCCTCGAGGGAGGCGGGCTTTTTTGGCTCTGTTGTAAACTGGCGTAGGAGCGGATAGGAACCATGTACGCATTGGAAGACGGTATCGATTTAACTCCGCAAATGATTATGGAACAGAGTAAACAGAAGATATGACTTTCCGCACCGACGAACCCCTGTCACAACCTTGATCAGTCCATTCTTTTCTCGTTGGATCAACCGATTCAGGCAGCTCTCAGATCGCGCAGTCAACATAGACCCGATCATCCTCTCTTGTCTGTTTACCCGTTCATTCATGACGCTCCGCCGTTTCTTGAAAGGTCCGTATAAAATAGCACATTATAATTCAAGCGGTCAACTGCAATAGAGACGTTATACTTGAATCGACGTCCACCATCCCGTAAAAAAGAGGACCAGGTCTGTTACCTGATCCTCTGGAAAGACTATTCTATTGCACGAGAAAGCTGAAATTTTATGTGGGATCTTCAGTGAAAAATGCAATAACAAATTGAACACTCTCTGTTAGGAAGGTTAGGGAGCGGCGCGGTTAAAGCCCCATTGCCGCGCCGGAGGCTACCGGTGCCGCATGGGAGGCTTCCATCGCCTTTGCGATCTGCTCCACGGTGCCGGACTTTTGGAACGCCGCCTGCTTGCCGATGCGGATGGCAGACTCCATGACGGGCGCGGTCTCTCCGTTTTCCGCCATTTGCGTCCGCTTTTCGATCGCCGCATCGAAGCTGGCACTCACCTTCTTGCCCAGCGCCTTGGATGCCCCTCGATCCAGGATATTTTCCCGATAATACTGCTTGTTGTGGAGATGGTCCGCAGCGTACACCACGTCGGGGCAGATGCGAACGACCTCCTGTATCGTTTTGGCGGCGCCCTTCCCCTCCAGCGCCTTGAAAAAGTCCATATTGGGTTCCTTTTTCCCAAGCTGATCGCGGAAGGTCTCGTAAGCCGCAATGGCGGTGACGGCGCTGCCGCCCTCAAAAAGCAGGTTGCCGGGATCGTCCACAGCCTTTTTCAATGCCGCTTCGCCCTTGTGGGCATCGGAGAACAGCTTGTTCACGTTGTCATACACCGTGCCGGGAACGCCCTTGCCGCCGTAAACCTTCCGGTTCAGCCGGTCAAGGAGCTTTTCAAAGTGTGCATCCTCCTCGTCGGTCCGGACGTTTTCGCCCTTGATGACGCCCGCGGTCTGCTTTTGAAGACCCTCCTCCGCCGCCTTGACCTCGGTCTCGCCCTCCTTTTGGGACTGCTGCTCGTTCAGGCTCTTTTCTTCCAGCGCCTTGGCGTTCTCTGCGCCTTCCTTGGACTTTTCGCCGTCCTGCTTTTCCTTCTCCGCCGCCGTGGCCTCGGAGCTCTTTTCTTCCTTCTTTTCTTCGCCGCCCTTCTGGTTGGGCTGTTCGTTGGGATTCACGGACTCCGGCTTTTCCGCTGTGGGGTTCTGGCTCTCCTTGGCAACCTGCTGCTCCTTCAGATGCGCTGCCGCTTCCTTGTCGTTGGCGTTCAGCGCTACCTTTTCCGGATTCTTCAGCAGCTCCTCCGGCGCCTCTTTCTTGACCTCCGGATTGCCCATCAGCTTGTTGATCGTCTCATTCTGCTGCTTGACCGTTTCCATCAGCTCCGCTACCGTTTTTTGAAGCGCGGCAAGCTGCTCCTCCACGGTCATGGGCTTTGCGGGAGCGGGCGGTACGGGGGCAGGCTTTACGCTCTGCGCGGCGGGTGCAGTCTTTTCCTTGGGCTTGTATTCCTTGCCGTTAACCTCAGCCACTTGTTTGTCGATCAGGTCGTTCAGCATCTCTTTGACCTGGTCACTATTCATCGTCTTTTGCGCTTCCAGAATCTGCTCCAGCAGCTCTCTGCCGATATTGTTCCCGTTCTTCCCCACGCTCCAATAGCCGTCATAAATGGCTTTTGCGAGAGGCTTCATTCCCGCGGGATCCTTTTTCAGCCGATCCTGCAAAACCTCATTGAGAAGGGTTGCCGCCGCGACTGTTTTCTTCTCCGACTCGCTGGGTTCAGCAGTGTTTGAAAAAGCGGCCTTTTTGATGTGACTGGTCACATTTTCGATTTGGTTGGAAGCCTCCATGATCTCCTTCTCGGATACCGTCGGCTTCGGGGCGTTCTGCTGGGGTGCGGTCTGTTCCGCCGTCTTTGCAGCGGCATTTTCCTGGATCTGTTTCTCTGCGGCCTCCTGCTTGTTCTGCGCCTGATGCCGGGCAAGGATCTTCGGGTCGCCCAGCTTCTCCACCAGCTTCTTACGGATGTCACCGCGCTCTTTGTCGAAAACCGCCTTGTTCTTATAGCCGGGGAAACGGTTGGTAAATTTCTGCCAACCGCTGGGCTCCTTGACATCGTTATCCATCTCGTTGATGGGCTTATCGCTGATCTTCAGCTTGCCGTCACGGTCCAGATAGACCTCACGGGGAAAGTCCTCGCCCTTTTTATAGATGTACAGCGGCTCCTGCATGTCATACAAGCGTCTGCCGATAGACTCCGCCACTTCGTCCGCAGTCTTGCCGGACACACCGACCGGATTTCCTCTGGCATCCAGCACATTGCCCTCCCGAATGAGGGACTCCATGGCATCCAAATTGCCCCGGGCATTGAACTCCTTGTCATAGCCCAGATCGTTTTTCATCATGGTGATGAGACTCTCGTGGGTTTCTCTGGCGCTGTTGTTGACGGTGGGACCGTTGTCACGGCTCAAATCCGTATCATTGCGGACACGGCGCTCCACGCGGCGCGCGCTTTGCACATTCTCGCGGGCGGCCATCTCGTTTTGATAGGCGTTCCACTTGCGCATGGTCTCCGTGCTGCCGCCGAACATGGCGGCCATGGTTCCCGCCCACCGCTGCCACAGGGTCGGCACATTGGGCGCCGTCGGCTTGGGCATTTCGTTGATGGGCTTGGGGTCCACCTTCAGCGCTCCCGTCCCCGGGTCAAACTCGACCTTACGGGGATACTTCTCGCCCTTTTTATAGATGTAGATGGGTTGACCGTCTTCCAGAATCCCCGCAATATTCGAGGCGCGGTCATAGTCCCGCTGTCCCTTTTTCCCGGGGATGCGCTTACCGGTGCTGTCTGCGATCACACCGGCGTCCATCAGCTGCAGATAGCCCTCATCGCCGCTTTGCAGCTCGTCGCCGTAGCCAAAGCCGTCCTCGTCGGACTTGCGCATCAGCGCGTCCAGCTTTTCATAAATTGCCTTGCGGGTTCCCGCCGACATTCAAATCACTCTCCCCGTTTTTTCCGCAAACTGCGCCGCCCGCGCTTCTCTTTCTTGTCAGATGACTCTTTGGACTCCTCGTGGGATTCCTTTTTGGACTCCTTTTTGGATTTTCTTTTCGGTTTCTTTGCCGGCTCCACCGGCTCTGTGCCCTGCGTCTCCATGCTGACGGTGGTCATCTGCAGGGATTCGGGCAGCAGGGGGCTGATTTTTTTCAGCAGCCGCTCCGCGCGCCGGCGGGCAAGCAGACCTCTCGCCGTGTAAAGACTCAGCAAAAACTGCTGATCCTTCCGATCCATGGTGATGACGGTGGGCTTCCCCCACAAGGGGCGATAAAATGACGCCAGTGCGTCCGGCGCGGTGGTCAGAAACACCGGCGCGCCGGTTGCGAAAAGCTGCCGGCACTCCTGCCAGATGTTCTGTGCCTTCCCCTGCGCGTAATACTGCCGTTTGGTCACATGCACGCCCAAAAAACGGGCGGCATCCGTGCCGGGGAAAAAGTCCATATTCCGCAGCTCCCGCAGTCCTTTGGCGGCTGTGAGGTATCCGCTCTCCGCGTCCCGCGCGAGAAATCCCGTCAGAATGGTGCGGATCTCCTTCGTTCTCTTATCCATGCTGCACCGCCGTGATCACCTGTTCCGCCACCGTGCGGAGCGTCTCACTGTCCGCCTCATCACAGCGCAGCAGACAGATATTCTCACCCATGAGCCAAATCGCGCTGCTGCCTGTGCCCCAGGCGCCGATCCTGACCGAAGTATCCCCAACGGTGGTTTCCACGGCCTTTCCCGGTGCTTTGCACCAGTCTGCCGGCACTTCGCTCAGCAGATACATCTCCCAGCGGCAGCCGGAGAGCAGGAAGCCCAGATAGCCCACGGACTCGCCATCTTCCCAGTCCACAATCGCACGTTCCACGCCTAAGGCTTCCTCAGGCAGAGCCACAGTGCCGTAAACGGAGGTAAACTCTGCCTCGTACTGCCCCAAAATGCTCTGCTGCGCGGCGGTATAGGAAATTACCTCGTGTTGGATCAGATTCACGCGCTCTTCCAGATCCGTGGACACATACAGTTCCACCGCCTGACCGGTCTCCCCTGCGCACAGGCGGACCCAGCTCTGACCCAGCTGCGCATATTCGATACGCACGATGCGGTCATTTTCCGCGCCGGCTGCGGCGTCCATGGATACGCGGACGGAGGTACCCTCGATCTCCGGCACCCATTCCATACTCTCCTGCGCGTGCAGAAGCACCATCACAGTGCCGTCCGTCTGGTCGGCTGCCTGATAGGTAAAGCCCTCGCCGCTGCCTTCGCCCAGACCGGTGATCTCACGGTGGGAATTGCTCAAAACACTCAGCTCGCCCTGAGGGGAGGCCAGCAGGGACAGCACGATTTCATAACTCTGCCCCGTCAAACCGCCGCTCTCCTTTTGCAGGTTGAAGCGAACGGTTCCCTGTGCGGAGCCGTTTACTGTCAGCAGGAAAACAGCCTTCCTGCCGGACTGCCTTTTCTCTGCGGCGTGGATCTCCGAGCTTTCGCTCATGGCTACCCAACGGAACCCCTTGGGGAAATGGCCGGAAATATGCACTTCCAGCCCCTTCTCCGTCTGTTCGTATCCGTAGGGATACAGGGACTCCCCGTCGCTGCTTTCGATGCGCTTCACGGGAGATGTCAGCAGAATAACCACCAGAACCACGGTCAGTGCTGCCGCCAGTCCCGCAACTGCAAACCAAATCTTTTTCATGGAATCCCTCCAAAATGGTTTCTTGATTACTGAATCCTGCCCTGCCTCGTAACAGCCGAGGCAGCGCTGCCGGTTAATGTGCGATCCTATTCACCGGCAGACTCACCGCCGGCAGTGGGCGTTTCTTCGCCGCCGCCGGACTTTTTCTCCGAGTCAGAGGAGTCGTCCTTCCCTTCGGACGGGGCGGAGTTCTCCTCAGGCTCGATCTCAGAGACAGGAACGGTAATGATGACCTGTGCAAAGACATCCGTAGGCGCTTCCTCGGAAGACACGGTGACCACATAGACCTCCGGCTCCGTGCCATAGTTATCCGGCGGGGTCACGATGATCTCGCTGCCATTGATCCGGTGGCAATTCACGATCTCGCTGCCCTCGGCGCCGACTCTGCGGACGGTAGAGACCTTGAAGCCGTAGCCATCCATAGAACCGGTCAGGCTGGTAATGATGCTCACGGATTTGCCGGGGAGGATCGTCACCTTGGCAGGATTCTTGGCATCTGCCGGCTCATTGGTGACGGTACCGGCAAGCGTCGGGGTCTGCGCTTTCAGCGTCAGAACGATGGTGCTGAGATTCACGCTGACCGGCGCTTCCTGCAGAACCAGAACCGGCGTTGTAAAGGTCTTCTTCTGCTGCTTTTCTGTCATATTCACGGTCTCGGAACAACTGACGCTATACAGGTTGAACATTGCGCTGCTCGAGGCGTCCTCTGCGTAAGGCTCCAGCGTGATATAGCGGATGGCTCCGATATTCCTGCCGAGGAAGTCCAGCTCCGCCTTGTATTTGCCGTCTGCTATCTCCCGGAAGCCGCCGTTCATATAGGTATGGATATCGTCAATGACCAGATCCTCGCGGAGGTTGCTCAGGGAGTTGACGTAGGTCATTGTCATGCGGATGGGGGCAGCGTCGCCGTTGGTGCTGCCGCTGCTGGCGATACGTGCCTCACCGTCCGTGATCAGTTCCATATGAACGGGCATGACCTGTGAGATCGTCTCCCCGATCTCGGTCGGCGTCAGATCCAGTTCCGTGACCTCTGCGAAGTTATACCAGCCGATGCAGGTATCGCCTGCGTACTCACAGATATAAGCGCTGTCCACGGTGGCCTGTAAGCCGCCCACTTTACCCACGATCAGACCGGTGATCTTGCCCAGATCCTTCTCCTGGAAGGGGATCTCCACGATCATGCCGGGCTTCACCTTCTGATAGCGCAGTGCGTTGGTGGGATTGCCGTTTTCGTCCTTCACATACTGGGTGGACATAAACTCGTAGTGGGTCTTGCCGGTGATGCTCGCGCTGCTCCCGCCCTCGTTTTCCGCAGTCCGAGAGGACTTGATGCCCAGGCTCTCGCAGCGGAGCAGTTCACTCTCCGTCTGATAGGTAAAGCCAACTGCCAGATCGCAGATATCCTTCTCCAGCAAAGTTTCCGCTGTATCCGGAGAAAGCTGCAGCTTCACGGTCTGGGTGGTGTGCTTGACCTCCTGCGCCAAACCGCTGCCGGTGTAAATGTAGGTGTTGATGACCACACCGGAACGCAAGTGCTGCACGATGGCATAATCCACATGGGGATTGACGCTTCCCAGGATATCATAGTCCCAGGAGAATCCCGATACAGCGCCCAGACCCGGGGTGTTGAGGCCCGTGTAATAGAACATGGTGCGATGATTGGCGGCCTGACCCTCGGTGCCGGTGATGGTCGTCTTTTCCGTGGGGAAGATGGTATCCTGATAGGTGGTCTGGCTGCCGCGGCTCTTCCACTTCACCTGCAAAGAGAGGTTATATTCGCTGGCAGGCGGCTCCAAGGGGCCTTCTTTCATGTAGACGTACATATTCAGCGTATCCGTGTTGGACGTAGGCACCGGATCGATCTTGCTGATCCACTTGGCTTCTGTCTTATCCACGAGATACTCATTCTTGTTAAATGTCACCGGGATCTGCTGCTGTGGGCCAAGCAGCTGGTCTTTCGTCTCCGGCGCCATCAGCTTGAGCGTGTAGCCCATATCATCCGTGCTGGACCAGATTCGCTTATACTCGCCGCTGTACTCATACTCGTCATCGGCGTTGATCTGCAGCATCCCCGCCTTTTGGATTTCAAAGACGGACACATCGCTCAGTTTCCACAGCGCCGAGCCCTTCCCCTGCTCCATACTTGCGCCGAAACGCATGCGGATGAGCTGTTTCACATCGGTCAGACTCATAAAGAATCGGTCGGTGTGTTCCCCGCGGAACATGGTGTCGGGGTCGGAACGGCTGGTATGCTCTGTCATACCGCCGCTGCTGGCGAAGGTCTCCCCGTTGTAGTACTCCGGCGTTTGCAGGTTATACTCATACATGGCCTTCACCACGTCGATGCTCTTTTGACGGATGGTGTTATTCTGGTCGTAATATTCCACCGTTGCCACCAGAGAGCCCACAAACTGGGGATTCTCATCGCTGGCAGAAGCGTTAACATCGTCGATGTCGCGGTCGTAGCTGCCGGTGGTCATGGCAACCACCAGATTCAGGCTGTAACCGCTGGCGGGAGAGGCGTAAATGTTGACCATTTCCGCCTCGCTGCGACCCTCTCTGCCGCCGATGGCGCTCTCGGCACGCTTATCCTCGAGATGCACATCCACCCAGCCCACGTTGTTGAACGTCCAGCTCTTCTGGAGGCTCTCGGTGGACTTTTGGGTCACGGTAATGCTCGAAATATTCAGTTTATCGTAGGGGTCGTGGTTATCGCTGCCGCTGTCGGTCTCGGGCAGGATGTAAATGGCTTCCAATGCGCCGTAATCCTCATTGGTGGAGATATCGAAGCTCTCCACGCGGTCTGCACGGAAGCCGTCCGCCGTGAGCTGCTGGTTGGCCAGCACGTAACCGCTGGAACCGCCCTCAAAGACGAGCTTAAAATAGAAGAGGTTATTAGAACCACAGTCATCCGCACCGCCGGCCTGGCTGTTGCTTGCCACCTTCACATCCACCTGATAGGTAGAAGCGGTGTTCACGAAGCCCAGATCCTGCATGGTGTCCTCAAAGCTCATGGAGTAGCGGATCTCATTCCAGTCCACCCTGGGCTTTTCTTCAATGACGCTTCGGGAGCTGTCGCCGAACAGGATGGTTTTTTCATAGATCGCGGAATTCAGATACACTTTGTCGGGGATAATCTCATCCCCGTTTTCCGTTACTTGCCTCTCGGTCTCATCCAATGCGTTGGGATACTGTGCCAGAAGGCGAATGTCGCTGTCCTTGATCTCACGGGTAATCATGCGGTCAGAGATGTTGCTGTCCTCCCACACAATGCTTCGTTTGCCCAGACCGCCCAGAGCATAGATGCGGATTGCCTTCATCTGCCAGTCGTCAGAAGCAGCGCCGCCCAGGGACAGCGTGGCCTTGGTAAAGCGCTGCACCTTATCAAGCGTCACGATGCAGCGCATCGTACCGCCGGCGCCGGCGCCTGCCTGATAAGCCGCATCGCCGGTTTTACCGGGCCAGTAGCCGTAAAATTCCGTGGTGCCGTCCTTCAAGTCAATGGTGGGGGACTGCACCTCGATCCCGTCGCATATATAACCCAGACACAGATACAGCGTCTCCTCGGTGCCTGCGCGGGCAGGATCATCCGTATCGATCTCCACCAGATAGCGCTCCGCCGTATTGGGTTCGAGGCTTTCGATCTTGCTGCCGGGGACATACTGAGTGATACGGCTGGTCAGATTGCTCTCCCCGGGCTTGATCTGGAAGCCGGTGGGATCCGTCCAGGCAAAATAGTACAGGGGGTGATACTCGCTGGCAACGGACATTTGCAGTGTTGCCGCGTTTTCCTGCGATTTACCCGTTTCGTCCGTGGGAGTGACCCGAACCGTCACATCTACGTCGTCATTATAAATTTGCAGTCCGGTGATGCTGATGGTGTCGTTGTTGAGGCTGCTCAACCGCTCTTCACGAATGGTGCCTGCATCGCCCGTGATACCTGCTTTTGTCGCAGCATTGCGACCGTAAGTCACCGTGACCTGCTTCAGCTCCCGGAATTCCGGCAGCGTGCCGGGGAACAGGATGCTCTCACCCTGCTGGGCAATTCCGGCGATGGGCAGCTCCTCGCTTACCATGCCGGTCTCCACCAGCCATGCAATCGTGCTGGTGATCATGGGCATACTGATGGTGCGATTCTTTCCGTAGGTGTCGATATAAGTCACATTCAGCGTCAGCGCCTCAGCCACCTGACGCAGACGGCGTTCATCGCCATAGCGAGCCGCCAGACTTTCGATGCCGGCCTTGTAGGTGTCGGCAAAGTCCACCTTAAAGAGGTACGTATTGGCGCGGCTGTCGTATTGGCGCATCTCGTCATTTGCGTCGATTTTCTGCAGCGTGTAGAGATTGCTCTCGGCCTCGGTGATGCGGAACATCCGGTCGGACTGATCCAGCTCAAAGTTGACCGTATCTTCTTTCAGCTTTACCAGCATTTCGCCGGCAAAGGAAATATAATAGTTGTCCGAATAGTAACCGGCCATCTCCACGCCGTACACACCTGATACCTTGTAAAGGTATATACCCTTGCAGGTCCAGCCCTTGCCGCCCGTGGTATAGCGCATCATCACGTCGATGCTCAGGCACTCCGCCAGCTCATAGTCGGTCTGGAACAGATAGGTGTCGGTGCTGTTGCTCCGCAGGCCCTTCTGATTGCCGTATGCGTTCGAAACCTGATAGCCGGTGACGTTGTGCACGGTGTTAATGCGATCCTGAGGATTGCCAAAGCTCTCGGCAAGCCGGTAGCCCTCGGAGAGGGAACCTTCGTTGGGGAACAGGAACTCCGTGCGCTCTTCCCCGTTCACATCCCGATAGCGGATGCCTAAATACAGCACATTGTCTCCGGAGAGAATCCCCGTATCTACGCGCAGGAGGTAGGTGTTTTTGGTGAGGTCCACCGTGTTTTTCTCGGCTTCCTCCTTGCGGAACTCCTCGCCGTTGACGATTGCTGCATAAGCGTCCCGCATGGAGCCTTCGAAAGGAGCGCGGAACAAACTCACTCCTTGATAGGCAACAAACTTGGAAACCACGGTAAGATCCTCATCATCCACGTCGATGGTGGAGGGGATCGTACTGCCGTAATTCTCCCACCACTTATTCAGCATATTCCACTGCTGCTCCTGACTCATAGAAGTCCACCAGGCTTCCAGCAGTTTTTCCAGAAAATAGGTCTTGTATTTTCCTTTGATGGTATCCTCACCACCGCGGATGCTGGGAGTAGGAATATAAAAGTCCTGATCTTCCAGAATGTAGTAGTTGGGGGCGCTTCCATCGCAGACGATAATACCGTCACCGCCATGGCGGGACAGACCGTACTGCTCACGGTACTTGTCAAACTCACTGCTGCGGTAAAAGCTGCGGGCGTCCACTTCGTCCCAGTTGACGTTATAGGATTTATCCAGCATATACGGGATTTTTCCGTTGGCAAACATCCCGTCGATGACAGCCTTGATCTGCGCCGGTGTGGAATCCTTATACAGACTGCGGGAGTTGGTGGTCATGTGCTGCACCACGGGGTTATAAAAATCCTGCGATGCAAATGCCGCCGGCACCAGAGAGGTAAACATGACGACGCACAGAGCCAAAGACAGCAGTCTCCGTCCCCACGCCTTCCTATAAAGCTTTTCTATTTGTTTGCGCATGATCTTACCTCCTGCAGCGGTTCTCTTCCCTATCGCAGATATCCTGACCTCTTGTTTTCACCCATAGCGTATCAGACGAATGGATGCAAAAGAGATGCACACAGACAGTCAAAAAACTTTTTGACAGTCCGGTTTTTTTCTCAGGCGCTATGCCGCTGATTGTAAATTGCCAGTTCTTCCAGCGTGATCGGGATCACGCTCTCGTTGTAGTCCACCATCATCTCGATGGGGGAAATATTGCTCATATTCTGAGCCTCTGCCATGAGCAGCGCCATAATATCGAAACCGCTGCCTTCCGGCTCTTCCTCTGCCACAGGCTCTGCCTCTTCCGCTGCAAGACGCTGCGCCTCGGCAACGGCGTCGGCATTGAAGATGGAGCCGAGAGAGGTGCTCTCCTCCCCCGCGCTCTCCTCCGGCTGCTCCACGGGGGCAACCGGCTCCGCAGGGGCGGCAGGCTCGACGGGTACGGCAGCGGCCGCTTCCCTGCCCAGCTCTTCCTTCACGCTGCGGCGGATCTCCTGCATCATGGACTCGTAGCTGAATTTGCCGAGCAGCTCGCCCAGCAGTTCCTCCGTTCTGGTGGAGGTGGCAGGCGCCTGCACCACCACCTGCGGCACCACCGGGGGAATCGGTGCCGGGTTGGGTACAGAAGCGGTCTTCTGCATGGCCAAAAATGCCTCCGGATCGTCGGGGATCTCGGGAATTTCGGGGAAATCGTCCTCCGCTTCCGGCAAAACCGCCTTGACGGGACGGCTCTTGCGGGATGCAGCCCCGGCTTGCGCGGCGACCAGCTCCTCCTCGGTAATTTCCTCAAAGGAAACGTGGGATGCCTTCTCCTCCTCGGCCACTTCCTCCACGATCTCGGCAACGCTCTTGAGCACGGCACGCTTTTCGCGGCTGTCGCCCATAAAGTCTTCCCACGCCCGTGCGCCATCCTCGCCGCTGAAGTAGCTGCTGACGTAGTTGCTCTCGCGGAACATCTCCCGCACATCCTCCGTCACCTCCACCTTGAAGGTGGAACGGCTCTGAGGGGACATGACGGTAAACGCCTGACCGCGGGGAGCGGTCACGATCTGCTCCTGCTCCATCTCGTTGATGCCGCCGGCCTTTTCGTACAGCGTACACAGATCGCTCATGTCGTTGGGAGCGAGGGAGAAAATGAAGCTGTACTGGCAGGCGTTGATGATGGCGGTGGACTTGCGGGCGATTTCCTCGCTGCCGACGAAGTCCTTGATATTCTGGGTAATGACGATCTGCATACCGTTGTACTTACGGATACGCTTGGCAAGCTGATACATGAAGTCCAGCGCCGCGGGGAACTTGGTGTCAATAAAGACGTGCGCCTCATCGATGACCACCACGATCTTGCGCTTGAGGCCGTACCTGGTATTGTAGTCACGGTTCTTGATGATCTCGTTGTCGATGTACTTGAGCACCAGCAGCATCTGGGCGTTGGCAATGGTGGTGTTGCGGTTGGCCAGCAGACTCTGGAAGTTGAACACGGTAAAGTTTTCGTCGGTCGTGACGGTGCTCGGGCCGTTCCAGATGTTGGCGTTTCTGCCGCCGGTGGAGAATTTGGCCACATGGTTGGTCAGAATCCGCAGCATATTGCGAATATACTCGCTGTCAGTAGACTGGAGCTCGGTCAAAATGGTGTCATACAGATCATCGAAGGTGGGATAATCCGAGGGGCGCAGACGGCCGAGGTCCGTCTCTGCGGTGATGCCGTGATCGGTATACATCCGATCCACCAGAGAGTTCAGATACTCCATGGCGTCCTTTTCACAGTCCGGCATGATCTGGCGGAAGAACTCCTCCAGGAACTGCAGGTGTGTGGCGTAGCTGCCGGAGGCGGTGGAGCCGTCGGCCTCATCGTCCTCCAGCGAGGTGATGATATGGAAGGGGTTCAAGCGGCCCTGCTGGGCGTTGCCCACGTTGATGAACTTGCCGTGGAGATTATGCGCCAGCTCGGCATATTCGTTTTCGGGGTCGAGAATAAATATCTTGGCATCGTCTGCCGCAAGGTTCGCCAGCACACTCTTGGTGGCGTAGGACTTACCGGAACCGGACTTACCCACGATGACCATGTTGCTGTTGACACGCTCGCTGTCACGGCGGAAAAAGTCGATCATGACCGGCACGCCGGACTCTGCGCCCAGCTTGATGCCGTTTTCATCCGACACATGGGCAAAGACCCACGGGAACATGGCCGCCACGGTGTTGGTGGGGATGTCACGCCCCAGCCTGCGCATGGGATCCCATGCGCTGACCTGAGAGGCGATGAAAGCATTCACCTGATCGAACTCCATGTTGTTGAGCCGGAAGCCCTGCTCCTGATAGGTGCGGCGCACCATCTTCTTCATATTGTTGATGTTGGCAAGCTCCGAGGGGGGCGGCTGGGTCAGGCCGGAGGTGTCGCGGGTGAGATGGATGTCGTAGGCGGTCACATAGACGTTGACCTCCAGCAGATTTTCCGACTCGCCCTGCAGGGTGGCCAGCAGGTCGCCCAGGCTCTCGATGTGGTCCTGCAGTTCCATGCGCTTGGAGTCCACACCGGTATTGGCAAACTGGTCGCGCAGCTCGGACAAAGAGCGGTCGATGCTCTGGATGGCCTTGCCGCGATCCATGGGGGTGCATTTGACCACCACTTTGGTCGCGGGAATGGACATGACGGTGGCAAGCCATGCGTCGTTGACCGCGCCGGGATAGTTCACCACGCGCATATTGTGGGTCAAAATCCCGTTGACCACGGTGGTACGGGCCTGCATCCGGACGGAGGCCGGCATCGCCCACTTGGCATAGTCCCCGGGCAGGATCTTGTCGATCTCGCGCTCGTCAAAGTCGATCTCGTTGCTGTAGCGCAGGAACACCGCCAGCTCCTTACTGTTCAGGCGATGGGGGTTCATCTCGCCGTTGCGGAGGGTATCAAGCGCAGAGCGGACTGCGTTAGTGAGCTGCTGACGGTCGCTGTCAAACAGCACCACATAGTAGAAAGGCTGAATGACTCTCTCCCCAAAGCACAGCTCCCGCAGCTCGTTGATGCGGTCGTAGAGGATCTCCACACGAGAGCGCAGCTCCTCCTCCGTGAGCATTCCCTTTTCATAGGAAGCGCGCAGATCCTCCAGCTTCGCGTATTCATTGTCCAAATACGTATCGTACATGACGGGCCGCTCGATCTTGACGATGTTGGCGGCATAATCGGCGCTCAGCGCACGAAGCACCTGACCGAAGCTGTTTTCAATGGCATTTTGCCGACGAAAACCGGACATAAAGCGAAACTCCACCGGAGGGATCTCGATGGCAGCGCCGAAATAGTCCTTTCCGTAGACGATAAAGTCGTCCTCAATATCGGTGAAGGCGGCGATCTCCGCCATATCCCTGGCGTTGGCGATCTGCTTTGCCACCTTATCCGCGCTTTTTTGCTGCTTTTTCTCCGCGCTCTGCTCGGCACGCTTTCTCCAGATGGCGTCCTTCTCCTCCTCAGAGACGTCTTTGCGCTTGAGGAGCTTGTCATCCGCCTTGCGCTCGGCCTTCTCCGCCTTCTTCTGCGCCTTCTTCTCGGCCTTTTCCTGCTTCAGACGAGCCTTGCGCTCGTCCTTGGTCTCCTCTGCGCGCTCAGCGGCCTGTTTTTCCTCAAACAGGTGGTCAAAGGCAACCTGCTCCATGCCTTCCTCTCGGCTCCGCAGCAAATCCTTATCGCTGAACACCCGCTCAAAGCTGCGGGGATAGCTGAAATGGCGGATGATACGCAGCAGATACGCATAGTTGGACTCCCCATCCATGCGCAGCAGCAGAGCCACCGCCACCAGCGCCACGCCGATGGCAATATACAGCCTGCCCGGGAGGGAGGAAGTCATGATAAAGAGCAGCAGGATCACGGAAAAGCCGCCAATGAGCATATCGCCCAGAGAAACGCCCTTAAACAGCTCCATCTTGACTTTTGTTTTACCGGGAATCAGTCTCATTCAGATTTCACCACTTTCCAACGGAACGTTCGATATGCGGGACTTGCGCCCCGCAATATCGTTGTTTATAGATGTTTGTTCTCCAGCGGCGGAGCCTTCTTTTTCGGCTTCACCACGTTGCCCTGGGCATCGACACCGAAGATCTTCTGCACATCGGCGGAATAGTTCTTACCGCCCTGGTTGCCGATTTGGTTTGGGGTACTGTTGGAGCTGCCGGATTTATCCGAACCGCCCGCTTTGGGATTGGCGGGATTCGGCGCAGCGTTGTTGGCGGTATCGCCGCCCTTCCCGCTGAATGCCTTCTTATCGCTTTGGTAGTTCATCACAGAGCTGCCGAGCTTCTTGGCCGCGGCGAAGGGGCTGGCCGCCGCCATACCCGCGCCCATGAGACCCATGCCCAACAGACCGCCGTTGTCACGGAACGCGCCGTATGCCGCGCCCGCCGCGCCCGCCACTGCGCCGCCGGCAGCTGCCAGACCGCGGCCCACGGCAGTCAGACCCGACACGTCGGAAGCGACCTTGGCGGCACCCACGCCCACCTTGGCGGCAGCACGGGTACCCTTGCTGAACACACGGTCTGCCATACCGATACTGCTGCTAAGACCGCCGTTATGCACCGCCTGCATACTGGCGCTGTCGGCCAGAATACCGTTGACCAGTCCGCTGAAGCCCTCCACAGCCTCCAGACCGCCCACCACGAGCAGTGCCTTGCCGATAAAGTTCAACGTCACGGAGTCAAATAACTGCAGATCGCTGCCGAGGATGATGGGGGCAAAGAGGATAATCAACCGCATGGGAATGATGACGCCCAGAATGCCCAGACCCTGTACGGTCATGGTAATCATCCACTGCTTGAACTTTCCGCCATCGTCCATCGGCATGGTGGAAACGGTCAGCGGTGCGATGATGTAAAGAGACACCATGGTGAACAGTCTTGCCACGCAGGCGAAGATGCAGCGCAGCAGATTTCTCAGCGTAAAGTACGCCAGCACCCAGATAAAAATGTAGCTGATGCCGGTAACACCGATGTCGAAAGCGCCCTTGACGTCGCTGAAGCTGTAAATGCTCTTCTCTCCGATGAAGAATGCGCCGCGCAGGCCGTCGGTCAGATAGGGATTCTCGTTATAGCGGCTGTTCTTGGCGGCGGAGCCGGTGCCGGTCAGGAACAAGACGCGATCCAGGCTGACCGTACCTACTGTGGTGTAGCCGCCCTCATAGTCTGACAGGGGGCGGAAGTTGGCATTGCTGCGCAGGATCTTCATAATCTTGAGCAGCGACTCGTTGACTTCGCCATAGGTCACGTCCATTTTCAGCTCACGGGAGCTGTCCGATGCATAGACCAGCTCCTGCAGCACGCTCTGCCAGGTGTCGATCTCCTGACCGCTGTCATCCTTGGTCACATATACGAAGTTGAAAACGCCCTGCTGCACCAGATAATGCAAATCGGGCCGGATGGCATTGTAGCAGCTGTTGAGGTTATACTGACTGTTGTAGGACGGATTGAGCGAATACTCGCCGATGGTCTTATAGATACGGGCCATGGTGGCATATTGATCGTCCGTGAAGTGGATCTCCTTTTCCTGGGTCAGAGAATCCGCATTGTCGAAAATGTAGCTGATGCGGTTGATGACCACATTGCTCAGGTTCAGCGCCGCACTCAGGGCAAAGCTGAGGATCAGCATGATGAGAATGCTCTTAAACGTACCGCGCAGGATCGCGCCCATGGACTTTTGCTGCTTGTCGTCAAGGTCAAATGTCTTGCGGATGACGGCAAAGATCGTGAACACGAACACGAATACGATACCGATAAGAGCAACGCCCCAGTAAACGTTTTGCACGCTCTTATTCTGGAAAAACACATCCACCAGATAGGTGGCGCGGCCGTTATAGCGCACCTTGTCGGTGCCGGAAAATACGTTGAACAGCTCCTGCAGAATCCCCACCAGCCACATCAGTGCACAGGTGAAGTAGTACATCAGCATACCGATAAAGTTGCTGATGGCGGTGATAATGGCATCGCCGATTCGGTCGACGATATAATTTGCGCCCTGTTTCACTGCACCGAATATTGCGTCAGCGACTCCCATGCCACTCACCCCTTTCTCTCAATCTTTCTCTCCATAGTCTGCCTCACCGAATCCGCAAGGCCTTTTTGGAGTACAGAACATATACAATGATGGCCACCGCCGCCACAAGGGTCAAGGCGAAGAACATCAGACTGCTCACGTTAAAATAGACCTGAATAACAAATTTGTACGTTGTGGTGTTGCCTGCCTGATCTTCCAGCGTGATCACGTAGCTGCCGCTTTCCGTCAGGGTGGACTTATAGTTGATCGGCTCGCCGTCCTGCTCGATGTAAATGGAGGTGTTGCCCTCCAGATCGCCGAGATCCACCGGGCCCTTTGCCACACCGTCCACCACCGCTTCCAGCGCCAGTTCCGGCGGCGTATGGTCGATGTACACATCCAAGTCATAGGAAACACCGGTTGCGGAGCAGTAATAGGAGATGCGGTACTTACCCTCCTCAGTCAGATCCACCTCATAAGGGGTGTAGCGCTGCTCCACATCGTTCAGATAAACTTCGGAAACAAGAAAGCCGGTGGGCATGGGATACTTATAGACTGCGCCGCTGACTGCATTCAAAATGGTAAAGCGCAGGATCTGCACCGGCATGCCGTTGCTCTCCGTGGTCAGCACATAGCTGCCGGGGGTCCTGATCTCCGCAAAGTCGGGATCAACGACCGCCTCTCCGTCCCGGTAAAGTGTGACATCAATGGCAGAGGGGATCTCCAGCATGACCGCGTTGGTGGTGATCATGTCGTTTGCCACGGAGGATTTGATCTCTGCCCCGGAAGGCTGCCGGTAGACAAAGACCTTTTTCTCCCGCTCATACCGGGAGGTGTTGCTCAGCGTCACCACATCCCGATCCGACACGCCGCCGCCTTCCGAAAAGGGCTTTCCGGTAAAATTGTCGATTTGCGTGCTGTTGACGGTCACGGCCGTGGCTGCCGTGGTCAGCAGCAGCATACACAGCATACTGAGAAAAATTGTCTTTTTCACTGCTTTTTCTCCTCAAAAATCATTACTTGCCCAAAACCGTCTGATTTCGCTGCTCAATGTCGTAGAACACCTCATCGGGACGGAACATATGGGAGCGGATCTCGCCCATATCCATCTTGCCGAACTGATAGAAATCACATTTATAGGACGGGGTGTACTTGGTCAATAGCGGGTAGTTACCGAAGGTCACGATGATGGCGTTGCCCGTGGACTGCTTGTTGTTCAGCTTCTGCAGCTCGCTGGGATAGATCAGCGGACGGGTCTGCATCTGCGTGCTGACGCTCATATCGCCTTCCTTCGAGCCCATACTGGAGGAGGTGGAGTTGGTTTTGACGGTCTTGTTGCCGCACAGCTCCGAGAACTCCTTGCAGGTGCCGATGTCGTTGGAACCGATGAACATTTTCAGGCCGCAGTTGGACTTCACCACGTCTGCTACGCCTTCGCCGTAGATGTTGTTGAGCTGAGAGTAGGACTGCACCACCATGTTGAACCAGATCTTTCTGGAACGGCCGACGGTGATCATCTTGTCGAACTTCTCGATCTTCGGCATGTTGCCGAACTCATCCATGATGAAGTACACGTTTCTGGGCAAAGACAGGTCCTCTCTGCCGGACGCCACCTTAATGAGCGCCTTATACATACTCAGCACGAACAACGATGCAAGGCCGTGACGGGTATCCTTTTCGTCGGGGATCTTCAAAAACAGCGCCGTGGGTTCGAAGGCGAACTGCTCGGCGTGGATGTCGGTTGCGGAAGTCAGACCGCAAATACCGTTATCGTTAAAGAGGGACAGCTTATCGAACGTGATGGACATGTAGCTGCTCATGGTCTGATCGGCTGCCGCCAGCACCTGACGGGACAGCGTGTAGGCCTGAGACAGAGAGCCGCGGCCCTCGAAATAGTCCTTGAGCGCCTGATAGTTGTTGTCGCTCTTGGTGAGGATCTTGTTGAGGTTGAAGAAATTGAATTTATCCTTTGTCATGCCCAGCTCGGGGTTCTGGCTGTCCTCCAGCATGGCCAAACAGGTGGCCAGCACGATGGAACGGGCACCCTTCTCCCACAGGGGGTCTTTTTCGTTGGTGATGGGGCAGATACCGGAGATGAGGTCGCTCAAATCCTCGTACATTTCGTCGTAGATCTTCTGCTTGGCAACCGCCACCTCATCCTGACAGTGACGCAGGTCGGCGTATGCCTTGCCGTCCCACTCGATCCACGGCTCGCCCACTTCGGGGATGCCGTCCATGACCTTGAGGTCGGGGTAATCGGCCATGTTGTCCCGATGCGCCATCATGCCCTTGTCGGTATTCTGATACTCCTGATACATATCCCAGATGGAATTGAGCGGATTCCAGCGGGAGGAGGAATAGGTATCACGCAGGTCCAGCACCATGACGTTGTAGCCCCGCTCCTTCAAAAACTTGGAGTGCAGGTCGAACAGCTCGCCTTTCGGGTCAGTCATGATCATGGAGCTGCCGCAGTTGGTCGCGCCGATGAGCTGGATCATGGGGTTGATGAAGGTGGTGGTCTTACCGGAACCGGTGGAGCCGATGACCAGCGAGTGGACGCCGGACATGATGTTCACTTCCAGCTTGCCGTTCTTGTTCACCAGTGCGCGGACGGGAACGCCGTCCTTCTTGGCATCGCCCAGCTCCTCGTACACATGGGGGGCAAACAGCTTGTCGCGCTCCTTGGCGGTGAGGTAGCGGCTGTTTTCCAGCACGCTGGTCACATCGCCGCTGCCCTTGCCGCCCAGCAGTCCGCCGTCGTTCTTAAAAAGATCCTTGAAGCCGCTGCTCACCGAAGTGAGGAACCAGAACAGCGCCACGATCACAAGGCCGATCGCCCAGGTCTGCCACTGGACGATGGTCATGAGGTCGATGCGGAAGCCGTAGCCGCTGACGATGCTGCTGAAGCTATTGGTCAGATTGCGCACCAGGAAGCCCAGCACGCCCGAGGCGACCACCGTCAGCGCCAGGTTCATGAGAAAGTTTTTGCCGGTCACCTTCTCCATAAGACCCTGCCCGATACGAGAGAGCGTCTGATTTCCTTTTTTCTTATCTTTCATATCCAAGCCTCCTTGGGTCTGATACGGGGTTATTCACTCTTTGCGGGAATGTGGAACAAAGGACAGGACTTCATCAAGCTGGCGGCGGAGGTATCACTGCTTGTAACGCTCACAGAGGTTTTCGTGCCGCCCACACTGATATCAGCCGCGCTGTCGCCGGATCTGTCCGCATGGTCATAGGTTTCAAACGGGCTCGTGTAAATGGTGTAATCAAGCGTGACCTTCCACAGATTCATATTCGCGCTCCAGATACCGGCGCCGGGCGTTTGCTTCACAGACGCTTCCGACCAGTTCGCCGCGTAATAGGCAGGGTTGATCCGAACTGATTTCCATATTCCGAAGCTGCCGCCGCGGGCACGAGTTCCCGTCGTTTTTTCTATGCCGCTGATCTCAGTCAGAAGATAGGTGTCCTTCCCCGTGAAGTTGTCCCCGGCCAGACTCTTCGTGTAGGTGGCGGTGCCGCCGCCCTCGAAGTCCATGGTAATGGTGGCAGGCCGCTTATCGGCCGCCATGTTGTACCATTCGGGGGTGCTGATGGTTTCCATCATGGGCAGGTTGACCGCCGTCGCGTCCAGTGTCAGGTTATAGATTTTGGGCGCCATCTTCAAGTCGCTCTTAATGGTGAAGCAGGCCGCAAAATCAAATGTAATATACTTTTCGTCCATGAGGGTGCAGGTGGTGCCGTCGGCAAAGTGCCAGACGTATGCCTTGCTGACATCTCGGTTGGCACCGTCCACCACGTGCCATAGGCGGCAGGTGGTTTCCTTGCCGAAGGGGGTCGTCACCTTCCACAGCAGCTCGCTGCCCAGGATTTCGTCCAGCTCGTGGGTCTGGAACCTTTCGACCTTCGCGCCCTCCATGGCGCCGGAGGTGTAAATCCGTTTGATGATATCGCCGTTGGCGTCCTTCACATCGTAGTAGTCTTTATAGTAGTAGGTGTTGGTAGCGGCCACACAGTGGAACAGCTCTTCCCCCTGTGCGTTGAGACGTTCCCAGTCCTCTTTGCCAAAATGGTACACATCCCGATACCCCTTCAGCTCGCCGGCCTGATAGTCGATCTCCTTGCTGATGTCATTATCCTTGCGGCTGTTGGTATAGGTGGTGACGATGGCCTGCAGGGTGCTGTCGTACTCCTGCACGCCGCCGCCCTCGTTCACCGGCAGATGCACCAGCATCTTTTCGATGGATTTGTCGGCAAACAGGTAGATGAAATCGCCGTTGGCACGGATTTCTCTGCTTCGTCCGGTGGAATCCACCGTAATGACGGTGCCGCCGGGTATCATGGTGACGGTGGTGTCGGTGGCCTTGGTGTAGGTGATGACCGTGCCGTCCTTCTTGACGGTGGTCTTATCACCGTTGGTCGCCACCGAGACACGGCTGCCCTCATCGTCGATGTACTCCTCCGGTCCGTTTTTGGTTTCCCACTTGCCGCTGCCGGCCTTAATCGCCTGAATCTCGCCGGTAGTGGAATTTCGGATGGGATTGTCCGCATAGCGGTACACACCGTCTACCTTAAATACATAATTTCCGCTGACCAGCATGGAATCCGTCGTCTTGACACATTCCTCCATACCGGCGAGGGACACGGTTTTGGTTTTGGGGTTCGATACCGTGGCTCCACGGGCGTTGAGAATGTTTTTCTTGATGGCGTACTGTGCCATGACTGCGCCGTCCTCCCGGATATGGAACTTGGAATCCGACAGGAGGATGGTATTGGGGTGGACGATGTAGCCGTTGCACACGCAGCTGCCGCCCTCCTCGATCACCAGGCGGGAGTCCGTTGCCTCGTTAAAGACCACGCGGGCATTCTTCATCACAATCAGGTTGCCCTCACCCTGCTTGGTTGCGGTTTTCGAGAGGCTCTTGAGTGCCGTCTCGTTTTCCTTGATCTGCCGTGCGCAGCGCTCCACCTTCTTCTGAGAGGCTGCGGCGGATTGCTCCGCTTCCATTTTCGCCGCCTGCGCGGCAGTCAGATCGCTCTGCAGCTCCTGCACGTCTCCGGCGACCTCTTCCAGCTTTGTCCTCACAGGGGTAATGACTTCCGTATCGAACAGAGTCGACATTGCGGTCACTTCTTCGTCGGAGAGGTCTTCCGCTGCGTCAGCGTCCTCCTTATATCCGTCGGCAGTGGAATAGACCGCCTTTTTTTGCTGAATCTTTTCCTGCTGCTCCTCCAGACCCTCGATGCTATCTTCCAGATTTTCCATTTCCTTTTCCACCGTGGTACCGCTGGCGGTCTTCTGCGCCAGCTTCACCGTCAGTGCGCTCTGGAGGGTGGTAATCGCTTCGGTCTCTTCGGCGATGATCGCCTGTTGGTCGGCGATGTTAGCCAGCTCCTCTTCCCATATATCGGTCAATCTCTGGATGACCGACTCCACATCCTTGTAGTACTCCACATTCTTGCCGGAATTGAGGATCTTGCCGGCCGTGGTGTTGGTGCTTTTGGGCAGGAAGCTGGTGATGCAGGAGCCTTCCTGCACAATGACGGTACCGTAGTTGTTGATGACACCGTTATTAAAGAACTGACCCTCGATGCTCAGCACACCGCCGGGCTGAACGGTCAGCGTCACGCCGTCCACCAAAAGGACGCCGTTCTTTACGTTCATCACCATGTCGTCCCGAATGGTGTAGTCCGCGGTGATGGCGGTGATGGTGATCTCCTCCGCCACATACAGCACAAACTTGTCGTACTCGTAGGTGCCATCATGCCAGCCGTTGTAGTAAGGCTTTCCGTCAATGGTCTTAATATCCAGACCGCAGTCATTGGAGCCTTTTCTCTCATGGTAGATACGAACCATGTAGTCGGGCAAATTTTTACCATAATCGCTGGTGCTCAGATCATGGGTGTAAATGGCGCAGTGGTCATTTTTATGCGTCGTGTTGTAGCCCTTCCATTCCAGATCATCGTAGAGCTCGATCAGGTTGCCATTCCTGGAATACATGCGATATGTCATGGCGTTCTCGTTTTTGCTGTCCTTATCGCCGGTGTATGCTATCTCAGTGTCGGAAATCAGCTCCGTGGTATAGAAGATGTCATTCGATGCGTCAGAGGACATGGGGTTGGGCAAATAGGCACTCTTCGGGAATTCCACGGCATTGGCCTGATGCTCCCGTCCGGAGGTGTTGTTATCTCCCATGAGATAGTAGACCGGATCGTTGGCGCCGGTCTTGCCGTCCTGATAGCCCAAAATCAGAACGTGGACCTTTTTACCCGTCGTCTGCGGCAGGTCGCTCTGCTTATGGACCCGGTGCCAGCGGTAGGCGGTAAGAACGTTCAGCGCCGCATCCTGCTCATTGGGATCGGGAGAGCAGAAGGGCGAATCGTCAGTGGTCTCGTCGGCACTGACCGGCGTCGTCATACTCGGCAGCAAACCCAGCGTCATCACGCACGCCATGGTCAAAGACAACAGGCGTTTCGTC
>JAUMWI010000010.1 GCA_030529725.1 Eubacteriales bacterium | reverse complement strand
TTTCACGGTTTTTGCCTCCTTTCGCAGTCCTGCTTTGTCATTATTTTGACCGCCGCGGCAAAAAATATTCAAAAAATCCGCAAAAAACAGTTGACAAACGGAAACCTGCGTGATATACTCCCTCTGCAAAACAAAGAAGAACGGTTGCATCCGCTCTCACCCCCAGCAAAGCGAAGGGGTCAATGAAGGAGAAAAGCCTATGGGCTTTTTGTGTCATTGGACGGGTGCAGATTCTGCGCTCGTTTTTGTTTGCAAAGATTTGTTTTAATGGAGGTGCTTTGGTATTAGCAACATCGTGCATCAGATTAATGAAGAAATTCGTGACAGCGAGATTCGTCTGATTGGTTCTACCGGAGAACAGCTCGGCATTATGTCCGCTGCTGAGGCGCAGCATATTGCCGATGAGCAGGGCCTTGACCTTGTGAAGATCTCCCCGCAGGCAACTCCTCCCGTCTGCAAGCTCATGGACTACGGCAAGTTCCGTTTTGAACAGGGCAAGCGCGAGAAGGAAGCCAAAAAGAATCAGCATGTCGTTGAGATCAAGGAAGTCCGTATGTCTCCGGGCATCGACGTCGGCGATTTCAATACCAAGCTGAAAAATGCTCAGAAATTTGTTGCTGACGGCAACCGTGTGAAAGTCTCCGTCCGTTTCCGCGGCCGCGAGATGGCACACACTGAGATCGGACACGAGCTGCTGGTGCGCTTTGCGGAGGCTATTGCCGAAACAGCTACATTAGATAAAGAGCCCAAGATGGAAGGGCGCAGCATGTCCATGTTCCTTTCCCCGAAAACGGGAAAGTAAATCCCCGGCAAAAACAATACGAAAAGGAGAAACTACAATGCCCAAGCTGAAAACCCACAGTGGTTCCAAGAAGAGATTCAACCTGACCAAGACCGGTAAGGTCAAGGTCGCCAAGGCTTTCAAGAGCCACATCCTGACCAAGAAGCCCACCAAGCGTACCCGTCGCCTTCGTCAGGGCGGTTATGCTGACAAGACCACTGCCAGCACCATCCGCAAGATGATCCCCTACAAATAATTATAAGATACGCTTAAAGGAGGCTTACTAATATGGCACGTGTTAAAGGCGCAATGATGACGCGCAAGAGAAGAAACAAGACCCTTAAGCTCGCAAAGGGCTATTGGGGCAACAAATCCCGCCACTTCAAGATGGCGAACGAGCAGGTCATGAAGTCCCTGACCTACGCTTATGTCGGCCGTCGCCTGAAGAAGCGCGACTTCCGCTCCCTGTGGATCACCCGTATCTCCGCTGCCTGCAAGATGAACGGCATGAATTACTCTACTTTCATGCACGGTCTGAAGGTCAAGGGCATCGAGATCAACCGCAAGATGCTCAGCGAGATGGCAATCAACGATCCCGTTGCTTTTACCAAGCTCGTCGAACTCGCCAAGTAATTTAAGAACTTCAAAAAAAGAAACTGTGAAGAACAGTTGATTAAAAGAGCAAGACCGGCACGAATGTCGGTCTTGCTCTTATTTTGAGCCTAAATACAGACAGGGACAACTCTGAATGCATATCTTGACAGTAGGAATGTTTTCCTTGGAGGAGTTCTATGAAAAAAACGGCTCATATTTTCCTTGGCGCGAACAGCGCACAGGGATTTTCTTCACAATACGATCAACTGCTTTCGGCGCGCTTTGATGACCTGTTGATCATAAAAGGCGGCCCCGGCTGCGGCAAATCATCCTTTATGCGGACGGTAAGCGCGGAACTGTGCGACGCAGGATACACACCGGTGTATATCCACTGCTCTGGGGATCCCGATTCGCTGGACGGGGCAATTTTCCCCGAACTGCGCATCGCAATGGTGGACGGCACTGCACCCCATGTACTGGAGCCGACCTACACGGTCGCCTGTGAGCGGTATCTTGATCTGACGCGCTTTTATGATGTGGAAGGAACCAAGCAAAAGCGTGCGGAGCTGATCGCCCTCACCGATGCGTACCGCGCTTACTACCGCGAGGCGTATCATGTCCTTCGCGCGGCAGACGAGGTGGAGTCTGAACGCCGTGCAAGTATCCACACGCATATGGATTTTGCAAAGCTCGAGCGCCGCACAAGAGGCATCATCGCACGCGAGCTCAAGCACAAAAATGCCCATGCAGGCAGCGTTTCCTATGCATTTCTGGGCGGCGTGACCAATGCCGGAGAACTCTGCCGATTCGATACGGTGGAGACGCTTTGCCCCCGTGTTTACGAATTTTGCGACAGTTCCGGGCTGGGAAACGGTGCGCTGCGTATGATTTGCGGCGCCGCGGCAGCAAACGGGGAACATGTGCTTGCCTGCCTGAACCCTGACCGTCCGACGGAGTTGCAGCATGTGCTGCTGGCGGAACGTGGGGTGGCCTTTGTTACTTCAAACGAAAGAACACCTTATCAGGGGGAGGTGTATCGCCGCATCCGTCTTGATGCAATGGCAGACGGCGGTATTTCCCGAGCGGAAAAGGCAAAACTGCGCTTCATTCGTCGGATCGAGCGTGAGCTGCGCGGTGAGGCCGTTGAAAAATTGAAGGAAGCGAAAAAAATGCACGATGCGCTGGAAAAAGTCTACAACCCGTTCGTTGACTTTGACGGCGTGTACGATTTGGCACATACCGAAGCGCAGCACCTGTTGAAACGAGCATAAGCAAAACAAAAAATGCGGGCAAGACAGAAATGACCTGTCTTGTCCGCATTTCGTAAACGGGATCAGAGATAGGAAAGGATAATGCCGCCGCGCTCGGCGTAGAAGCTATCGAGACCGCGCGTTTTGAGCACGGTGATGTCGGCATCGGGCCAACGCTCGGCAATCCTCTCACGCAGGGCTTGGGCAAACTCGGCATTATGACAATGGCTGATTATGAGTTCTTTTCCCTGGAAGCCGCGCTGATGCAGGTCGTCAACAATGGCACTGATCGCACCGGATGCGCCACGGACTTTTCCTTTCATTTTGATCGTGCCCTCCGGGCTGCCGATCCCGATGCCCCACATACCAAGCTTTTTGGCAATAAAACCGGTGAGTTTGCTCATTCTTCCGTTTTTGACAAGATTGTCAAAGCAGGTGAGCGCGAATACGGTTTTTATATTATGTACCAGATCCTCCGCTTCGTCATGAATGGAGTCAAAAGAAGCGTCGCAGCGGATCATCTGCGCAATATGGCGGATGAGCAGGGCGATCGCAGGGCCGGTCGATTTGGAATTCAGTACGGCGATCTTCTTATGCGAACATTCAGCAAGGAGAATCTGCTTGGCAGTCACGGCGCTGTTGTAGCTGCCGGAGAGGTTGTCAGAAATGGTTACGGAGATAATGTTCTCCGCCTTCGTAAACTCCTCTGCCCAGGCGTGCGGAGAGGGACAGGCCGTGCTGCCGATCTGGGGGCAATGCTCCATCGCCTCAAGCAGCTCCTCGGTATCCAGCTCCTCGCAGTCTACGTACTCTTTGTCTCCGATACGGATGGTGAACGGCACGGTTGAAAAACCAAATGCCTCACAGTTGAAATCGTCCTTCACCAGATCACAGGAAGAATCTGCCACAATGCTCCATTTCATAGAGGATCCTCACTTTTGCGTTTTTGGATAAAAACAATGTAGCAAAAAGAATAAAGATCTGTCAATAGCAGAAACTGCGAGGGAGGGAAACCTTTACACATTGTTAATAGTTCCGCATGGCAGTTATGTGACAATCGGGGAATGAGCTGAATAAAATTCCGCCGCAGTCGCGGCGGAATTAATGTTTTCAGTTCAAGAAGTCCTTCAGCTTCTTGCTGCGGCTGGGGTGACGGAGCTTGCGCAGAGCCTTAGCCTCGATCTGACGAATACGCTCGCGTGTGACGTTGAACTCCTTGCCGACTTCCTCCAGCGTGCGGGGACGACCGTCCTCAATGCCGAAGCGGAGCTTGAGTACTTTCTCCTCACGCGGGGTAAGCGTGGAGAGTACATCCACGAGCTGCTCCTGCAGCAGCGTGAAGGAGGCTGCCTCGCTCGGCTCGCTGGCAGCTTCGTCCGGGATAAAGTCACCAAGATGGCTGTCTTCCTCTTCACCGATGGGCGTTTCGAGGGAGACCGGTTCCTGTGCAATCTTCAGAATTTCGCGCACTTTGTCAACGGGCATACCCATTTCCAGGGAAATCTCCTCCGGGGAGGGATCGTGTCCCAGCTCCTGCAGCAGCTGACGCGAGACGCGAATGACCTTGTTGATGGTCTCCACCATGTGAACAGGGATGCGGATGGTGCGTGCCTGATCGGCAATGGCGCGGGTGATGGCCTGACGGATCCACCAGGTAGCATAGGTGGAGAACTTATAGCCCTTGGTGTGGTCAAACTTCTCCACAGCCTTGATCAGACCCAGATTACCTTCCTGAATCAGATCCAGGAAGAGCATGCCGCGGCCAACGTAACGCTTGGCAATGGAGACGACCAGACGAAGGTTGGCTTCCGCAAGCTTTTGCTTGGCTTTTTCCCCTTCCTTGACAGCAGCATGAAGAGCGGCTGCGTCTTCTTCGCTCAGCACGGTACCGTCTGCTTCGGCGGCGTCCAGCTTTTCCTGAGCGGCAACGCCCTCACTCATGGCAGTTGCCAGCGCAACTTCATCGTCAGCGGAGAGCAGCGCGACCTTACCGATCTCCTTGAGGTACATGCGGACGGGATCGTCAATAGAAAAGCTGTCCACCAGCTCGTTGGGATCGACCAGCTCCTCCTCTTCAATTTCGGCAATGGCTTCCAGAGGAGGCTCATCATCGAGAACATCCTCATTGTCGATCAGCTCCGGTGTGCCGACTTCGATGCGCAGCACCTCCAAAGAGTCATAGATGTGATCCATCTGATCTCCGTCAAGCTCCATCTCATCGAGCACTTCCATCAGCTCGGCAGATTCAAGCTTGTGTTTGCTCTTGCCCTTGGCAAAGAGATCACGCAGCTTTTCGCTGCCTTCCAAGAGCGATGCCGCGGGGAGGGAGGAAATGACCTTCTCATCGAGCGGTGCATATTTCTTATCAGGTGCCGTTTCAGTGACTTTCTCTGCCTTTTTTGCGTCTTTTGCGGCTTTCTTCTTCGGGGAAGCGATGCCTTCTGCAGCAAGCAGAGCGTCTGCCTGTGCGCTCAGTTCCTCTTCGCTCATGCCCTGATAGATATCGTTTGTGTCGTTCATAGCAGCTTTCCTCCGTTAGCTTTATATTTGTATTTTTCCATGGCGGCTGCAAGCGGATCGTAATGCTCCGCTGTGCGCTTGTTTGCACTTTCCTGAATGATGCGGCAATAGTCCTGCAGGGCCTGCGCCGCGTTTTTAAGAGATTCCGGCTTTTGCAGGATACCGCTGAGGTGGTTGATTTCCTCCTGTGTAAAGTCTCCTGCGAGGGCACCGACATTGATTTTCCCGGTCTGCTTTACCTGCGACCAGAGGACGCTGAATAACCTGCCCAGAAGAGGAGAGGAAAACTCGGACTCCTGCAGCGGCGGCTCGGGACCGAAGAGAGAATCGTCCAACGCGAGCAGCCGCAAGACACCTTCCTCAGCAAGTGCCGAACGCAGATCGTCATAGCGGATCGTGCGCTCACGCGGCTGAAGGTTTGTCACGGGATTCAGATCCTTGCGTTCCTGCGCCTTTTTCTCGTGATACGCTTTTTGCTTGAATGCCCGGCTCACTTCCAGCTTCATTGCATCGGCGGTAATGCCGGCAGCTTCGGCGGCGCGCATGGTATAGACCTCACGCTCGACCGCGTTGGAAAGCGTTGCAAGAAGCTTGGCCGCAGCCGATGCGTATTCGATGCGTCCGCGGTCAGTCTTGAGATCGAACTGTCCGGCGATCTGCGCCATGCGGAAGTCGATGCCGCTTTCGCTGCCTGAGAGCAGATGCTCAAAGGCGTCGGCTCCGTGGAATTTAATGAAGTCGTCCGCGTCCTGCTTGATGTACTGCCCGTCTACCAGACGGCGGGGAAGCTCTAAAACTCTGACGTGGAAGTCGGTATCGTTTAAAAGAGAGAGCGCCTTCTGCGTAGCGGCTTTTCCGGCGTCATCGTTGTCATAGCAGAGAACAAGCTCCTTGGTGTAGCGCGAGAGAAGCCGGATCTGCTCCTGAGTCAGCGCCGTGCCCATCGAGGCGCAGGCATTGTCAAAGCCCGCCTGATGGAGCATTACCACGTCGATGTTGCCTTCCACGAGGATGATGTTTTCACGTTTGCTTTTCTTGGCGAGATTCAGACCGTACAGCACGCGGCGTTTGCTGTAAACTGCGGTTTCCTGTGTGTTCATATACTTTGCAGCGTCCGAATTCTTATCCACAATTCGTCCGCCGAAGGCAAGCACATCGCCGCGCACATCAATGACGGGAAAAATAAGGCGGTTGCGGAATTTATCGTAAATGCCGCCGTTTTTGCTCCGCACGGCAAGGCCGGAGGCAAGAAGCTCACCGTCACCGTAGCCTTTTTGCCGCATTGCGGTGATCAGACCGTCCCATTCGTCCGCTGCCGCGCCGAGGCCGAAGTTCATGGCATTTTTCTGCGTGATTTTGCGGCCTTTCATGTATTCAAGCACCGCTGTGCCCTTGGGAGAGTGGAGCTGCTCGTAATAGAATCGCGCCGCATCGCGGTTGAGCTGCAAAATGCGCGATCTCAGGCGGCTGCCGTCATCATGCTCCTCCTCCGGCACAGTCATGTTCACACGCTTGGCAAGGAAGCGCACCGCGTCCGGATAGGAGAGGTTTTCCATCTCCATCACAAAGTTGATGACGCCGCCGCCTTTTTTGCAGCCGAAGCAGTAACACATCTGCTTGTCCGGTATCACGTGGAACGAAGGGGTCTTTTCGCTGTGGAACGGACAGCAGCCCCAATAGCTGCCGCCTTTGCTGGTCAAAGGAACGTAGCTGCCGACCACATCGACAATGTCGCTGCGCTCAATCAGTTCTTCCACGAAACGCCTGTCAAATGCCATGCGCCGACCTCCTTCCCTTGATTTTGTTGTACAAATCCGTACAAATATCCTTATACGCCAAAAAAATCGGTTTTCCTCTTTTTTTTCAAAAAGATTTAAAAAAACTGAAAATGTGCCGGTTGAATTTGACAACTTGTGTCGTCCGGGTTATAATAACCACAAGATGTTGTGGCAGGAGGCGGAGCGGTGAATATACATTTATATGCAATCGAACTGTCCCGACCCCTGCGGGAACAGGAGGTACAAACGCTGCTGCGTTTTGTTCCCTATGAGCGCCGCCGCCGGTTAGAGCATTTGCCGCGTCCGGAGCTTCAGCATGAGCCGCTGTGCGCCTACGCTGCACTGCAATACGGGCTTTATGAGCTGTACGGGTGGAAGGAGATTCCGGAACTGTCCTACAACAGATACGGAAAGCCCGGCTTCGCGGAGCATCCTGAGGTGCAGTTCAACATCAGCCACACACGCGGCGCAGTACTTGTCGGGATTCACGATCAGCCCATCGGCGTGGATATTGAACGCATCCGTCCGGTGAGCGAGCGTACCATGCAGCGCATTGCAAGCGTCAGCACGGAAAAAGAGTTTTTTGAAAGCTGGGTGCGCCGTGAGAGCCGAGGCAAGTGGGGCGGCACGGGACTTGGAGCCATGCGGAGGGACGATTCCCCCACAATGCACGGGGAAAGATTTTGCTTTCTCGATCCGTTTCCGGGCTATGTCGCGTGTGTCTGTACACACTCCGGGGACGAGCTGGAAGAGGTCAAGAAATTTACACTGAAATGAAATAACAAAAAGCTCCCGAATTCGGGAGCTTTTGCTTCTTTTTACAGTTCCACGATCTCGTAGGGATGCCCGACATGAGGGAGAAATTTTTCCAGAAGATCGGCAGTCCTGAATTTCAATGAACCGGTATTGTCGCAGGGATGGCAGGCAAACCACTGCGCATCACAGACCTCCTTATCCATCAGCAGACGGATTTGATGGTCGGTATCGTTTTTGAGACCGAGCACACTTGCAGACCCCGGGGTGCAGCCGAGAAGTTCCTCCATCTTCTCCGGCGGTGCAAAGGAAAGTCGGGAGGAACCGATCTGATGACTCAGATCCTTGGTATAAAAGGGCTTGTCCTCGGGCATCGTGAGAAGATAGAAGGCGGTCTGCTGACGGTTGCAGAGGAAGAGATTCTTGCAGATTCGCACTTCGAGCGCATCGGAGATCGCGGCGCAAAGCTCCATCGTGTCAGCCTTCTCATGTTCAATGCGCTGATAGGGGATCGCAAGCTCGTCAAGCAGGGCAAAGCACGCCATCGCGCGCTCGGAGGCTTTTTCGGGAGCGGTGTCGTAGAGTCGGGAGATAAGCATGTTAAGAATCTCCTTTTAGCAGCTTTTCGCCGGCTTTGTAAATGTCGCCGGCACCCACGGTGAGGATGAGATCGCCGGGCTGTGCAAGCTCTGCAAGCGCGGCGGTAACTTTGTCCAGCGTGGAGCAGTAGATCGAACCGGGAATCTTTGCGCAAAGATCCTGCGAGGAAATGCCGAGATCGTTCTGCTCGCGCGCTGCATAGATTTCCGCAAGAACAACGATGTCGGGCAGCTGCAGCTCCTTCACAAATTCGTCAAAGAGCGCTTTCGTGCGCGTGTAGGTGTGCGGCTGGAATGCGCAGATAATGCGCTGATAGGGCAGTTTCTTTGCCATCGTTAAAAGCGCATGCAGCTCACCGGGGTGATGGGCGTAATCGTCATAGACCTCGGCGCCGTGGAACGAGCCTTTATGCTCAAAGCGGCGGCCTGCACCGTGGAAGGTCGCAAGACCGAGACCGACAGCGTTGCCGTCAATGCCGAGCAGGTATGCTGCACTTGCTGCGGCAAGCGCATTCATCACATTGTGCTCTCCACCGACCTGCAGCGACACGTGCGCATAGTGCGAGCCGCGCACGGTGACATCGAAGCTCGGAAGCCCGTTTGTCCACACAAGATTGTCCGCGTGGCACTGCGCGGAGGGATCGCTGAGACTGAACCAAAAGACAGGCTGAGAGGTGCCGGAGAGCGTTTCACGAACGCCGGCATCGTCCTTGTTGGCGACCACGTGACCGCCGATGGGGACAAGCTCGGCAAAACGGCGGAACGAGTGCTCGATATCGGCAAGATCCTTGAAAAAGTCAAGATGGTCTGCTTCCACATTGAGAAGAACCGCAACCGTCGGGGAAAAGCTCAAAAAGGAGTTGCAGTATTCGCAGCTCTCGGCGATGATCGTATCGCCCTTGCCGACACGGTAGCCGCTGTGCAGAAGCTCGAGCGTGCCGCCGATCATAACGGTGGGGTCCTTCTGCGCTGCCATGAAGATGTGCGTTGCCATGGAGGTCGTCGTGGTCTTGCCATGCGTGCCGGAAATGCACAGTGCATTTTTGTAGCCTTTCATGATCGCACCCCAGGCCTGTGCGCGCTCAAAAACGGGAATGCCGCGTGTCACAGCACCGGAAATCTCAGGATTATCGTCATGAATGGCGGCGGTGCGGACGACGAAATCGCAGTTGCCCAGATGATCTGCTGCATGACCGATGGCGATAGAAATGCCGAGAGAGCGCAGATGCTGCACATTGGCATTTTCGCTCATGTCGGAACCCTGAACCTCAAGCCCCATCGAATGGAGCACTTCGGCCAGCGGACTCATGGAAACGCCGCCGATTCCGGCGAGGTGGGCGCGTTTGCCGGGGACAAGATAAGAGGAAATATCCATATATAGGTCCTTTCACTGCACGGTGTGCAGGATAATTTGCAAAATTCAAGCTCATATATTATAATATACCAAACGCGCAAGCGCAATCCTAAAATTTCAGAAAAAAGGTGGTGTATCCCGTGCAGACAATTCCGGAATATGTAAAATGCGTGCAGCAAACGCTTGCCGACGCGGGATTTACACCGTATTTAGTCGGCGGCTGCGTGCGGGATCTTCTGCGCGGTGTGGAGCCGTCCGATTATGACATGACCTCCGATGCGCTGCCCGAGGAGGTGCTGCACCTCTTTGGTGAGGATGCACACCCGACAGGCTTGAAGCACGGCACGGTGACGGTCGTGAGTGGCAGACACCCCATCGAGATCACTACCATGCGGCGCGACGGCGCATACCGCGACAATCGCCACCCGGAAAATGTGGTCTTTACCGACCGGATCGAGGAGGATCTGTCCCGCCGTGACTTTACGGTCAATGCGATCGCGCTGTCACACGCAGGGGAGATCGTTGATCCGTTCAGAGGGCAGGAGGATCTGCGACTCGGCGTGCTGCGCTGTGTCGGTGACGCCGAGACGCGGTTTGAAGAAGATGCCCTGCGTATGCTCCGGTTGCTGCGTTTTGCCGCAGTACTCGGCTTTTCGATAGAAGAGGAGACGCTGTGTGCCGCGCGGAAGCTGCGGGACCTGATGGGAACCGTCGCACATGAGCGCGTGTATGCGGAGCTGAACAAGCTCCTTTGCGGCGAGCATGTGCAGCGTGTGCTGTTGGACTGTCCTGACATTCTCGGTGCGGTGCTGCCGGAGATTTTGCCCTCGGTCGGCTTCGAGCAGCATAATTTTCATCACTGTTACGATGTCTGGGGACACACCTGCCGCGCCGTCGGCGCAGTACCGCCAAAGCGTGAGCTTCGCTGGACGATGCTTTTCCATGATCTCGGAAAGCCGCAGTGCCTCACCTTTGATGAAAAGGGGATCGGACATTTTTACGGGCATACCGCTATTTCCGCCCGAATTGCCGAGGGGATCATGGAGCGGCTGCATTTTGAAAAGAGCCTGCGTGAGCAGGTATGTGCCCAGCTTGCCTGCTTTGACGATCTGTTTCCGCCGGAGCGTGCCGCGATCCATAAGGAGATGGTCAGGCACGGCAGGGAAGTGGTCGGGAATCTTCTTTTGACCAAGCGCGCCGACAATGCCGCCAAAGCACCGGAGGGACTTGCACGGGCGCAGAAACCGTGGCTGGAGGCGCAGGCGATCTTTGATCTGCTTGTTGCCGAACATGCCTGCTGCACGGTCAGCGAGCTGGCACTGTCCGGCGATGAGGTAAAACAAATCGGTTTTACGGGAAAACAAATCGGCGCAGTGCTGCGGAAACTGCTTTTTGAGGTGGCTGACGGGAAGCTGCCCAACACGAAAGAAGCGCTTTTCCGGCGAGCTGAGCGGCTGTGGCGCAGCGGTTACGGCTCTCATACGATGGAATAACTTATAGTCGGAGGAAGGACTGAAAAATGGCTAATATTCTGGATTATCTGGAGTGGCGCGGTGATCTGGCACTTGCGGTCTCGCCATTCAATGAGGTGGATGCACTGCTGCTGGCAGAACTGAGCTTCATCAATTTTGAAGGAATTGTTCCGCCGCCGGAGATCGGACGCGGCGTGCGCCTGCACGATGCGGCGAAGGCATACTTTTCACGCAACGAGGGAAAAGAGATCGACATGGGCGTGCTCGTGCCGGACAGGATCCCGGCGATGTTTTGCGCGATGGCAGCGAGCAGACGCTTCGGCGATATGCTTGTCAATGCGTTTGAAGAGCACACCGACAGCGAGCTTGAGCAGCAGTTCGCCGCCGTCACGGTGGACTTAGGGGACGGTACGGTCTATGTGTCGTTCCGCGGGACGGACGATACGCTTGTGGGCTGGAAAGAGGATCTGAACATGGGGTTCCTTGCCGAAGTCCCCTCTCAGGAGCAGGCGGTGCGGTATTTGAATCGCGTTGCACGCCAGTATGCCGGAAGAAAGCTCCGTGTCGGCGGACACTCCAAAGGCGGCAACCTTGCCGTTTACAGCGCGGTAAGGAGCGTAGCGGCGGTGCAGGATCGCATTCTTGCCGTTTATAACAACGACGGTCCGGGATTTATGTACGACCTGAGTGCCACGGCGGAGCATCAGCGTATTGCCGGGCGAATCTACACCATTGTGCCGCAGTCCTCCGTTGTGGGAATGCTGATGCAGCATGAAAAGAATGTGCAGGTGGTCTATTCCACCTACGAGGGCATCATGCAGCATGACGGCTTTTCGTGGGAGGTCAAGGGGACGCAGTTTGTGCATTTGGATGACTTCTCGCGTGAGGGGAAGATCGTGGATGAGACGATCGACTCGTGGGCAAGTGAGCTTTCTGCCCGACAGCGCGAAGCCCTTGCCGACGCCATTTACGAGGTGCTGACCGCAACAGGCGCGCAGACACTCAGCGAGCTGAATGAGGAGAAACTCAAAAGCGCCGTCGGTATGCTCAAGAGCTATAAGAACCTTGACAGAGAGACACGGCGTGCACTGGCGGGAGCGGTAAAGCTGCTGCTGCGCCTCGGCACGAAAAATATGATCGAGGGTGCGCAGACAGGGAGCGAAAGGGAAATCGAGCATATTCGCCGCAAGCTCGAGGAACAGAAGCAAAAGCTTTTGGAAAAGAAAAAGTGAGGAAAAAGGTCTGCTTGTGGTGCAGACCTTTTTCTTGCCTGTCCCTATTGAAAAAGAAAGGCGAATTTGCTACAATATACCGTGATAAAATAGGAGAATGTGTGAAAAAACGCATAGGAGCAAGTACATGAAAAACTATTTCAAGAAAAATCGTATCCTCGTGATCGTTGCCCTGCTGGGACTGATTGCCTCGCTGATTCCGGTGACGGCGCGCGTGCAGGCGGAGGAAACAAATAAAAAGTACGACCTGATCCTCGACTATGCAAGCCTGCGCTCCATGGCGCGGCAGAGCGAACTGAGCGAGGGCGATTGGCTGGATCTGTTTGCCTCTCTGGGGATCAGCAAGGTCGCTCTCGGCGAGGCGAGCGCACATGATATGCACGAGAGTGCGACGATCCCTGTTTATGCAGCCAGTATCAAGGAAATGAAAAACAGGCATGGCTGGGATCTTGCCTATCCCGAACAGGTCGTGCAGTGGATCGGGGAAAGTGACGATCTTTCGGACGCACTGATTACGGCGGAGACCAAGGATGCCTATGAATGGGTGCTCGGCGCGCTGAAGGCACGCAAGGATGATCTTATCTGCCGCTGCTTTGAGGAAGCTGACGGCGGTTACATTTTTATCCCGCAGCAAAACGACGGCATGAAGGGTGAAAAGGTGCTGGATCTGTGCCTCGGCATCTGGCCGGAGACGGCGGAACTGGTGCGCTCCCACGGTATGAGCATCGTGCCGCGCACTGTCACGGTGGACGGCATGAACGGCAGGACCTTTGCCGAGCAATTTGTTGAAGTTTTACGCGAGTGTGATTCCCCGTATTACATCAATTCCGGCGATTCCCTGCTCGGCTACGATGATGAGGCCGGAGAAGAGATTCTCAAGAGCTATCTGCGTGAGAGCGGCATCGGCGTCGGCATGTTTGAGGAGAATGACCAGAGCCAGAATCTCGTCTGGGACGGGATCGAGGAGCTGCTGGAATCCACCGGTTACCACGCTGTGCGCGTATTTAACGAGTGGGACTATATCCAGTTCCGCTATGCCTACTGCGGCTATGAGGGCCCTGAGGAAATTACCAACTCCCTCTTCCGCGCGATCGCGGAGCGCAACTGCAAGGTCGTCTATTTTAAGATGATCCTCGAGCCGGACAATAAGGTCGGCGCGGATGCAGAGGAGGACGAGTGGACGTATGTCACCGATCCTGCCGACTATGAAAAACTCCTCGGCGATCTGCACACGCGTCTGTCTGCACTCGGCTACACGAACGAGACGGTGCCGGCGATGGAACTGGATAATCCCTCTGTGTTTGTGCGCATTTTAGAGGGCATTGGCGTGGCGGCTCTGCTCGTGATGCTGCTGGATCTGTTCTTCCTGCTGGATGATAAGTGGCGCTATGGACTGCTGCTTGCCGGTGTGCTCGGCGTACTTGCGCTCGCGTTCCTGAAGCCGGGCAGCTACAAACTGCTCCTTTCCATGGCAGGCGGTATTATGATGCCGTCGCTTGCCGGTGCAGGCCTTTGCCGCGTGCTGGCGGAGAAGAGAAGAAGCGAAGCGCAGATCGGCTTCGGCAAGCTTCTCGGATCCTGTGTCCTTTGCGGACTGCTTACCGTGCTGGTGTCGTTCGGCAGCTCGATTCTGGCATCGAGCGCACTCTCTCAGCTTTCCTATATGGTTGAAATTGACCTCTACCGCGGTGTGAAGATCATGCAGCTCGTTCCCATCGCTCTGTTTGGTCTTGCCTATCTTCTGGTGTATGCCTATGAGGAGACGGGGGCAAAGCGCGCCGTCCTTGAAAACATCGGTGAGCGCGGTGAAAAGGGCCGTGTGCGGAAGTTCTATGATTATCTTTGCCGCACGCTCGACCGCCCGATGAAGCTCAAGTGGTTTGTCGCGGTGGTCGTGATCGCGGTTTGCTGTGTATTCGTGCTTGCTGTCGGCGTCTATTATATCTATCGTACCGGCAACTCCATGGGTGTCTCGGCAACGGAGCTTCGCTTCCGCAATATGCTGGAGAATCTGCTCATTGCCCGTCCGCGCACCAAGGAAATGCTCATCGGCTGGCCTTGCCTGCTGCTGTTCATCTGGTCGCTGCGCCGGCACATGAATTACCTGCCGCTTATATTCGGACTCGGCATGAGCGTGGGATTGGTGAGTATCGTCAATACCTTCCTGCATATCCGCACGCCGTTTTTGCTGAGCCTTCTTCGTACCGGCTGGGGCATACTGTTCGGCTTTGTGATCGGCGTTGCCGCAGTACTGGCTGCCGAGCTTGTGTATCGGCTGATCAAAAAACTTTTTACTGGGAGCAGCCATGTATAATATTTTGATTTCCGGCTATTACGGCTTTGACAATATTGGCGATGAGTCAATCCTGCGCACGCTTATCACAAGCCTCAGGGAGAAGATTCCCGACTGCCGCCTGACCGTCCTTTCCCACAACCCTGCCTCTACGCGGGAAAAGTACGGCGTTGAAGCGGTGGAGCGTATGTCGCCCAAGGCAATCTTGCGCGCGGTGAGGCAGTGCGATATGCTCATCTCCGGCGGCGGAAGTCTGCTGCAGGACGTGACGAGCAGCAAGAGCATTCATTATTACCTTCTCATCATCCGCCTGGCGAAGCTCCTGCATAAAAAGGTTTTTATCTACTCTCAGGGCATCGGACCGATTGACCATGCCATGAACCGCCGCGCCACGGCAAAGGCGCTCAAGCGTGCGGACGGCATCGTGGTGCGCGATGAGAAGAGCGCGAAGCTTCTTGAGGAGATCGGCATTGCGCAGGAGAAAATCGTCATTACGGCAGATCCGGTGATTCGCATGAAGCAGCCGGACAAGACAGTCGGAAGCGAGATTTTGGCGCGTGCCGGCGTCAAACGGGACGGCAAGCTGACCGTTGGCTGGGCGATCCGCGAGAAAAACAAGGACAGCGCCTTTGTGCGCGAGGTCACGCAGAGCATCCGCTATCTCAAGGAGGTCTACGATGCCGAATCGGTGCTGATTCCGTTCCACTATGAGGAAGACCGCGAGGTGTGCGCCCTCATCGCCGAGCGGACAGGCGCGAAGTGCCTGACGGAGAAGTATCTTTCTGAGGATATGCTCTCGATCATCGGCAATATGGACGTCCTCGTGGGGGTGCGCCTGCACTCGATGATCTATGCCGCCATCATGGGCGTGCCGATCATCGGCATTTCCTATGATCCGAAATGCACGGCGTTTTTGGGCTCCGTCGGTCTTGACAAGCTCAGCACACGCGAAACCTTCAGCGCGGAAGCGTTCCAGGCGGAATTCAGCCGCGTTTTGGAAACGGGAAAAGAGCAAACAGCTATCGTTGCGGAAAATATGGCCAAGCTTCAAAAGAAGCTGGATACCAACGAGGAAATGATTCGAGCCATTATGGAGGAAAAGAAGGAAGTCAAAACCGCCGAGGGGGAAAAGACATCGACAAAAACGGCCGGTGCGATCGGACTTGTTTTTATCCTTACGCTTGTTGCAAAGCTCCTCGGCGTGGTGCGCGAGATGCTGCAGGCAAACTATTTCGGCACCGGCATCGACGCTGACCTTTACTCAGCGTCCTATAACTCCACGCTTTATCTCTTTACGACTGTGTGCTACGCGCTTTGCATCGCGGCAGTACCGATCCTCACGCAGGAGTTTGCCGCCAAGCGTGAGCGCGGCATCCGCTCGGCGAACAATCTCGTCACGATCACACTGCTGGGCGCCCTCGGCGTTGTCGGTGTCTGGCAGATTCTTGCATCCACACCGCTTGTCGGCTTCCTTTGGGATGTTGGGGCAAGCGAGCTGCCGCGTCTGGTCGGCTATATCCGCATCATGGCGTGCGCCCTGCCGATCGTTGCCCTGGCGTATCTGATGGTGGCACTCTTCCAGGCAACGGATCATTATGAGCTGCAGGGCAGCATGAGCATTCCTTATAATGTGTTTCTCGCCGCGTTCCTGTTCCTGTTCGGGGCAAAGCTCGGCATCGGCGGCATTGTGGTGGCCAGCTCAGCGGCATGGCTTTTGCAGCTTGCGATGAGCCTTCCGTATGCGCGCAAGGAAAGTTACCGCTACCGCCCCACGCTCGATCTTCGCGCGGACTATATCGGCAGATATTTCAAAACCGCCGCGGTGAGCGTGCTGACGACCTCGGTGTTCCTGTTCTGCTACCTGATCGACACCTCCAGAGCATCCGCATTTGTCGATGGCGCGGTGAGTGCATTCTACTATGCGGACAAGCTCTTCACACCCTTGACGACCACGGTGCTTTACAGCATCAGTGCCGTCATGTTCCCGCGCTTTAACCGCGAGTTCACGAAGGACGATACCGGAAGCTATCTCGGCTACATCTGGAATGTCACGGAAAATACGCTTTTGTTTATCTTCCCCGTCTGCGCGATGATGAGCGCGTTCGGCACGGATATTATTCGCGTGATTTTTGAAAGCGGCAGCTTCACGGCAGAATCCACCGCGGTAACGGGCAATATCTTCGGCATGTATGCTCTCGGTATGAGCGCGTTTGCCGTGCTTGATCTGCTCAATAAGGCGTACTACGCGATGAAAAAGACGCTGGTGCCGCTGCTCATTAACCTGGGTATTCTTGCGCTCAACCTTGTGTTCAACGGCTTTTTCACCAACGGCCCCGGCGTGGCGCTTGCGACCTCTGCTGCCATTACGGTCGGCGCACTTGCAATGACTGCACAGCTCTTCCACGGCAGGAAGATCGTTCGTATCGTACCGCTTTTGAAGGGACTTGCCGCAACCGCTGCGATGGCGGTCGTGCTCTACGGCGGCCATACGCTGATCGTGAACGGACTGGAGAGCAAGCTCATGCTTGTCATTAAGTGCGGCGCCCTCGGCGTGATTGGCTGCATCGTGTATGTTGCCGTGAGTCTGCTGCTCAAACAGACGATCATTTCCGAGTTTCTGCATAAGCTCAAAAAGTAAGATGAAGAAGTTAGAAAAGGGAAACGCCCACCAATGGTGAGCGTTTCCCTTTTCTTGTAGAGCATATTACATCTGTTTTTTCTTAAAGGTCAGATATCCTTCCAGCATCAGACTTGCTGCAACGGCATCGACCGTCTTTTTGCGCTGTTTCGCATTTTTTCCGTTGGTCATCAGGATATTGTGCGCATCGACCGTCGTGCGCCGCTCGTCCCAAAGCGTCACCGGCAGCGAAGTGGTTTCCCGAAGCAGCTCGGCAAAGTTCTCCGCCTTTTCTGCACGGGGGCCTCTTGTGCCGTCCATATTGATCGGATGACCGAGGACAAGCTCCGTCACCTCATGCTCTGCAATGAGCTTCTTTATTTCCGCGATCACGACCTCGCTGCGGTAGGCGGTGATGACAGTGGAATAGCCCGTGAGCGTCAGCGTGCGGTCGGAGATCGCAATTCCGGTATGTGCGTCGCCATAATCAATGGCCATGATCTTCATGAAAAACACCTCATTTCCTATGGTTTCTATGATACAGAAAAAACTTGAAAAATCAAGAAAAAAGTACTTGACGCAAGGTGTTGCCTTGTGTTATATTTCTAATTACCTGTGAAAGAGGGTTTTCTTTTTGCGCGCTTTTTCGCTTTTCATGCAAGCACAAAGTAATCTCTCTCAAAACTAAAACAGGGAGGCAATCGGCGGCCTCGGGAAAAAGCCGAGGACTGTCAAATATAAGGAGGTGCCGTTAGAATGCGCGTTAAAGTCACTTTGAGATGCAACGAGTGCAAGCAGAGAAACTACAACACGATCAAGAACAAGAAGAATACCCCGGACAAGCTTGAACTGAACAAGTATTGCCCCTTCTGCAGAAAGCACACCGTTCACAGCGAAACCAAGTAATTGAGAAAGGTTGTTGGAACAATGGCAGAAGAAAAGAAAAAGGACAGAACCAAATGGTTCCGTGAAATGAAAAGCGAACTGAAGAAGGTCGTATGGCCCACCGGCAAGAAGACCACGAAGGACACAGGCACCGTCCTGCTGTTCTCCCTGATCGTTGGTGCCGCTATCTGGATCTTCGATTATGTTGCCGTTTCCGCAGTGCATCTGCTGATCGGCCTCGCGGGTTAAGAGGAGTGCGTCATGGCTGAGAGTGCAAAATGGTATGTTGCCCATACCTATTCCGGCTATGAAAATGCTGTCAAGACCGCCATTGAGAAGTTTGTGGCCAACCGTCATCTTGAGGATATGATTTTTGACATTCAGATCCCCCTGGAGACTGTTACGGAAGTGACCGATGCCGGCGAAGTGAAAGAAGTCGAGCGTAAGGTTTTCCCGGGCTACGTTCTTGTCAAGATGATCATGACAGACGACACCTGGCATCTGATCCGCAATATCCGCGGTGTGACCGGCTTTGTCGGCTCCGCCAATACCCCCATTCCTCTGTCGGAGGAAGAAGTCCTGGCTCTCGGCATGGAAAAGCACGAAATCGAAGTGCATTACAGTGTCGGCGATCAGGTTAAAATCACGGATGGCCCGCTGACGAGCTTCCTCGGCACGGTCGATGAGATCGATGCAGAGAAGAACAAGGTGTGCGTGGTCGTGTCCATGTTCGGGCGCGAAACGCCGGTCGAGCTGGAACTCGATCAGGTCGAAGTGGTGGAACAGTAACTATCGCGAACAGCGATGAGCCGTTTATCGGCAAAAGTGGGAGAGGCGCACAGCGTCTCGCCAAGGGCGGCGTGACATTCGGTCAGCCGTTACCACATCAATATTAAGGAGGTGCCTATTATGGCACAGAAAGTCGTCGGTTACGTTAAGCTGCAGATCCCTGCAGGCAAAGCAACTCCCGCGCCCCCCGTTGGCCCGGCTCTCGGTCAGCACGGCGTCAACATCGCAGCATTCACCAAGGAATTCAACGAGCGCACCAAGAATGACATGGGTCTTCTGATCCCCGTCGTCATCACGGTCTACGCCGACCGTTCCTTCAGCTTCATCACCAAGACTCCTCCCGCTGCTGTCCTCATCAAGAAGGAATGCAACATCGAGTCCGGTTCCGGTGTCCCCAACAAGACCAAGGTCGCCACGATCTCCAAGGCTTCCGTCCAGAAGATCGCCGAGATGAAGATGCGTGACCTCAATGCCGCTTCCCTCGAAGCTGCTATGAGCATGATCGCCGGTACCGCACGCTCCATGGGCGTTGTCGTCGAAGAATAAGGAGGGTGTGAACAATGTTTAGAGGTAAGAAGTATCAGGATGCTGTCAAGCAGATTGAAAAGAATACTCAGTACGAAGCGGCAGAAGGTTTCGGCCTGATCTGCAAGACCGCTTCCGCCAAGTTCGATGAGACTGTCGAGCTGCACGTCAAGCTCGGCGTTGACTCCCGTCACGCTGACCAGCAGGTCCGCGGTGCTATCGTTCTTCCGAACGGCACCGGCAAGACCGTCCGCGTTCTCGTTTTCGCCAAGGGTGACAAGGCTGAGGCTGCTAAGGCTGCCGGCGCTGACTATGTTGGCGAAATGGATCTCGTCGAGAAGATCCAGAAGGAAAACTGGTTCGAGTTCGACACTGTCATCGCCTCTCCCGATATGATGGGCGTTGTCGGTCGTCTCGGTAAGGTCCTCGGCCCCAAGGGCTTGATGCCCTCTCCCAAGGCCGGTACCGTCACTCCCGACGTTGCCAAGGCTGTTCAGGAGTCCAAGGCCGGTAAGGTCGAGTATCGTCTCGATAAGACCAACATCATCCACTGCCCGATCGGCAAGGTTTCCTTCGGTCCCGAGAAGCTCACCGAGAACTTCAACGCTCTCATGGGCGCTATCGTCAAGGCCAAGCCCGCCGCTGCCAAGGGTCAGTATATCAAGTCCTGCGTCGCCGCCTCCACCATGGGCCCCGGCGTCAAGATGAGCACTGCGAAGCTGTAAAAAACAGCAAAAAACCGCAAAATTTCCCGATATTAGGCTTGACAATTCTGCCGGGCTTGATATAATAACGGAGCGTTCCAAAGACAGCAGGTGAGGGTAACCTCGTAAGTCCTGCCGAGGATGGCAAACATTTATTGATTGCTTTACCGTCCTTATGTCTTGCGCATAAGGACGGTTTCCTTTTTTAGAACGCCTCTTAATCCCCGGTGTGCGGATGCGCACCACAAATCCAACGGAGGTGAAATCAAGAATGCCTAACGCAAAAGTTCTGTCTGAAAAGCAGGCGATCGTGGCCTCTCTTACCGAGAAGCTCCAGGGTGCAGCTGCCGGCGTTATCGTTGATTACAAGGGCATCACCGTCGCAGAAGACACTGCTCTTCGTGCCGAGTGCCGTAAGAACGAGATCGAGTACGCAGTTGTTAAGAACACTCTGCTCCGCTTTGCTTTCAACAACGTCGGCCTGAGCGAGCTCGACGATCAGCTGAACGGTACCACTTCTCTGGCCATCGCCAGCGATCCCGTGGCTCCTGCCCGTGTTATCGCCGACTTCGCCAAGAAGCTCAACGGTAAGTTCGAGATCAAGGGCGGCTTTATGGACGGCAAGGTCATCGACATGGCCACTGTCAACGCCCTGGCTTCCATCCCGGCTCTGCCTGTTCTGCAGGCTCAGGTGCTCGGCACCATGCTGGCACCGATCTCTGGTCTTGCTTGCGTCCTCAAGCAGATCGCGGAGAAGCAGGGTGCTCCCGTCGAGGAAGCTCCTGCCGCAGAGTAATCTGCACCCAATCCACAAACAAAAAACAAACATATTCTTATTAGGAGGATCATTACAATGAGCGAAAAAGTTACTGCTATGATCGAAGAAATCAAGGGTCTTACCGTCCTCGAGCTCTCTGAGCTTGTCCACGCCCTCGAAGAAGAGTTCGGCGTTTCCGCCGCTGCTATGGCTGCCCCCGCTGCTGCTGGTGCCGGTGCTGCCGCTGCCGAAGAGAAGACCGAGTTTGACGTCGTTCTCGCTGGCTTCGATGCCGCTGCCAAGATCAAGGTCATCAAGGTCATCCGTGAGCTCACCGGTCTGGGTCTCGCTGAGGCTAAGGGCTTTGTTGAGTCCGCTCCCAAGGCTGTCAAGGAAGGCATCTCCAAGGACGAAGCTGAAGAGCTCAAGAAGCAGCTCGAAGAAGCCGGCGCAAAGGTCGAAATCAAGTAATTTCACTTTTTCCGTTGAAAAATCGCACGCCACACGGCGTGCGATTTTTTTTGGACTGTCAAAAAACAGAGGGAAATAATAATTTCGGGAAGGAAGATAGTGTGAAAGAAACCCAGGAGGGGTGTCTTTCGCGGTTTTGATCATAAGTTTTGCAACTTTTTGAAAGTTGCAAAACTTGCTCAGCTTGTCGAAAATTTTTTTCGACAAGCTGAAAAATCGCACGCCACACGGCGTGCGATTTTTTCTTTTTCCATAATTATCCGGGGTAGGCACACCGAAAAATGTACCTACCCCGGATATAATTTCTATCTTTGGATCGTTTCAAATCCTTGAGACAGGAGCCCACAATCAGATCTTTGCTGCAATATGCCATGCGGCACGGTTGCCGGTGAGCAGGTTGCCTGCCTGCAGGCTATCGCCGATGTTGTAAATCTCGGGAGCAATATGCTCCTCAACCGCTTTATAGTAGGGCTCCTGATTAGCGGCACGACCCATGCACAGGACGACAAGATCGCTGGGAATGCTTTCAATCAGGCTCTCAGGGCCCATCTTGGGTGCGAGCGGATTCTCAATGTTCTTGGGAATGATCGGCGTCCAGGTGCAGTACGGATCAGGCACGCCCTTGGAGATGTTGCGCTCGATCTTAACGGAGTTGTCGGAGCCAAAGCCGATCACCTTGGAGCAGTTGATGAGCTTGCCGCCCTTGCGCTCAAAATAGTGCAGCAGGTGGCCGCGATTTGCCGTGCAGGAACCGTCCATCATGTACGGGAGCATCTCAATGACCGTGACGTTGCAGCTATGCTCATACTCCAGCCAGTACGCGGTCTCCATGCCGACGCTGCCGCCGCCGATCACCACAACATTTTTGGCAGCTCCGAGCTTTTCGGGATCGTTGAGAAGGTCAATACCGTCAACGACCTTGGCACTCTCAATCCCCTTGATCGGAGGAAGCTTTCCGCCGCCGAGCGCACCGTTGGCGAAAACGATGACATCAAAGCCTTCTTTGCGGAGGAATTCATTATCCACAGCGGTGTTGAGATGGATCGTTACGCCTTCAGCCTTTTCCACATGGGCAATGAGCCACTGAGTGTAGTTCATCATGTCGAACTTGACCATGGGCTTGGAAGCAGGCCAGAGCTTGCCGCCGAGCTTATCGGACTTTTCAAAAAGCTCAACCTTGTGTCCGCGCTTGGCGGCAACCAGGGCGAAGTTCATGCCGGCGCTGCCGCCGCCAACGACAGCAATGCGCTTAACGGTTTCTGCCTTGGGGAATTCGCGGGGCATCACATCTTCAAAGCCGGTGCGCGGATTAACGGCGCACTGAGGATGGCCGCCCTCGACAAACTCATTGACGCAGCCCTCCTGACAGCCGATGCACGGACGAATGTCGGAAACCTTTCCGGCGTAGGCCTTGTTTGCCCATTCGGGATCGGCAAGCACAGGACGTCCGAGCATGACCATATCGCACTTGCCGTCGCGCAGTGCTTTTTCGGCAAGGTCGGGATAGCCGAGCTTACCGACGGCAACAATGGGCACCTCCACGCCGACGTTGGATTTCACGCCGCGAGCGGCAAAATACTCCTTGGCGACCTTGGAAACGTCAAGGAAGCATCCGGCAGGCATACCGGCAGGCGGATGCGGCAGCCACCAGTTGTCGTAGCAGCCAAGGTCAACGTCAAACATATCGACGCCTGCCTTGACCAGGTTTTCCATGTAGTTAAGCGTATCGGCGACGGTGCGGCCGTTCTGGAAGCCTTTGAGACTCTTGACCGTCTCCATACGCTTGCCATAGGTTTCATTCAGGGCAAGAGAGAGGTCAATGCGGTACATGATGGGGAAGTAGGGGCCTACGCGCTTGCGGATCTGCTTGATGAGGTCGATGCCGAAGCGCTGCCAGTCGGCGTACTTGCCTGCCTTGCGGTGGTTAAATGCGGGGGAGGTCAGCTGGTCAAGGAGATACCCCTCGTGACCGTGCAGATACACGCCGTCCATTCCCATGACTTTTGCATCAAGGGCAGCCTGACCGGCATTGCGAATGATCTTGTCGCACTCAAAGTCAATGAGCGGACGGCAGGGAACATCGGGCAGGTAGAAGTTGGGGTTGAAAGAGGCGGAGACGGGCAGCTGGTACTTCGTCAGCAGGCACTGGGGATTACCCACACGGCCGAGACCGGGAGTGAGCTGAATGAAAATGCGGCTTCCGCGGGCATGGACGCCCTGCGCCAGATCACGCCAGCCCATAAAGTTTGTGCGTGTGCCGTCGATACGGGGGAAGTAGGAGAAGTTACCCTTTTCCGTGACGGAGGAGTCAATGTGATGGCTGATGGGGATCAGGCCGGTGGTCAGAAGACCAACGCCGCCCTCGGCGCGGGCGAAGAAATACTGGAGCATTTTGTCGTTGGGACGTCCGGTTTCCTCTGCCATCTGGCAGTTGCCCATCGGCGCCATGACAAGACGGTTTTTTACCTTCAGCCGGTTGATCTGAATGGGGGAGAAAAGCTTATCATACGGATAAAGCTCCTGCGTCATACGCGCAGCCCCACCGGCACAGTTGCCGGAGTTGCTTTCAAACCAGTTGCCGTAGCTGTCGATCAGCTGTTGAACCAATGCGTCAGTCTTCATGGGTTGACCTCATTTCTGATAGGATAAAAATGAATTCGGGGCGCACAAAAAATGCGCATAAATATCTACGCTCAGTGTACCATGCAACGTGTCAGGAATCAACAAAAATATCGGAAAATAAGGGAAAATGTTGTTGTAAATTGACAGAGCGTATGATACAATTCAAAATATGAACAAACTGTAAAAATGCAATGGAAGGGGGTTTTTGATTCATGCCGTCTGCAAAGATTATCGCGGTTGCCGGAAAGGGCGGCGTGGGAAAAACTTCCGTTTCTTCAGCGATTCTGCGTCTGCTTGTCGAGCAGCACCCGGATGCAAAAATTCTTGCGATCGACGCGGACCCTGCGGTGGGACTTTCCACGGCACTCGGCATCGAAGTCACCGAAACGCTTGACGATATCCGCAAGTCTCTTGCCAACGATGCCACCAAGACACAGACGGACGAGCTGATGAGTGAAGCGCGGTTTCGCCTGTTTGACGCGATGATGGAAACGCGGGGATTTGCATTTCTTGCCATCGGACGGCCGGAGACTGCCGGCTGTTATTGTACGGTCAACGGCTATTTGAAAGAGGTTATCTCCCTGCTGGCAGGCGATTTTGATTATGTCGTCATTGACGGGGAGGCCGGGATCGAGCAGATCAACCGCCGCGTGATGGAAAAGGTGACGCATCTTCTGCTCATCACGGATCAGAGCCGAAAGGGATACCGGGTCATCTCGACGATCAAAAGTGTAGCGGACGAGCTGGTGATGTACGACGAAGTCGGCGTGATCATCAACCGCGCGACAAGACCGGAGCTTGTGACCGATCCGGAGATTGCGGGGGCGAGCGTGCTCGCCGTGATCGGTGCGGATTCCAATCAGGCGAAAAATGACGTTGCCGGTAAGAGTATTTTTGAACTTCCGGAGGATTCCAATGTTATCAACGGAGCCCGAGAGGCGCTCTCAAAGATAAAGATTTAAGAAGAACTGAGAAAAGAGGTGTACCATTTGAAGGATCTCAAGCATCTGATCTACTTTGAACAACTCCTCGAAGAAGCGAACAACGAACTGGTACAGCAGGCCAAGGCGGAGGGGAAGCTCGCCATCGGCTACACCTGCTTCCACATTCCCGAGGTGCTGCTCAACGTAGGCAACTGCTTCTCCGTGCGTCTTCGCGCACCGAGGACCGGCTCTATCGACATGGCAACATACTACATGTCGAACTACACCTGCGAATTTGCCCGCGCCCTGCTTGAACGCGGTATGGAGGGCGGCTACAACTTCCTTGACGGTCTTGCCGGTGTGGATGCCTGCTCGATGATGAACCGATTTTATGAGCACTTTGAAATTCTCAAGCTCAACGAAAAACCGAATTTCTTTGTCACGCATACCGATATGCCGTTCAAGGTGGAGGATTACACCATTCGCCAGTACGTTAATCAGATGCGCGTTCGTCTGCTTGACGTGATGGAAAAGAGCTACGGCATCGACACCTCTGATGCCGCAATTCGCAAGGCGGTCGAGGAACACAATGAAGTCTGCCGTATTATTTCCGAGATCGGCGAGATGCGTAAGCTCGATAATCCGCCCATTACCGGTTACGAGTTCCATGTTCTCAATCTGGTCACCTACTGCTGCCCGAAGTATTTGATCCTGCCGAAGCTGCGCGAGACACTTGCCGAGATCAAGAAGCGCAAGGTCGATGAAAAGCCGTGGTATCGTGCCCGCGTTGCCATTGTCGGCAGCGAGATCGACGATCCGAGTCTGACGAAGATGATTGAAGAGACCGGCGCGTTTGTGGTCTCCGACCGTTACTGCTTCGGCTCCACGCCCGGACGCGAGGTGCTTGAGCTCAACGATGAAGAGGACGCACTCACGCAGATCTGCCGCCACTACATGACGGTTTCCCAGTGCGCACGCTACATAGCCGACGACAAGGTCGCTCAGCGCCGCGAGACGGCGGATCGCCTTGCCCGCGAATACAATGCCGATGGCATCATTTATGAACAGATGAAGTTCTGCGACTATTGGGGCTTTGAGCGTGCGCTTGTCAGCCATATCATGAATGTGGATATGGGCTGGCCGGTGCTGTCGATCGACCGCCCGTACAACGCGCGATCCTCCGGTCAGCTCCGCACCCGGTTCCAGGCATTTGTAGAATCGCTTGAGATCAAACGGATCCAGAAAGAGGGAGGGAAGAAGTAATGGCAAAGCAGAAGTTCCCCAATCCCGAGATTTGGCGTCACAAAGACAATATCGACTGGAAAGCGCAGGGCGAGAATCTCAAAGAAGTCGTGGAGATCGCGGCTGATATGTTCAGGGAGACTGACTGGAACGCATGGAAGGGCCGTCAGCTCAAGAATGTACAGGATTTCAAAAACCGCGTGCTCGATGAATACAAGGCGATTGCCGCCATGACGCCGGCGGAGCGCAAGGATCTGCTGCTCAACGGCGAAAAGCACCTCGGCCGTCTTTATAAGAGCGGCTCGATGGCAACGGTGCGCCGCGAGTGGCGCGGCGTGTCCTCCACCGCAATGGACTTTTACTATTGGTGCCGCATGTGGGGGATGCTGCTCGGCACCTTCAGCAAGGATCTTGTTCCGGCACTCAACAGCGTTTTGCACTATCGCTGGATGATGTCCTATATGTGCTGCGTGGGATTCCTTGATAAGAACACGCTCGGTCAGCGCGGTAAGGCACTGCAGATGTCCCATCTGCTCATTTACGATATTTTCCGCTATGTTGCGGAAAACCTGGTCATTTTGGCAAAGTGCGATGAGAAGAACGGCAACAGCCGCAGCCTCAACAAGAAGGTCGTCCTCTTCGATGAGATGACGATGGGACAGATCATGGCGGGCTTCCCCGATCTCGTCGGCGTCCCGTACCAGCTCTTCCCGGTATTTCTGGTTTCCGAGATCGACCAGCTCACCTGTGTGCCCTATATTGACGCGGTGGAGTCCTTCGGTCTGCCTGCCGATACCTGCCCGGTCCCGTCCTCTGAGTGCGGTGCTCTGGTAACGGATGCTCTGCCCCATATGGGCGCGTGCTTTATCTCGTCCTCCATGCCGTGCGACGGCTCGACCATGGCAAGTGAGTATATGTCCCGTCGTTTCCCGGATCTTCCCGTATTCCACCTGACCTTCCCGGTCCGCTATGAGTATGAGGAGACGATCCCCTTTGCGGCAGAGGACATCAAGCACTGCATCAAGTTCATTGAGGAGCAGACCGGCGCGAAGTGGAGCTGGGATGCCTACTTCACAGCGATGAAACGCTTTAACCGTGAGACCGGCTACGAGCTGCAGAAGTGGGAGGTCAATCAGACCCGGTATCCGCAGCTGATCGGTCCGGCCTACGAGCTGTTCCGCAAGTGGAATTACGAGATGGACGGCGGCATTGATCCGCGTGTTCCCAAGACCTTTGAAAAGGTCAATAAGATCATGCTCAAGGCATACGAGAACAGGGAGGAGCCCTGGCGCAACAAGATGAAGTACCGCGGCATCGTCTGGTCCTGCCCGGCACACTACTACGCCAACTTCTCCAACTGGATCGCCAACTGCTGGGGCGTTGACATTCTCGTTGAGATGGAGAGCCTCAACTTTACCCGTCCGCTTGAGACTGAGGATAAGGAAAAGGCACTGGAGGATCTTGCCCGTCTGTACGAACGCATGGTTATGCGTCGGCACACCAACGGCGGCTACCACAATGTCGTCAACGAACTGTGGCGCCAGTGCGAGATCTGGAATATCGACCTGATCATCATGTATCAGAACGTCGCCTGCAAAAACATGGCAACGCTGCAGGGTATCCTCGATGAACAGGCACGCCAGAAGGGTTACCACATGATCTGGATCGAGCACGATCTGATGGATCCGCGTACTGTCTCCCGCAAGACCATGCGCGGCAAGGTCAACGAGTATATGCGCACGGTCATGAAGGCTGAGCCGGTGGATCCTACTCTCGTTGAGTTCGACGATGACACCACAATGTAAGAAACTACAAAAATAAAATTTTGGGGGAAAAAATATGAAGTATTTCGGCGGCTGTGACGTAGGTTCCACCTACACGAAGGCAGTTATCCTTGATGAAACCGGCAAGATCTGTGCCGATACCACCATCCGTTCCAAGATCAACTCCGAGGTCAGCGCCAAGCTTGCCATGGAAGAGGTTCTCGGCAAAGTCGGTCTCAAGTCCTCTCAGGAGCTTTCCTACCTGATCGGTACCGGCTATGGTCGTAACAAGGTTCCCTTTGCTGATGAAAACATCTCTGAAATCTCCTGCCACGCCATGGGTGTCCATGTGACCGATCCCTCTGTTAAGGCCATCATTGATATCGGCGGCCAGGACGTCAAGGGTATCTCCATTGATACGGACGGCACCGTCAAGAATTTCGCCATGAACGATAAGTGCGCTGCCGGTACCGGCCGCTTCTATGAGGCCATGGCACGTTCCTTTGAGCTGAGCCTGCCGGAGTTCTCCAAGCTGTCGCTCGATGCCAAGAACGTCATTCCCATCACCGCACAGTGCACGGTTTTTGCTGAGTCTGAGGTCATCACCCTCGTCGGCGAAGGCAAGCCTATGGACGAGATCGCTGCCGGTATCCAGATGGCAGTTGCCAAGCGCTGCTTCGTCATGGCGAAGAAGGCCGGCGCAGTGGATTCCATCACCCTCACCGGCGGCTGCGCAAAGAACGACGGTCTCAAGCAGGCCATCGAGCGTGTGCTTAAGCTCAAGGTCATCAATCTCAAGACCGACCCGCAGCTCATGGGTGCGTTGGGCGCTGCCGAATACGCACGCCAGAAGGGCATGAACAAGTAAGCGGACGGTAAAAAACGGCTGCTGCCTGCGGGCGGCAAAATGGAGGTAACGTTATGAAGACATTTTTTAAGATCCTGTTCAAGGTTTGCTCCATTCTGGCTCTGGTCATCAGTGCCCTGTTCGTCGTGTATTTCTGGAATCTTGATCAGAAGGTCATGGGCTGGGCTTATACGCAGGTCAACCGCATCCACGACCGCAAGAAAGTGGACATTAAGTTCTGATGGAGCTTTATAACAGTGTGATTAAAACAGCGCGCGCCCTGTATGAGGGCGCGCCGCTGCGCCGCTGGGACTACAGCGAGGCGGATGCGTGGAACGACACCGGTGAGAGCGAGCTTGTCATGCTGCGGGATGCGGCGTTTGAGCTTGGCGGAAGCGGTTGCCCCTCTGCAAATTTTACCTGCGTTACGAGCAGCGGGGAACTTGTCCCAAAGGACGAGATCCTGCTTTACGGAAGGGACATTTCCGAGCTGCGCGGCGATGTGTCTTTTGCCCGACTGGTGTTTTTGCAGGTCGATGAGGTTCTCGGTCAGGATGATGAGGCGACATTTCAGGCGATCCGCGATATGGAATTTGTCAAATATCATGTCTTCCCTGAGGGATATATGGTGCGCATCTCGTCTGAGAGCAACCGCGAACAGGTGAGACTGAGCAAGACCGCGGTAGAGCGCGGATGCAGCTTCCGGCGTGTCGGTGCAAGCTATATTCGCAAATATCGGAACAATCCTCATGTGAAAAGGGCGCAGGTCGTCTTCATCACGGGTCACGATGCCGTGGAGGAGCTTGCGAAGATTGCAAAAAAGGTCGACGGCATTACCAAGACGCTTACGCACATTCTGGAAGGCCTGCCGACTGACTGCGGCTCCTGCACGCTCAAGCCCATCTGCGATGAGGTCGAGGGAATGCGCGAGATGCATTTCGGCATGAAGAATAAATGATCATAAGCTGAGGTTCAGATGAACCTCAGCTTTGCATTGCCCGAGGGGTTGTATTTTGCTGATGAAATGTGGTAAAATACAAAATACTGCGCAGAAAACCATGTGCCTGTGCGGCAGATGCTTATGCATGGATAAAGGGGGGACGGAAAGATGGATCGTCAGAGAAAAGCAGAACTGATGCTGGTGATGATCACCTTTTTCTGGGGCGTGTCCTATTATCTGGCAGATGTCTGTCTGTCAGATCTCGGACCGCTGAATCTCAATGCCTTCCGTTTCCTTTCAGCTTTTTTCGTTCTTGGCGTGATCTTTCGCAAAAATCTGATGTGCCTCAACCGCACGACTGTCAAGTACAGTATATATGTTGGACTTTCTCTGGTTTTGGTTTACATTGGCGTGACCTATGGACTGATGTACACTTCGTTGTCCAACGCGGGCTTTATCTGCGCACTTTCCACGGTGACTACCCCTTTGATCAGTTGGCTCGTCAACCGAAAATCACCCGGGAAAAAGCTTGGTGTTGCACTGCTCCTGTGCACGATCGGTATGGGCATGATGACGCTCAACGAGGCGTACCGTCCGGCACCGGGCGATATCATGTGCCTTCTGTGTGCGGTTGCCTACGGTGTGGATCTGGTCATCACGGAGCGTGCTGTTTCGGATGAACGGGTGGATCCGGTTGCCCTCGGCGTTTTTCAGCTCAGCATTACCGGTGTCGTGATGCTGTTGCTGTCGTGCATTTTTGAAACGCCGCATCTGCCGCAGTCTTCCGCTGTTTGGGGCAGCGCACTGTTTCTCGGCATCTTCTGCACGGGGATCGCTTTCGTTGTGCTGAGTGTGGAGCAGCAGTACACCTCGGCGAGCCGCGTGGGACTCATTTTTGCGTTGGAGCCGGTCTTTTCAGCGATTGTTGCTTATCTCTTTGCAGACGAACGCATGGGCGTGCGCGGCTATATCGGCGCGGCGATGATGCTTCTGAGTCTTCTTTTGATGGAAGTTGATGTGACAGGGCTGCTAAAAGGGAAAGATTCATGACGACTTTTGATAAAATCTACGAAGCAGTGAAGCTGATCCCATGCGGCAGCGTGGCCACCTACGGACAGATCGCCGAGGCGGTGGGCAACAAGCGCCTTTCCCGTGTAGTCGGGTATGCACTGCACGTCAATCCGCAGCCGGGTGTGATCCCATGCCACCGCGTTGTCAAGCGCGACGGCGAAGTGTCAAGCGCATTCGCATTTGGCGGAGCAAATCGCCAGGTCGAGCTGCTCAAGGAGGAAGGCGTGGAGTTTCTCGACGATAGCCATGTGGATATGGGACGCTGCTGTGTCCGGGCGATTCCGATGATAATATAAAAAAGGGCTGCCGGGCAGCCCTTTTTGCTATTTTGCGGAGTCGGTTTTCTTTTTCACGCTTCCTGCGATTGCCCTGATCGTTTGCAGCAGACTCTCGTGTATCACGCTGCGTGCGTCAAAATGACCGACTTTGAAAACCAGGTCCATGATCGGACCCATGAGCGCAACGGCCATCACGGTTCCGATGCCGATGGGAGCGCCGAGCAAAAAGGCGCCGGCGAGGACAATGACAAAGATGCACATATTGACCGTGCCGACGGAGACCTTCGTAAAGCGCTTGCCCAGCGCGATCATCAGCGCATCGCGCGGACCGCAGCCAAGAGCCGCTTTCATGTAAATAAGCTGTCCGATGCAAAGCACCGTCATACCGGCGAGCTGGAGGAGGATCTGAAGCGGGAGTGCGGTCTGCACGGGAACCCAGTCCAGTGCAATGAAGATATCGGTTGCCCAGCCGATGATACAAGCGTCAAGAAGCATACCGAGTCCGACCGGCTCTTTAAGCGCGATGTCGATCAGCACGATGCAGCAGGCAACAACATTGCAGGCGGTGCCGTAGCTGATTGGCAGGCGCATGGATAAGCCCTGATTGAGCGCGTTCCATGGTGCCTGTCCGATATTGGCCTGCAGCTGCAGGTAGACACCAAAGGCAAATACAATGAGCCCGACAACGGCGAGTAGAATGCGCCTGCCGCGGTCAAGCAGAACGGAGGAGGTCTGCGTCATAAAAAAACACCTCAAAGGAAAGATTATTCACATTATATTCGCAGTATAGACAAATTGCAAGATAGATCATAAAAATCTCAAGACGGAGGGCAAATGCCCTCCGCCTTGCTGTAAATCAATTGAGTTATCTGACGCCGGTCGTGGTATCGTAGGGAACGTCGAGCGGATTGCGGCGCTCCATTTTGTCATAATGCTTGCAGAGGAACGGCTCGACCACATGGTAGATTACCTTACCGTCAAGATCGAAGAAAAATACGGCAAAGAGAACAGCATAGATTGCGGCGAGGATCGCAAAGATCTTGCCCAGGATCTTCAGCACTTTGCAGCCGCACTTGCAGGACTTTTTACTCTTTCTGCACTTACACATTTCGTTTTCCTCCTTTTACCAGCCCATCGAATCGTCAAAGTCGAGCAGCGACGGGTCGAGCGGTTCTTCGTGCATGACGGTGGTCATGTAGTCGTTGATGATGCGGCGGATCTCTGCACGGGAGACGGTACGCTTATCGGGCAGCGCATGCGGCATCCAGATGGCGTGGATGTTGCGCTTGCGGAACTCGTCCTCAAACAGGCCGTGCACGCCCTGCATGCCCTTGCACTGAAGCTGGTCATACATCATGACCATGTCGCAGTTGAAGCGTTCCATATTTTCCCACAGCTCGAAGATATGATGCATACCGCCGACAGCCATGCGGCGCATGGGCGCCCACTCGTGGTAGGTGGCCATGTCCTCGAGCGTATGCTCATAGGAATCGGTGCGGATCGTCATGTCGAACATCAGAGAGTCCATGTTGATGATGCAGTTGAGACCCCAGCAGTTGTACGCCCAGGTGCACCAGTTGGAGTAGTACAGCGGCGCGCAGGACCACGCGATCACGCGGTGGCGGGTGAGCGGGTAGGAATTGATCTTATTTTCCACGCAGCGGTTGAGGATCTTGCTGACCTTCTTATCCACAAAGTGCCAGATCGGCAGATCGCCGTACTGAGACTGATAGATGCGGTACAGCGCCTGAGAAACACCGTTGATGGGGTAGTAGCTGGTCTTGCCGGCGACATCCCACTTTTCCCACTCGAAGCGCTGCAGCTCGTTCTGACTCTCCAGCTTCTTGACAAGCTGATCCCAGTCGAAGGGTACGCCGGTCTGCTCTTCAATGAATTTCCAGGCATCTTCAATTTCCTTCTGGCAGTGCTTCTGAACCAGAGGATCGTCAAAGAGCATCGGCTGCGGCATGGCAAACAGCGGCTTGTCGATCAGCCAGTCCTGAATGACCGAGGTGGCAACGCTGCCGTCGCACGCTTCGTTGGAGGTGATGACAGCCTTGTAGTAATCGGGTACATCGTCCTGCACGAAGATGCCGGCCTCTGCCTGACACATCGGGCAGGGATCGCCGGGCAGACCGATGGACTGGATCGCATCGATATAGTTGAGCACGGTGTGGTTGTTGACATGGCAGGTGACGAAGTAGGGGATCATCTGCAGCGGAACGTTTTCCAGCTCCTTGCTGAACGGATAGAAGATGCCTCCCCAAACGGTCTCATCATGTGCCATGGTCTTGTCATGGCGCGCCTTTACCTTGCTGCTGTCCGGATTGGTCTTGAGGTCGTTGCGGAGCATCTGCATGAACTGATAGATCGTCGCGTTGGTCATGCCGCGGTAATGCCACGGGCAGGCACGCAGCGCTTCGCCGCGGAGACCTTCAAAGCCGCGGTCATACCAGTGCATAACGGTCAGGTAGGTCTGACCGAGCCAGCGGTAGCGCCACACACCCTTGAGGAAGGTGGGCAGTCCGCCGTACTTATTGATGTCCATGACCATGTTGGCGTAGCCGTATAGCCACACCATGTGGAAGTAATAGAAAGTGTCCTTCACGCCGCGCCATTCACGGTGCTTGTAAAGACCGGTCTTGTCGCAGTACAGATCACCGAGTCTGCGCTCACCGTGAGGCTTGCCGTACCAGAAGTCGTGGGCAAGCTTTTTGTAATCCTTATCCTTGGGAAGCAGAGGCTTTTTCAGCTCCGGCTTTTTGAATTCCGGCATCTTGAAGTTGAATTTGGCCATCTTATTTGCCCTCCTGAAGCTTCTTGATTTCCACGCTTTCAACGAATGCCTGGAAGCGGGTGCGGAGCTGACCGGATGCGGAGTTGATGTATTCCTTTTCAATGGAGCAGACGGGGTAGCCGAAGTCGCGGTGGAGAACGATCGTGTCGATCACGCGCTCATAGCTCCAATACTCGCAGAACTTGTTGGACGCAACGATGATGCCGTCGGCATGGTATTCCTTGGCAAGATCGGCAATTCTTTGCTTGCGGCTGCGCATCTCGGCCTGTTCCATGAAGCGCGTGCACTGGCTGGTGAGCAGATAGTGACGGGCAATGGCGCGCAGCGGAGATTCGCCCTCGCGGATCTCAATGGGGATACGGGCTTCCGCAGCGCCGTAGCAATAGCGGTCGCAGACAACGAGGGCGCCGCAGCTTTCGATGAGCTTGGTAAAGTCGGGATCGTCGTTTTCACTGCCGGTGAGGACGACCTTGCAGCGGTACTGCGGCTTGCTGTCCGGCTCGCGGGTCTTCAGTTCTTCGGCAGTTTCGCGCAGCTTGTCGATAATCAGGTACTTGGGGCAGGCCATGCTCACAAGCGTGATGACAGCGAACTCGTAGCCCGTGATCGTGGGATTGTCGAGCTTGCGGTAGTCGCCGATCTCATTGATGAGGCGGCAGACCTCGTTGTGCGCTTCAATGGACTTCAAAATGGCATCATCCGAGGTGTCTACGCCGTAGTTGTTATGCAGGAAGTCCAGCACATGCGCCTGCAGCTGCTCCTGATAGTGCTGAATGCTGTTCTCGTTTTTCTTGAACGGAACATCGGTAAACTCACACTGGAAGTGATCGTTCTGAATGATCTGCATATCATCCACGGAGTCGAGGTGCTTCTGACGCAGGTGCTCCTGGAAGCGGCAGGTGACGGTGCAGGTCTCGGTGGCAAGCTGCGCATCGAGGAAGTTGAAGCCGCCCTCGAGGGCGCGCTCCATCAGGCTTCTGCCGTAGTGGCAGGTGCGGCCGGACATATAATAGGTCGCCATATCCGGAGAGGTGCAGCGCGGCGCACGCAGACGTACGGAGAAGCAACCCGGCAAATCGAGCAGCACTTCGGGCATGAAGTAGCAGGTGTAGCCCAGTGCAAGCTTTCCCTCGCTCTTCGCCTGTTTGACAAGGTCGTTATTTGCTTCCTGCAAAAGATTTTCAAAGTAGATCAAATGCTTGAGATCTCTCATACGAAGCCCCCCAAAAAATTATTCAAATCAATACACTGCTCCACATTCATAACTGATTCCAGTCTACCAGTTTTTGCAAGTGAAGTCAACGAATTGTTCACAAATTATCCATAATCTTTGGGGTTAATTCCCACTTTTTTGGCGAAAACGAATTAAAAAGGGGAGAAATATGCAGCTTGTCTGCCAAAACAGCAAAAAGGAAAGACAGATCAAAAGAATCTGTCTTTCCGGAAAACAAGGTACGGTCCGTTTTATTTCAGCAAAAGCTCCGCAATCTGGATGGCGTTCGTTGCCGCGCCCTTTCGCACCTGATCGCCGCAGCACCAGAGATTGAGTCCGCGCTCATCGGTCAGGTCGTCGCGGATACGACCGACAAAAACAATGTCCTGATCGGAGGTGTCCAGCGGCATGGGGTACTGCTTTGCACCGAGGTCGTCCACAAGGCGGCAGCCGGGGGCGGCAGCGATCAGCTCACGGGCGCGCTCAACGCTGATTTTCTCCCGGGTACGCAGCACGACGCTGACACTGTGGCTGCGCACGACCGGTACGCGCACGCAGGTGCAGCTGACCTTCAGCTCGGGCAGATGCAGGATCTTACGACCCTCATTCTGCATCTTCATTTCCTCGGAGGTGTAGCCGATATACTGCTCGCCGCCGATCTGCGGAATGACATTGTAGGCGATCTGATACTGAAAGACCTTGGGCTCCACTGCCTTTCCCTCACGCAGCAGCTCCACCTCGCCATACAGCTCATCAATGCCGTTTTTGCCGGCACCGCTGACGGCCTGGTAGGACGAGGCGATGATCGTCTCGATGGGGCTTTCCTTGGCGAGTGCGTTGATCGCAACGAGTGTGACGATGGTAGTGCAGTTGGGATTTGCAATAATGCCGTGGTGCTTCGCGGCATCCTCGGGGTTGATCTCGGGAATGACAAGCGGCACATCGGGATCAAGACGGAACGCGCTGGAGTTATCCACAAACACAGCGCCCGACTTGACGATCGCGGGGGCAAAGCGTTCGGCAATATCGTTTTCCGCTGCGCCAAGCACGATATCAAGTCCCTCAAAGGCATCGTCCGATGCCTCCACGATGGTGACATCCTCCCCCCGGAACGTTACCGTTTTTCCGGCACTTCTGCCGCTGGCGATGGGGCGAAGCGAAGCAACGGGGAAGCTGCGCTCCTCCAAAATTTTCATCATTTCCTGACCTACGGCACCCGTTGCACCGAGAATGCCGACTTTAACTGCGTTCTTATTCATAATTGTTTCCTTCCTGTCGGAGCATCAGCAGACATGCTCTCTGACAAAGCTGTTATACAGGACGCGAATGGCCTGTTCAAAATCCTTTTCCTCTACACCGACAATGATGTTCAATTCCTCAGGACCCTGCGTGATCATGCGGATATTGACGCCGTTTTCACCGAGCTTGGCAAAGATCTTGCCGGAAACGCCGACGCGGTATGCCATCTTCCGGCCGACGGCTGCGACAATGGCGATATGCTCCGTTACACTTATCTTATTCGGCTGCACTTCCTTTTGCAGCTCGCCCAAAATTTCATAGAGCCGCTTGGAAACCTTTTCAGACGAAACAACAAGCGAAACGATGTCGATGCCGGAGGGAATGTATTCCACATTTACCTCATGCTTTGCAAGGATCTCCAATATTTTGAGAATGGTGCCCGGTTCCGAGGACATGCCGGTTTTAGCGACCGTGATCACGGAAAAGCCCTTTTTGCCGGCAATACCGGTAATAAAGCTGCCTTCCTCAAGCTCGTCATCAATATTCTCAAGAATCATGGTGCCGGGGTGATCGGGAGCGTTGGTGTTGCGGATATTGAGCGGAATGTTTTTCTCACGCACCGGGAAAATTGTGCCCTCATGCAGGACCTGTGCGCCGATGTAGCTCAGCTCACGCAATTCATTGTAGGTCACGCGCTCAATTGGAGCAGGGGAGTCTACAATGCGCGGATCGGCCATCAGAATACCGGAAACATCGGTCCAGTTTTCGTAAACATCGGCATCGAGAGCTGCCGCTGCGAGTGCGCCGGTGATGTCGCTGCCGCCGCGGGAGAAGGTCTTGATGTGTCCGTCCGGCATCACGCCGTAAAAGCCGGGGATCACAACCTTGCGCCCGTCCGCCGCGCGGCGGAGTGCCTCATAGGAAGCATCCTGATCAATACTGCCGTCGAACTTGAATTTCACCCACAGTGCGGCATCGAGAAATTCATAGCCGAGGAATTCTGCCATGAGTTTTGCGGAGAAGTATTCGCCGCGGGAGGCGAGCTCATCCTTGCTGATGCCGCCTTGCATCTTTTCCCACAGCTCGTCAAACTCCGTGGAAAGATCAAGCTTGAGCGAGCATTCGTGAATGATTTCTTCGTAGCGCTCGCGGATCATGGCAAAAATGTCGGCGCAGGAAACGCCGTATTTGATATGTGCGGCGCAGAGATAGAGCAGGTCGGTGATCTTATGATCGTCCCTGAAGCGCTTGCCGGGAGCGGAAACGATGACAACACGGCGCGAATCGTCCGCATCGACGATGGACTTTACCTTTGCAAACTGGTGTGCGTCGGCGAGTGAAGAACCGCCGAATTTCAATACTTTCAACATAACTTTTTCGCAGCGTCACCGGCAAGTCGTGCAAGCAGCGCGTGCGGATCATCCTTTCGATAGAGTTTGTAGTCTTTAAATGCCTGTTCAGCAGAGCATTGGCGCGTAAAGTATTCTCCGCCCACGCGGTATAGCCAGCAGGCCTCTGCGCGGCTTAAGTCAATCTTGCAGGGAGTAAACTTGTCCACATAAAAGCTCGGGCAGCCGCCTGAAATGTCCAGACAGTCCGAAAGCACACTCGAACCTGTCGGGTAGCCGCCTGCCCCTGCGCCGGAGAAGCTCTGTGTGCCGAAGCGCCTGGCGCAGAAGGTTACGATGTTGCCGGTGCCGCCCATGTGCGCTTCCGGCGCGGAGGCAGGGAAAAGTGTGGGACAGACGAATGCCGCCACCTTGCCGTCTTGCTGCTCAGCGCGGGCAATGAGCTTAAAGGTAAGCTCTTTTTCGCCGGCATACGCAATATCCTGCGCCGTGACCGAGGAAATGCCGACACAGGGGATCTCCTCTTCCTGCACACTCACGCCGTAGGCGAGGTTTGCCGAAAGCACCAGCTTGCGCCGTGCGTCCAGTCCCTCCACATCGGCGGTGGGGTCGGCCTCGGCATAGCCGAGCGCCTGCGCCTCCCTGAGTGCGGCATCATAGTCGGTTCCGTTTTCCGTCATTGCGGAGAGCATATAGTTGGTGGTGCCGTTGAGAATGCCTTCCACAGCGGTGATCTCATCGAGCCGCGCCGCGCGCGAGAGCGAGGTGAGCCAGGGGATGCCGCCGCCGGCAGATGCCGTGCAGCGAAGGGATACACCGCACTCCTTGGCGAGTGAAACCAGATCCTCATAGTGCGCGCACATGAGCTGCTTGTTAGCCGTGACCACATGCTTGCCTGCGCGCATCGCCGCACAGAGATAGGAATAGGCGGGTTCCAGTCCACCCATCACCTCGACTACAATGCCGATGGAGGGATCGCGCACGATCTCGTCAAAATCGGCTGTCACAGTGCAGGTGAGTTCCGGGCGCGGACGGCGGGAAAGTACGGTGGTTATGTGAAGATCGGTTCGTCCTTCGGCGAGACGGTAAAAATAAGAGCCGACGGTACCGAATCCTAACAGAGCAATATTCATGGGGCAGCCTTCTTTCTTCAACTTCTCCGTCAAGCATGGACGAATTTGTGCAAAACACCAATTATGTCCACGAGAAAAAAACACTTGACTTTTGTATGGGAACAATATAACATGTCGCTTGTGCAAATGCAATAGTTTTTTTCAAAATATTATCACACAGCTCTGACGTTCTCTTGACAAAGGGACAGTCCTCGGGTATGCTATCGGAGAAATAAGCTTAGGCTAACCCAAAAGAGAAAGAGTAGGAAGGTATGAGCGTTTTTTGCTGGGTGGTTATCGTGACTGCGATCGCCGGTGTCGGCGGAACGGGACTCGGCGGTTTGGTGGGCGCGGTTTTGCGCCGTGATTCGTCCAAGATCGTCAGTCTTTTGCTGGCGTTTGCCGGCGGCGTGATGATGGCAGTGGTCTGTTTTGATCTGATTCCTGAGGCCTTTTTTCCGGACGGCGCAACGGAGGAGATGCCGCTGCTGCTGGTGCTCTCCGGTGTGCTGCTCGGTTACGGCGTGATCTATGTACTGAACTATTATATTGATAAGAGAACCAATCACGAGGTCTCGCACATTAATGAGGAGCATCCGCAAACGGCGGACGACCTGGACGAGCTGATTCACGCAGACCATTATCACGAGCATAAGAGATCCAACATTAAAAACAATTATGAGCTTTTTATTGCGGGTGTTGTGATGGCGTTTGCGATCGCGCTGCATAATATGCCCGAGGGCATGGTCATCGGCGCATCCTATGCCGGTGACGGCGGTGAGATCGTCGGCGGAACCGGTTTTCTGATTGCCATGGTCATCGGACTTCACAATATTCCCGAGGGAATGGCGGTCTCCGTACCGCTCATTACCGGCGGCATGAGCAAGTGGAAAGCCATTGGCGTGACGGCGCTTTCCGGTGCTCCGACCATCATCGGCGCGATGTTTGGCTACTCGCTGGGTCTCATCAGTCCCGTGTGGCTTTCCGTATCGTTAAGCTTTGCCGGCGGTGCCATGCTTTACGTTGTTTTCGGTGAGCTGCTGCCGGAGTCGTATCTGATGCTGCGATCGAAGGCACCTGCGGTATTTACCCTTATCGGCACACTGGTGGGGCTGATCCTGGTGCATGTATAAGTCGGTGGCTGCAGGGACTCACTGTATGAGAAAAAACTGCTGCCGATCGGGCGTTTCGCGTGATAATACAGATAAGTGCAGCAGAACGGAGGATTCTTATGGATTATCAGAGTACACGCAGTGCTTCTCTTAAGGCAACGAGCGCGCAGGCGGTCTTAAACGGCCTTGCGCCGGACGGTGGCCTTTATACCATGCCGTCGCTGAAAAATTTGAAATTCAATTATCCGGATGTTCTCGGACTGGATACGCTTTCCATGGCGACGGTGATTCTGTCCGCGCTGCTGCCGGACTATCCGGAGGAGGAGATGGCAAAGCTGGTCTGCTCCGGATACCGCAATAAGTTCGAGACAGACGACCTTACTCCCAGTGTCGCGGTCGGTGAGGATACCGTGCTGGAGCTGTTCCGCGGTCCGACGAGCGCCTTTAAGGATGTGGCACTTTCCATGCTGCCGCGTCTGATGACGGCTGCGAAAGCCAAGTGTGGCTTCACCGATGAGATCCTTGTTCTCACCGCCACCTCCGGCGATACCGGCAAGGCGGCGATGGAGGGCTTCTGCAATGTGCCCGGCACGAAGATCATCGTTTTTTACCCTGACGGCGGCGTGAGCCCCGTGCAGAAGGCGCAGATGACCACACAAAAGGGAAGCAACGTCTGCGTCTGTGCGGTCAAGGGTAACTTTGACGATGCCCAGACAGGCGTGAAGAAGATTTTTGCCGCCGTCAGCGAGGGAAAGCTTCTTGACGGCAAGGGCGTGAGCTTGTCGTCTGCCAACTCCATCAATATCGGCCGCCTTGCGCCGCAGGTCGTCTATTATTTCCGTGCTTATGCCGATCTTGTCAATGCCGGACGCATCCATGTCGGAGACAAGGTGGATTATGTTGTGCCGACCGGAAACTTCGGTGATATTCTTGCCGGCTACTTTGCAAAGGAAATGGGACTGCCGGTGGGTAAGCTTGTCTGCGCATCCAACGCCAACAATGTCCTTACCGACTTCCTCAGAAGCGGCCGCTATGACCGTAAGCGCCCGTTCTACAAAACGGTCTCGCCGTCGATGGACATTCTCGTTTCCAGCAACCTCGAGCGGCTGTTGTACCTGCTCTGCGGCGATGACAAGCTGGTATCTGACCTCATGGCGAAACTCTCTTCCGACGGCAGCTATGATGTGCCGGAGGAAATGCTTGCAAAGCTCAAAGAACTCTTTTGGGCGGGCTGCTGCGATGATGCAGACACGAAGGCGGCCATCGGCAGGGTTTGGAAGGAGTACCATTATCTCTGCGATACGCACACCGCTGTTGCCTGGGATGTTGCGCAGCAGTATAAGAATGCAAATCCCGACCATAATCCGGTTGTCATTCTCTCCACTGCTTCGCCGTACAAGTTCCCTGCCGCCGTGCTCGAGGGCATCGGTGAGACAGCGCAGGGTGATGAATTTGCCGTTATGGAGCAGCTGCACGCTGTTACCGGCGTACCCGTCCCCAAAAACCTTGCCGGACTTAAGGAGCGCGAGGTTCTGCACCGCGATGTCATTGCTCCGGAAGAGATGCTCTCTTATGTGCTTTCAAAGGCGGAAGAGAAGGATTGGGGAAAAAAGGCATGATTATGTCATGTACGATTTATTACTCAGACTGTCAAAAAACCTGCCTTTGCCGGATTTTCGGGAAGGAAGATAGTGTGAAAGAAACCCAGGAGGGG
>JAUMWI010000053.1 GCA_030529725.1 Eubacteriales bacterium | reverse complement strand
GACAATGGGAGCGAACTCCTAGATGATCACGCAATCCTTTATGCCCTAGGCAACGGCGTCCTTGCCGCAAACCGCGAGCAGGCTCAGCTTTTCACCTGCAAGAGCGATCACCGAGACCACGGAGGGGTCCTTGTCGCGCAGCACATCGCCGAGCTGACGCAGACCGTTCACATCGCCGGAAGTAAGTGTATGGGTAATTACCTTTACACCGTTGATAGTAAGGGCATTTTTCAGCATATCATCTGCACCGCCAGCGGATTCCTTGGCCTTATACTGCTCAATCTGACGTTTATACTCCTTGATTTCATCGAGGAGCGCATCAATCTTACCGGAGAGCAGATCGGGCGTGGTCTTGAGCTGAGACGCGCACTCGCGCAGCTTCTCGCGGTCATTGTCTGCCATAGCGCGTGCTTCCTCACCCGTAACCGCCTCAATGCGGCGCACGCCGGAAGCAACGCTGCCCTCGCTGACAATGCGGAACATGCCAGCTTTGGCGGTATTATCAAGGTGAGTACCGCCGCAGAATTCCATGGACACATCGCCCATTTCGACCACGCGCACCACATCGCCATACTTCTCGCCGAACATGGCGATGGCGCCCTTCTTCTTGGCTTCCTCGATGGGAAGCACCTCGGTCACAACACCGAAGCCGCTCAGAATCCACTCATTAACAAGAGCTTCGATCTCACGCAGCTTCATCGGCTCAATACCCTCAAAGTGAGTAAAGTCGAAACGCAGACGATCCGGCTCAACAAGGGAGCCTGCCTGATGGACGTGATCACCGAGTACCCGCTTGAGCGCGGCATCGAGCAGGTGCGTAGTGGAATGCGCACGGCGAATGGCATCGCGCCGCTCGGTGTCGATCATTGCGTTCACCGTATCGCCCACGCGGAGAGTGCCCTCCAGAAGCTTACCGTAATGCAGGAACTTGCCGCCCTTGTTCTTCTGAACGTTGGTCACGGCAAAGCCGTTGATCGTACCGAAGTCCGCGACCTGACCGCCCATCTCGGCATAGAACGGGGTCTTGTCCAGAACGATCGCGGCATCGGTGCCGGCGACAAGCTCGTCGCGAAGCTCGTCCTCAGCAATAATAGCAAGTACTTTTGCTTCACAGGTATTGTTCTCGTAACCGACAAACTCAGTCGAGGGCATCTCCTTGCCGAGATCCACGCCGCTCCAGCCGAAGTCACCGAGTGCCTTAGTGGCGGCGCGGGCACGCTCCTTCTGCTCCTTCATCAGCGCTTTGAAGCCGTCCTCGTCCACATCCATCTTCTCTTCCTTGACCATTTCGATCGTCAGGTCAATGGGGAAGCCGTAGGTGTCGTAAAGCTTGAAGGCGTCAGCACCGGAGAAAGTCTTTTCCCCTGCCGCCTTATGGTTTTCCAGCATCTCAGTGAAGATGCGCATACCGCCGTCGATCGTCTTGGCAAAGTTCTCTTCCTCGGTGCGGATGACCTTGGTGATGTAATCCTGCTTCTCGCGCAGATCCTTATACTCGCACTCATTGACCGCGATGACGGTATCAACGATCTCATAGAGGAACGGACGGTTCACGCCCAGCAGCTTTCCGTGACGGGCAGCTCTTCTGAGCAGGCGGCGCAGGACATAGCCGCGGCCTTCGTTGCTCGGCAATACGCCGTCGCAGATCATCATGGTGGAAGAACGAATATGGTCGGTGATGATACGCAGGGAAACGTCCTTCTCAAGATCTTCGTGATACTTGACGCCCACGATCTCACTGACCTTATTCGTGATGTTCATGACGGTATCGACCTCAAAGAGGGAGCCGACATTCTGGCACACGCAGGCAAGACGCTCAAGGCCCATACCGGTGTCGATGTTCTTCTGCTTGAGCTCGGTATAATTATTGTTGCCGTCGTTATCAAACTGGGTAAAGACATTGTTCCAGACCTCGATGTAGCGGTCACAGTCACAGCCGACCTTGCAGTCAGGCTTGCCGCAGCCGTGCTCGACGCCGCGGTCATAGTAGACCTCAGAGCAGGGGCCGCAAGGACCTGCGCCATGCTCCCAGAAGTTATCCTCCTTGCCGAAGCGAGAGATCTTTTCAGCAGGAATGCCGATCTCCTTGTTCCAGATGTCGAACGCCTCGTCATCATCCACATAAACAGACGGATACAGGCGGTCAGGCTCGAGACCGACAACGTCGGTCAGGAACTCCCAGCAGAACGGGATCGCTTCTTTCTTGAAGTAGTCACCGAAGGAGAAGTTACCGAGCATCTCGAAATAGGTGCCGTGGCGGTCGGTCTTGCCGATGTTATCGATATCGGGCGTACGGATGCACTTCTGGCAGGTGCAAACGCGCTTGCGCGGCGGTTCTTCCTCGCCCTTAAACCAGGGCTTCATCGGTGCCATACCGGCAGGGATCAGAAGAAGCGAAGGATCGTCCTTGGGAATGAGCGGAAAGCTCGGCAGACGAAGATGTCCCTTGCTTTCAAAGTAGCTGAGGAACATTTCGCGCAGCTCGTTTAAGCCGTGATAGGGATGAGACATGATTGATTACTCCTTTATGTGAAATATTTTGATGACGAAAAGAAAAAGACACCCCGCCCGACATAGGGGCGAAGCGTCAGCTCCACGGTACCACCCTGATTATCTCCCTTGCGAGAGCATCTTTGACATCCTGTAACGGGAATGAACCGTTCCGCTCATCGCGGACTGCTCAAAAGCGGCTGCTTTCCGGCATACACCGAGGGCTTGCACCGTCCCCTCTCGCTGAAGGCTTCTCCGAAAAGCTGACTTTCTCATTGCGTTTTGCACAATTATTATATCCGATTTTGCTCATTTGTCAACGGCTCTCCTTGCATTTTGCCAAAAAGCCGTGTATACTGCTTTCACTGACGCAAAAGAGGGGGAAGAAATGAAAAAAAGCTATTCCGGTTATCTCTATATTATCCTCTGTACGCTCATCTTCAGCATGGTGGAAGTGGTGCTGAAGATGATCAGCGGCGTGTTTCACCCGCTGCAGATTACCGCTCTGAGGTTTTTTATCGGCGGTCTTGTGCTGCTTCCCTTTGCGCTGCGCTCCATTCGAGCACACAAAGCTCACTTTTTCTGGGAAGATGCCCGTTTTTTCGCCTTGCTGGGACTTTTGTTCGTTTGCGTCGCCATGACGATTTATCAGATGGCAGTTACCTATACCAAGGCTTCCGTTGTTGCGATTATCTTTTCCTGTAACCCGATTTTTGTCACGCTGTTTGCCTATCTCATCCTCCATGAGAAGATCCGAAAAAACCATATCATTGCACTGATTATTGAGCTTTCGGCTGTTCTCATCATCATTGATCCTCTGCATACGCAGCTTAGTCCCGTCGGCGTAGCGATGAGTATTATTTCCGCCCTGCTCTTCGCCATTTACAGCGTACTTGGTAAAAAGCGTGCCGCGCACTTCGGAGGCATCGCCGTTACTTGCTTCTGCTCGCTTTTCGGCTCAGTGGAACTGATTCTCATTCTGCTCTTTGCCCGCACGCAAATCGGCGTTCGGCTCTTCACCACGCTGCACCTTGATCTCTACTGTAACGTCCCCCTGTTTACCGGCATTCCGCTCTCTGCGCTGCCGTGGCTGCTCTACATCGGCGCGATCAACACGGGGATCGGCTTCGTGTGCCACATGCTGGCGATGGAAAAAACCTCTGCACAGGAGGCATCGCTTATCTTCTTCTTAAAACCCATACTTGCGCCGATCTTCGCTCTGATCTTCCTGAAGGAAAGACTGACGCTCAACATCATCATCGGCATTGTGTGCTTCCTTATCGGCTCCGGCATTGCGATTATCCCGGGACTGGTGGAGCAAAAAAAGAAATTACGCAATTTGAGATAAATTGCAAGCCCTTCTCTATCATTTTCAAAAGCCCTCCGGACGGTGCGTCCGGAGGGCTTATTGTCAATCCGCTTCGTAACCAAGGAAGGTGCGGAACACGCATTCCATCGTATCGAGATCGTAGTAGCTTGCGGCGTTGAGGTCAAGCACCTCAACCAGACCGCCGACGACATTGATGCGCTGATACCAGTTTCCTCCGGTTTGCGTCAGCTCGGGCAGCGGCGTGCCGTCCATACGGTAGTAGCGAGTGGTACTGCCCGCTTCGCCGTATTCCGCTATGTACAGAAGATACGGCGCACCATCGCCGCGGACACGGTCATGCACCGGCCATGCATCTTCTATAGGATAGGTCGGCTCTTCATAATCGCCGCCCAGACCGGCGAGGTCGAGGAACGTATCATAGGTCATCTCCACACGCTCATGAGTGGCAAGACTGTAACAGACAACTTTTTCGTATTTGTCGTCCTGCACCCAGCCGATGCTGAAGAAATCACCGGCACGTCGTCCGCCGATGCCCTCGCCCCAACGCAGATTCTCTTTCATGCCTGCCCATTCTTCCTCACTGACGCCCATTTCCATGCGTGTGAGCGTCTGGGAAATGCCGCCGTCCGGCTCCATGACCGTGAGCGTTTCGCCGCTAAAGAGCAAAAGTCCCTCGCGGGTGGCCGTTACAATATTATAGCGAAACGGCGTGATCCAGCTTCCGTCCGCTGCAGCGACTGCAAGGCGCGTGGAAAAGCCCTCTCCCGACGTATTCTCTTCACCGCGCCGCAAAACAAGCAGCGGCAGCGTTTTCCATAGCCCACCGTCAAAGTACTGTGCGCGCTCAGCCGAGGCGTACACCGCATCCGTCACCGCCATGCCGTCGCGCGTCATCAGACCGTACAGACAGCCGGTATCGGACGGCCAGTCGTCCATCAGCCGGAAACCTGCATATGGGATCAGCTCACCGTAGCTGTCAGAGGGCAGCAGATCACCCATATAGCCCTCGCGTAGGCGCGTGCCGACGGTCGGTGCGGTCTTGGGATAGGTGCCGACGTCGAGAATAGAAACGTAGCCCTCCTTGGCAACCACTGTCTGCCCTGCCTCGGACAAAAGCCAGTTAAACATCGCACGGTTTGGCGCATCCTCTGCGGCATCTGCAGGGATGACGACATACTTGGGATTGACCAGCGGATAGGTCTCCGAGCGGATGGTATCGGGCGTCGGCTCCACGCCCTCGAGCTTCAGGAGCTTGAGTCCCTGCGCCATCTTCATTTCCTCAGCGTAGTAATAGACACTGTACCCGATTGCGCCGGGTGAGCCGTCGTAGCTCCGGACGGCCTCCATGAGCTGCCCCATCGTGGCAACGATGTAATCCTTGGGCGCTTCGATCATGGGAGTCCCCTGCATAACGAGCTTTTCCATCAGCGTCTGACTGCCTGCCTCGGCGTTGCGCTGGAGCGCGATGATGGGACGATCCTCTCCGCCGAGCTGCTTCCAGTTCGCGATCTCCCCGGTGTAAATCTTTTTCGCCTGCTCCACCGTGATAGAGTCCACGGGGTTGTCCTCGTTCACGACGAACACGAACGCATCCGTCGCAAACGGCTGCTTTTCCCATTCGAAGCCGAGCTCTTCCTTGTGTGCAAGAACGTCCTCGTTCGCCTCACCGATAATAAGAAGGTCGGCATAGCCATCCAGCAGGTTAAAATACGCCGTGGTGGTCTTGTTAAACTGCACCAGCTCCTCCACTGCCTCCGGACTTTCGCCTAGCAGCTCCGCGCACATGGCGACGGCGAGCGGTGCCGTTGAAGTCGAGCCGTCCAATCGCGGTAAATTCTCGCGTGTAAAGTGATATTCCTCCACAGGATCCCGCTGTGATTCCGGCGTTTCACCGGTCCGTTTTGTTCCGCCGCACGCACTGAAAAGCGTGAGCAGAAGCAGTGCAGAGAGCAACAGTGACAGGTATCGTTTCATGCGTATCATCCTCCCTGTTGAATTTAGTATCTTAGACGAAAATTGAGCAACAATGTTCCCACAGCGCAGAATAATCCGTCCAAAACTTACCCCTTTGCACTCAGCTCCACCGCATGGCGCACAAAGCTCATCGGCGGCACCTGCTGCGGCAATTTCATTTTAAATATCATCTGTGGATTGCGCGGGCAAGTCAGCTCCCCACCCTCGGCATCATGCATCAGCGGTGCAGTCATCGTAAACGGGCGGCTGTCCGGACCGACAATCTCCACCTCATCGCCCGTTGAAAACTTATTGCGCAGCGACAGCGTTGCGTTGCCGTCGGCATCGCAATCGGTCACAACGGCGCAGACCTGCCAGTCGCGGATATAGCGGGAGTTTTCATAGTACTGTCCCGGCTGACCGTAAAAAAAGCCGGTTGCATAGTGACGGTGGCTCACATGCTCCACCTCATCTCGCCACACGCTGTCGATTTCGCGTCCGGCGGCAACATCATCAAGCACATGGCGGTACGCGCCCGTGACGATGGCAGCATAATACTCGCTCTTTGCTCTGCCTTCAATCTTGATGCAGTCGATTCCGGCGTCACAGATGTCATCCAAATGGTCGATCATGCACATATCGCGCGAATTCATAATGTAAGTACCCTTTTCATCTTCAAAAACAGGAAAATACTCACCGGGGCGTTTTTCCTCCATCAGTGCGTATTGATAGCGGCATGGCTGCGCACACGCGCCGCGGTTGCTGTCTCTGCCTGTCATGTAGTTGGACAGCAGACACCGTCCCGAATAGCTCACACACATGGCGCCGTGGCAGAAGGTTTCGATCTCCAATTCAGTCGGAATTTTTTCGCGAAGTTCCCGAATTTCCTGTAAAGATAATTCCCTTGCCAGCACCACTCGTTTTGCACCCAAATCGTACCATGCGCGCGCACACTCGTAGTTTGCAATCGACTGCTGCGTGGAGATGTGGCGTTCACACCTCGGTGCGTATTTTCCTGCAAGGGTAAAGGCACCGAGGTCAGCGAGAATCAGAGCATCGACCCCCGCATCATTCAGTCTCTCCAAATGCTCCGGAAGGCGTGCCACCTCATCGTTGCGCGGCATGGTGTTGACGGTCACATGGACGCGCACGCCGTGGTCGTGGGCAAACCTGACCGCCTGCTGCAGCTCATCCGGCGTAAAATTTCCTGCAAAGGAACGCATCCCAAAGCTGGTGCCGGCAAGATACACAGCGTCCGCGCCGTACAGCACTGCCATTTTCAGTTTTTCCATATCACCCGCCGGAGCGAGCAGTTCCGGTTTCTTTCTCATTGTATCTGCCTTTCCTCTGCACTCAAAAAAAGCGGCATTTGCCGCTTTTTTTGAGTGATTTCTTTTTCAGCCGGCGTACTGCGCCGAATTAACGAAGTTAACATGCTCACGATAGGTCTTAAAGAAGTGGTGAACGCCGTCTGTACCAAGTGCGTAGAAATAGTAGCTTGTGCTTGCCGGTTCAACAGCCGCCTGGATGGAGGCAAGGCCTGGGTTTGCAATCGGCGTGGGGGGCAGACCCTCGTAAAGCGAAAGGTTGTAAGGTGTATTATACTCGAGATCCGACGTCGTGAGCGTTCCTGTGTATTGGTCTCCGAGACCGTAGATCAGCGATGCATCGATCTGCAGCTTGTGGTACGTTTCACCGACATTATTCAAACGGTTGAAGATGACAGAGGCGATCTTTTCACGGTCTGTACCGTCTGTTTCCTTTTCAATCAGCGACGCGATCGTAAGGATCTGATACAGGGAGTACGGGGAATTGCTGATTTTCTGTGTCAGGTCATCAGACATCTTCGCGTTGAAATTTGCCAGCAGGCGGTTGAGTGCATGCGTCGCATCTTCACCAACAAAGAATTCGTAGGTGTCCGGGAAAAGGTAACCTTCGAGGCGAATAAGATTCCCCTTGTTCTCGTTGTTGATAAAGGCGTAATCAAAGGTCGCATTCTCAGCAGCATCTAAAAGCGCATCCTCCGTGTTGACACCGTATTTCGCCAGAAGTGCAATCGTCTGGCGAACATTGTAGCCCTCGGGAATCGAGACCTTGACGGTGTCTGCGTTCAGTGTTGCGTTCTTGTTGCGCATACCGTTGATCAGCGCATTATAATCCATTTCGCTGTTGAGCTCATACTTGCCAATGCCGATCTTATCCTCTGCGTGACGGATCCTGCCAAAGAACTTGAAGAACCACCGATACTCGATCAAGCCTTCTTCCTTCAGCTTTTTGGAAACCGTGTTGATATTGTCGTCCTTCGTGATATCGATCGTGGTAGTGACCGGTTCTTTGTTGAATGAGCACATATCGTTGGCCAGCAGCCAGCCCACGCCGGCAAGAATTGCCGAAACGGTAAGCACGAAAATAAGCCACAGCGTAAAGCGTCGGCGCTCCCCTTGTTTCTTTCTTCTTTTGCGTTCGGCACTGCTGATCTGGCGATGCGGACGCTCTGCCCCACGGACAGTCTCTGCATCCCAGCGTGCAGTATTGTACTTCTCCTCGTAACTCATATGAATCTCCTCAAACGATCCCTGTCAATAAATTTTCCTCTACTTTTTTTGACGGTCAAGCTCCTATTTGAAAACTCGCGCATAGGATAATGCAGAGCATGACAAGTGAGGTGAACAAAAAATGTGTAACAACAATAACTGCTCTTGTGTTTGGCTGA
>JAUMWI010000067.1 GCA_030529725.1 Eubacteriales bacterium | reverse complement strand
CTTCTCCAAAGGAATACTGCGTCATGTACTCTGTCGGCGGCTCACTGCGCTCACCGGCGAGGTAATCATAGTAATCGCATTCCACCTTGTCCTTGTTGATCGCAAGACCGCCGTGGGAAACGACCAGCGCATCTTCCGCGCCAAGCGCCGCGAAGGTGTCGATCAGATCATTGCGCAGCTTTTTGTAGTATTCAATGTTCAGGTCATCTTCAAACAGCGCGGCAATGATCTCGTTTCGTCTGCACTCCGCTCCCTTCCTGTCCACAAGATATGCCAGCAGCTCCTTTGTCCGACTGCGCGAAAACCGGATGGGCGCATTGTCGCAATATGCCTCAAAGTTGCCAAAGCAATGGAAGCGCACCCGCCGTTCCGCAATGGGATGCCGGAAATGGGTGAGCGCCTCTGCGATGGCGTCCGCCGTCACCGGCTTTGTCAGATAGGCGCTGGCATAGAGGCTGAACGCATCCAGTGCGTATTCGGCAAAGCCCGTGACAAAAATAATATTTGTATTCGGGTTGATTTTAATCAGTCTCTTTGCCATTTCCAGACCGCTGATGACCGGCATATCAATATCCAGAAATGCAATATCAATTTTGTTTTCTTTCGCAAATGCAAGCGCCGAATCTGCGATTTGAAAAGAATGGCGTTCCGCGTTCGGCAGTGCCGCCAGGACGGATTCTTCCAGCGCCTCCAGCGCCAGCTCTTCATCATCCACCAATAACAGCTTCATGTTTGTCCTCCAAGATCATTGTAACCGTTGTTCCCACGCCGATCTGACTGTCAATTATCAGCTCCGCATTCATCATCTGCCGCAGGCGGTTGCGCGTATTCTCGATCCCCAGATGGCTTCTCCCGTCATTTTTCTTCTCGTTTACATCAAAGCCCATGCCGTCATCGTGTACGGACAGATAAATGTTGCCATTCGACCGCTTTGTTGAAATCGTAACTGTTCCGCCGTACACGCGACTTCTGATCCCGTATCGCACGGCATTTTCCACGATGGGCTGCAGGGTCAGCGCGGGTATTTTAAAATCCGTGACCTCAATATCATATTCCACGTTTAGTATGGAAGAAAAGCGCAGCAGCTCGATCTCCAGATAGGTCTTTGTATGCGCCAGTTCCTTTTCAAAGGGGATCGGCGCAGTATTTTTGATGCTGTCCATATTCGTTCTCAGGTAAGTTGAGAAGTCCTGAATGGTCTTTTGTGCAAGAGCTGTATCCTTAGCGCAAAGACGGTAAATCGCCGTCAGCGTGTTATACAGAAAATGCGGCTGCATTTGCGAGATCATGATTTGGGTCTGCTGCTCGGCAAGCGCCCTGTCCTGCTCGGCGATCCTCGCAGTCTTTTCCGCAAGCTCCCGCTCTGTTTTTACCTGCACCGTTCCGTAGATCAGAAGCAGATTGACGAAGAATATTAAATAGACGAGGGAATACTGCGGCAGCGGAATAGAAAAGGTCATCGAGATGATCGGTACAAAATCAAACGCGAGAAGGGTAAGCTTTTTCCGAAGGGACAGTTCTCTTCTCAGGTTTTCGTATATGCTGCACATAACTATGATCGCCGGACAGATGTACACAAAGAGACTGCCGCTTCCGTAAGCATATCTTCCGTCCGCATCAATGTAAAACAGGAAGCCGGTCACAGCCCCGGCAATCACATACAGTATGTCCGCTATTGTCGCAGCACCGGCAATGTATTTGATCCTGCCGATGTGCCGGGGCTCATCCAGAAACACCCTGTTCTGATAATCCCAAAACAGAAACAGCAGGATCGGCGTGATGAGATATCCGCCCATGTTCAGGATGTAGTTCACCGCGCTGAACTGCGCAGAGATATTGGTCGCCCAAGACAGATTATCACAGATCACGCCGAGATAGGTCAGTACAATCATGCCCATAAAGTTCCACGAATTCGTTTTGCCCGTCACGACCTCCAGTGAATGTATCAGCATCAACACAGAAAGCCCAAGCATAGCCATAAGGCCGGTGGTTACATTGATGAAGATCGTAGCCTCTGCATCGGCATTCTGAAGATGCTGCAAGATTTGCAGTGAAGCAAAGAATCCCGCAAACATCGCAAAGTCGATGGTCAAAAAGATGACCCGCTCCTTCGTTTTCATCAGGTGAGTATCCTCCATGCCTTATTTTTTATCCCGGATGACTTCCATGATTGCCTCAATCGGGCAGTCAAGCGCGGTGCAGATACGAACAAGAATATCCACATTTACATTTTCGTTCCGGTTGAGCTTATTGAGCGTATAACTGCTGATTTGCGCCTTCTCCAAAAGGTCTTTCTTCTTCATGTCTTTATCAATCAGAAGCTTCCATAATTTCTTATAGCTTACTGCCATATTCCTTGCCTCACAATCAATGGATATTTCGCAGAACAAAACCAAATTTATTATATCAGAAAATTGCAAAATATTCAACAGCAAACAGATAGTTCACACTGTTTTTGCTTGACTTTTAGGTTCTTT
>JAUMWI010000052.1 GCA_030529725.1 Eubacteriales bacterium | reverse complement strand
CTCGCAAGCCTGCGCGCTGCCGGATTCCTTGCCACCTGAAGCCGAATCAATGAGAGCGCGCCAAAAGGCGCGCTCTTACATAAATGGGGTGTTTTTTTATGAAAGTTTGTGTTTATGCCATTTGCAAAAACGAGGAACAGTTTGTCGACCGTTTCATGGATTCGATGCAGGAGGCGGATTACATCTGTGTACTGGACACCGGTTCTACAGACTCGACCGTTGAGAAGCTGCGTGCGCGCGGTGCAATTGTTGCCCGGCAGGTTATCACGCCATGGCGGTTTGACACGGCACGCAACGAGTCCATGAAATTGATCCCTCCGGACGCCGACATCTGCTGCTGCATCGACCTTGACGAGCAGTTTCACCCCGGCTGGCGCGAGGCACTGGAGCTTGCCTGGCAGGGGAACACTACCCGTGCGCGTTATCGTTATACCTGGAGTTTCAACCCCGACGGCAGCGAAGGCGTTGTGTTCTGGTCGGACAAAGTACATAAAAACGGCTGTTACCGCTGGGTAGGGGCGGTACATGAAATCCTCGACTACATCGGCGAGGACTCCGAACACTTTGTGTGCGCAGACGGCGTGCAGCTTGACCATCACCCGGATCTCTCCAAATCCCGCGGACAATATCTGCCTCTTTTGGAATTAGCAGTTGCCGAAGATCCGGAAAACGATCGCAACTGCCACTATTTAGGCAGAGAATATATGTACCGCGGCGAATGGGAAAAGGCCATCCTTGTTCTGCAGCGCCACCTGGCCCTGCCGAGAGCAACCTGGCCGGATGAACGCTGCGCCTCCATGCGTTTTATTGCTCGCTGTTACCGTGCGCTCGGACGGGATGACCTTGCTGCCGTCTGGCTTCACCGCGCCATCGGAGAAGCGCCGCATTTGCGTGAGCCGTACCTCGACTTTGCCGAGCTGCTGTTTGATCAGCACGACTGGTACGGCCTTGCTTACATGGCAAGCTGTGCGCTTTCGATTCGCGAGCGTCCGCACAGCTACATCTGTGAGGCCTATGCCTGGGGAAGCCTGCCTTATGACTATCTTTCCATTGCCTGCGCTCATCTCGGGCAGACTGCAGAGGCAATTGATGCCGTAGAGAAAGCAATCGAGCTTGCTCCGCAGGAAGAAAGGCTCAAAAACAATCTTAAAATTTTTCAGAAAATGCAGCAATCCGGGGCATAAACCGTGCCTCGGTTTTTGTTGCATTCCGCCGCAGCTTATGTTAGAATCCACATATTATATAATGTGTGGATTGTTTTGTATAATAACCGCACGGCACAGGAGATCGTTATGACACTTTGGGATTATTACCTGCAATATATGACCGAGCTGTGCGAGGGCACACGCAAGGCACCGGAAGGCATCGTGCTGAGTGCTTGTTCCGCTGAAGATCGCGCCGTCGAGCTGCAGCAGCAGCTTTCTGAAATGAGCATCGCCGAATTCGTGCGCCGCTGTGCTGCTGCCGAGGGAAAGGAGCTGCCGCAGGAGCTCTACGACGAATTCGATGAGGGCGCATTGACCGAGATGCTCACAAAACTGATGGCACAGGGCAGCGATGCAAGCGAAGATGCTCAATCTGCTGCAGAAAATGCAGAGCCTCCCGCGCCCGATCCCGATGAGGGCAAGCACGCCTTTGAAGTATTCTGCGACTGCCTTGAACTGGATGACAGGCTGATTGCCTATCTTATTGAGGTGCTCAAAACCGGTGATAAGCTGGCTTTCTTCAAGCTCTCGCAAATTACCACCAAGCTTGACCTCGATCCCGACGAATTTCTCTACTGGCTTGCCCACCGTGAGGATTATGCCGATGATGAGGAGCGCGCCTGTGCTGCCATCATGGATGCCTGCCTTGCAAGGCTGTACGAGGAAAAGCAGGGCGAGCTGCTCGCGGCTCTGCTCTCCGGCGATCAGAAAACCTTTGAACTGTTCCGCATCGATGCGCCGGAGCTTCAGCACCTTCCTGCCGCAACGTTTGCATGGTACAGCAAAAACTACCTTGACCGTGACTATCCCCTGCGCTTTCTTTTGAGGTGCAACGGCGTGAAGTTTCCGGAGGAGTAAGGCCATGACGACAAATGAAATCTATCAGCAGCTCGGTGTAAGCGAGCAAGTGCTTTCCTTCAGCGAAGGCATTCTTGCCGCGCTGACCGACCGCTTTGCACAAATCGACCGCAACGCTGAGATTAATCAGGCAAAAGTCATTGCCGCAATGCAGAAAAACCGTGTCAACGCAACAAACTTCGCCGCCACCACCGGCTACGGCTACGACGATGAGGGGCGCGACAATTTAGAGCGCGTCTACGCCGATACATTTCACACTGAGGCTGCGCTCGTCCGTCCGCAGATCACCTGCGGCACGCATGCGCTCGCCATCGCGCTTTCTGCAAACCTTCTCCCGGGTGACGAGCTGCTTGCCATCTCCGGTAAGCCTTACGATACCCTCGAAGAGGTCATCGGCATTCGTCCCTCCCCCTGCTCTCTCGCGGAATACGGCGTCACCTACCGTCAGGTCGATCTGCATGAGGACGGCAGCTTTGATTTAGAGGGAATAAAAAATACCATCAGTGAAAAGACAAAGCTCATTCACATCCAGCGCTCCAAGGGCTACTGCCCGCGCCCCACGCTCTCCGTCTCCGCGATTGGGGAAGCCATTGCTGTGTGTAAATCCGTCAAACCCGATGTTATCGTCATGGTGGACAACTGCTACGGCGAATTCGTTGAAACGATCGAGCCGAGCGATCTCGGTGCCGACATGATCGTCGGCAGTCTCATCAAAAACCCCGGCGGCGGTCTCGCTCCGATCGGCGGCTATATCTGCGGCACGCAGAAATGTGTCGATCGCTGCGCCTACCGTCTCAGTGCGCCCGGTCTCGGGCAGGAGGTCGGCGCAAATCTCGGTCTGATGCCGGCACTGTATCAGGGCTTTTTCCTGGCACCGAACGTTGTATCCGGTGCGCTCAAAGGCGCAATCCTTACCGCCGCCTGCTATGAAAAGCTCGGCTTCCGTGTTGTCCCCTCGGCCGCCGAAGACAGACACGACATCATTCAGTGCGTTGAGCTTGGTTCGGAAGCCGGCATGGTGGCATTCTGCAAGGGCATTCAGGCCGCCGCACCCGTGGACAGCTACGTTTCCCCCGTTCCTGCACCCATGCCCGGCTATGATGCTCCCGTCATTATGGCTGCCGGTGCTTTTGTGCAGGGCAGCTCCATTGAGCTTTCCGCCGACGGCCCCGTGCGTCCGCCGTATGCGGTGTATTATCAGGGCGGTTTGACATGGTATCATGCCAAGCTCGGCGTATTGCTGTCGCTTCAGAAAATGCTTGACGCCGGGTTGATCCAGCTTCCCTGATCTTTCCCCCACGGAGGATTCCATGCTCATTCGGAGAACCTATGCGACCAACCGGCACTTTCGCCGCAGACCCCCTCCCTGCGTGATTTGTCTGTAATACAAACATCAAATCAACTAAGGAGATCAACTAAATATGTGGTTCTGGCTTTCTCTCATTGCGCTGCTCTGTTGGAGCGGCAGCGACCTGTTTTCCAAGATCGGCTGTCAGGGCGAGGACGATAAGCTTTCGCACCTTAAGATGGTCATTGCTGTCGGTTTTGTGATGGGTCTGCACGCAGCGTACGAGGTCTTTATCGGCGGCGTGGAGATCAGTCTCTCCGTCTTTGCAACCTACCTGCCCGTGTCGCTTCTCTACATTTCGTCCATGGCGATCGGCTATCTCGGTCTGCGCTATATCGAGCTTTCCATTTCCTCCCCCATCTGCAACTCCTCCGGCGCACTTGTCGCCGTGCTCTGCCTGATCACCGGCGGACTTGGTGAGATCGTTCCCATGCAGCTTCTTGCCACAGCTCTAGTCTGCATCGGCGTGATCGGGCTTGGCATCGTAGAGGCCCATGAAGATGAAAACCTGCGCTCTGCCCGTCAGGACGAGGCAAACCGTCACTACGCGAAATCATGGCTCGCGCTGGCGCTTCCCGTGATCTACTGCCTGCTCGATGCACTCGGCACCTTTGCCGATTCGCTTGTGCTGGAAACGCTTAACGAGGACAGCGCAAACGTCGCCTACGAGCTGACTTTCCTGCTGGCGGGACTTGTGTGCTTCGTTTATGTCATTTGCATCAAAAAGGACAAGCTTCTGCCCCGCCGCGAAGCACCGAAATATGTCGGTGCACTGTTTGAAACTGCCGGCCAGTTCGCGTATATTTACGCCATTGCCGACAGTGCGCATGTTGCCATGGCTGCGCCGATCATTTCGTCGTACTGTGTGGCAAGCGTCCTGTGGAGCCGCATTTTCCTCAAGGAAAAGCTCTCCAAGAAGCACTATGCCATGGTGCTTCTCGTCATCATCGGCATCGCCATTTTGGGATTCTTTGACGCATAAAGCACCAAAAAAAGAAGGATTTGCAAAGCAAGTCCTTCTTTTCTTATCTCATCCTGTTGAAGTCTCTTTCAGGATTTTTTCGAATCAATCGGAATATCCACAATACTCAGCCCGCGCTTGATCGCATAGAGGATCGTGTTGCGCGTACCTCCGGGCAGTCCGTCATGCGCCGCGATCAGGAGACTTGCATGATCGACCATGTAGCGGTTTCGCCGCTGCATACAGCCCGGCGAATACTCCTGCTGCACCACCGTCTCGTAATCACACTGAGCAAGAATCTCCCGATAGCGTTCGCGCTGCGCAGCGCTCCACTGATCCGTCTGTGTCGGACACGGAATTGCCGCTTCCAGCGTAATATGCGGGTAACGCGCTTTGAGCGCGATCACCGTCTCGGCAAAATACAGATCGCAGCCCTCGGCCATGCCGCAGATGAAATGCTCGATTCCTTCCTGAATGGCACTGTCCACCGCGGCATACAGCTTTGCCTTGAGCGCAATGCAGCGCAAGTCGCTCTCATCGTTTCCCCACGACAGCTTCCCCGGCCGGTGTCCGGTAAATGCGCAGGCGGTCTGTCTTCCTTTCACGCCGCATCACCTCCTCGCACGCTATTATAGAACATTTGTTCCGTGTTGTAAAGAGGTTATTTATCTGCCGCGCACCCAGTAATCCTGGCTGTTCGTTTGAAACGCGTGCAGTTTCTGTGCAAAATCGGTATTCAGTTTCGATACTCTTCCCTGTCCTTTGACATACGGATCAATGCAGCGCTTCTTGGCAAATATTTTTTTCCAATCACCCGTCTGCTCCACCTCGTGTGAAACCTCCATGCGGTGCAGTGCGCAAAAACGTCGCCACTGTTCGGCAGTCAGCGGATTTGCCATCAGCTTTTCTATAATTACCGGCTCCGTTCCATCGAGATCCTCTGTCCCGATCACACCGCTTTCGAGCGCACCGCGCAAAAGCTCGGCAAGGTGCTGCATCCCGTAACGGTCCTCATCGGAAACATACACCCTCGCGCAGGAAAGGGCGTGTTCGGCAAACTCGAAAGCGCATTCCGCACGGGCAAACATCAACTCCGCTTCTCCGCATTCGTTCTGACCGACACAGATATCCCTGTAAAGTCTTCGAACGGTATCAAGATCGGCAAACCGGTAGTTGAGCATGTTTCCCAGAGAATATTCCAATCGATCTGCCGACAGCTTGGGCGAATCATTATCCGCAATCGGATAGGCATGATAGTCCTTGACCGAATCGACAGTCAGACCATGCTTTTCCAGTACCGCAAGCAGAGCTTCGGAGGAACGGATCCTCTCCTCCGTCCCCGCCTCAGTTGCCTCCTGCTTAAGGTGATCGTTCTTGAGGAAGTCGACCACATGAGAAAAAACCGGCGTGGAAACATCGTGCAGCAATCCGGACATTGCCTGCACCCTGTCATGCGTATGGCGCCATACGATAAGTGCAACGCCAAGGCTATGGTCAAAGCGCGAATATCCGATCAGATTCCGAAAGCGCGGGAAATTTGTATATTCACAGCCGCAGTTCATGCCAACATCGCGCAAACGGCTCATTACATCCGTCTCGGCCGCCTCACGCAGAAAGTCTGGTATTTCGCTGCCATACACGCTCAGTAAGTCCATTGAAGCACTCCTTTCTTTTTTCGAAGTCTATCATCGGCTCAGTGTTCTGTCAACTTACACGCACAGCACAAAGTCCCCATTTGCAGACCTGCTCTTATTATGCTATACTCAACGTAAACCTTTACCGCACTTGTGAGAGGATGCTTTTTATGAATGCCACTTTGAGAAGTCACAGCACCAGCATTATGCGCAGTGCTATCCAGGCCGTGCTGCCGGATGAAGCGGTGTTCCGCGCGCTCAAGGGAAAACACTTTTCAGGGCGCGTCATTCTGGTCGCCGCCGGAAAAGCAGCATGGCAGATGGCAAAAGCCGCTCACGACTGTCTCGGCAGCAGGATCGAACGCGGTATCGTCATCACAAAATACGGTCATGTGAACGGCCCCATCGCCGATTTCGTCTGTCTGGAAGCCGGCCATCCCATCCCCGATGAAAACTCTTTCCGCGCCACCCGCGCCGCCATTGACCTCGTCCGCGGACTTTCCGCGCAGGACACGGTCCTTTTCCTGCTCTCCGGCGGCGGCAGCGCGCTTTTTGAGGATCCGCTCGTTCCGCCTGACGAATTGCAGGATATTACCGCGCAGCTGCTCTCCTGCGGTGCGGACATCAAGCAGATCAACACGGTCCGCAAGCGGCTTTCTGCCGTGAAGGGCGGGCGTTTTGCCGCGCTTTGCGCTCCGGCGAAGGTGTTTTCCGTGATTTTGAGTGACGTACTCGGTGACCCGCTCGACATGATCGCCTCCGGTCCGGCAGTTGTTGACCGATCCACCTGTGCGCAGGCGCTTGCCATTGCGAAAAAATATCGGCTTCGTCTGTCAGCGCGCTCTCAGCTTCTTTTGCAGCGCGAAACGCCCAAAACCCTCGGAAACGTAGAAACGCATATCACCGGCAGCGTCCGCGAGCTATGCACCGCCGCAGAGAAAGCCTGCCGTGCGCTCGGCTACCGGACAACGATTCTGACAGATCAGCTCTGCTGTGAGGCAAAGGACACAGGCATCTACCTTGCTTCTGTTGCAAAGCAGCATGCAGATACAACCGTCCCCCTCGCCTTTCTTGCCGGCGGTGAAACGGTCGTCCGGCTCACAGGCAGCGGAAAGGGTGGGCGCAATCAGGAGCTTGCACTCTCCGCCGCCGAAGGGATTGCCGGACTGGACAATGTTGTTCTTTTCTCTTTCGGCTCTGACGGAACCGACGGCCCGACGGATGCCGCCGGCGGCATTGTGGGCGGTGATACCGCAGCAAAGCTGTCCGCGCTCGGCATAGAGATTGCGGATGTTCTCGAAAAGAACGACTCCTATCACGCTCTTGCCGCTGTGGACGGTCTGCTGCTCACCGGACCGACCGGCACAAATGTCAATGATCTTGCCGTCGTATTGATCGCACCAAAGCAGTAGTCCCTTTTTCCTGCGATTTGCTGTATTTTCCTGTTGCATTTTTATACCGCAAGTGTATACTATACTTATCAATCTGAATCACTGGTCTTCGAGGCGGGGTGAGATTCCCCACCGGCGGTATAGTCCGCAAGCGGTTTTCCGCATGAGCCGGCGCAATTCCGGCACCGACGGTTACAGTCCGGATGAGAGAAGATGTGTTGTACGCTGTTTCTGCGCTTCTTTGCGTCTGACACCTTGGGAGACTTGTCTTTCAGGGAGTTTTATTGCAAAGGAGTGTTTTTTCATGTCTGCACAAGCCAAACGAACCCACCGTATCACTGTTGCCGCTATGCTTTCCGCCGTGGCATTCGTCCTGATGTTCCTTGAGTTTCCGATTCCGGCGCTGATCCCACCGTTCATCAAAATGGACATTTCCGATCTTCCCGAGCTGCTCGCCGCCTTCGCGCTGGGACCTGTCTATGGTGTGGTGGTGACTCTTGTTAAGAATCTGCTGTTTATTATCTTCCATGGCACATCGAGTGCCTATGTCGGTGAGCTTTGCAACTTCCTGCTCGGTTCGGTCTTCTCCTTCAGCGCAGGTCTGATCTACCGTCATCACAAGTCCCGCCGCAGTGCGCTGCTCGGCGCATTGCTCGGCTGCGCTCTCATGGCAGTTATCTCGGTGCCGATCAACTATTTTATCGTCTATCCCGTCTACGCGGTCGTTTATGCCCCGATGGATGTCATTCTGGGAGCCTATCAGACGATCCTGCCGAGTGCCGACACGCTCATCGAATGCCTGACCATTTTCAATATGCCGTTCACCTTCTGCAAGGGCATTGTCGATGTGGTGCTGTGCTTCCTCATCTATAAGCCGCTCTCCCCCATTCTGCATAAGTAATTCCGGTATCACGCCGCAAGGCTTGATATAAATATTTCATATCAAGGAGACTGCTGTTTGAAAAACAACACCTTGGAGATTGTTTGCTGACCGGGAGGTTTGCGGTAAATCAATCTCGCCCGAACCTCCCACATTGCTCAGTCAACAATTTTCAGGAGGATAAACAATGAATACAAATGACTGCATCATTCGTTTGGAAACACCCGCTGACTATGCGAAAACCGAAAATGTCGTGCGTGAGGCGTTCTGGAACGTCTACCGCCCCGGCTGTCTGGAGCATTATGTGCTGCACACCTACCGCGATAATTCCGACTTCGTACCGGAGCTTGACTTCGTGCTGATTAAGGACGGAAAAATCATCGGTCAGGTGATGTATGTCCGTACCGTGATCGAAGCTGACGATGGCAGAACGATTCCCATTATGACGATGGGACCCATCGGTATCCTGCCCG
>JAUMWI010000051.1:284-8965 GCA_030529725.1 Eubacteriales bacterium | reverse complement strand
GATCAAAACCGTGAAAGACACCCCTCCCGGGTTTCTTTCACACTATCTTCCTTCCCGAAAATCCGGAAAAGGCAGGCTTTTTGACAGTCTGAGGCAGCGAAAGCTGCCCTTTTCTTATTTGCGGATATAGTCGATATAACGGAACCGGAGACCGTTTTCCTCGAATGTTTCGCTTTCATGCACCGCCATCCAGTCGGGGGATGCGTCCAGATCGGGGAAGAAGCTGTCCGCTTCGGGCACGGCATCGACCATGGTGACATACACGCGGTCACAGTACGGCAGCAGCTCGCGGTAAATGCTCGTGCCGCCGATGACAACGGCATCGTCTCCTGCCATGGCAGCGGCTTCCTCAACGCTGTGCGCGACCTCGGCACCGGCAATGTCGGACTCACGGTGCGTCAGCACGATGTTGCGGCGGTTGGGAAGCGGCTTGCCGCCGGGGAAGGTGGCAAGCGTTTTGCGCCCGAGAATGACCGTCTTCCCTGTGGTCAGCTGGCGGAAACGCTTCAGATCGGCGGAAATGCGGAACAGGAGCTGACCGTCCCGGCCGATGCCCCAGTTTTCGGAAACACAAACGACTGCGTACATAGGATCACCTCAAACGGCAACGGGAATTTTTTCGTTAAACTCGTGGAACTGATAGTTTTCCACGGTGAAACTGTCCTTCGTAAAGGCGTAGAAATCGGTAATGCCCTTGTCGAGCGTGACGATTGGCGCGGGAAGCGGCTCGTTTTCAATAATGCGCTCGATCATGGGCACGTGGCGGTCGTAAATATGTGCGTCGGCAATGACATGCACCAGCTCGCCCACCTCCAGTCCTGCCACCTGTGCCATCATCATAAGAAGTGCGGCGTACTGCATGATATTCCAGCCGTTGGCGGCAAGCATATCCTGACTGCGCTGATTCAAAATGGCATTCAGTGTATTGCCGGAGACGTTGAAGGTCATTGAGTACGCGCAGGGATAGAGCGCCATCTCCGAAAGGTCGGCAAAAGTGTAGAGATTGGTCATGATGCGGCGCGAGGCGGGGTTGTGCTTCAAGTCCCAGATTACCTTGTCCACCTGATCCATGTCCCCTTCGGGATAGTGGTGCTTGATGCCGAGCTGATAGCCGTAGGCCTTGCCAATGGAGCCGTTTTCGTCCGCCCATGCGTCCCAGATGCGGCTCGAGAGGTCATGAACGTTGTTGCTCTTTTTCTGCCAGATCCACAGCAGTTCATCCACCGCACTTTTGAAGTACTGACGGCGCACGGTAATGATGGGGAACTCCCTGCGCAGATCGTAGCGGTTGACGATGCAGAATTTTTTGATCGTGTGGGCAGGAGAACCGTCCTCCCAACGGGGGCGGACTTCCCGATCAGTGTCCCACACGCCGTTTTTCAGAATGTCTCTGCAATTTTGAATGAAAACCTCGTCTGCGTAGCTCATGGAGCACCTCCAGTTGTTCTTAATCCTTTATCTGTCCACCGGCAAAGCGGATCGCGCCGAGCGCCAGCTCGAGCGTGGGGTCAACGTTGGGATAGTCGAGATGGTACAGTTCAAACGCAGGGGGCAGCTCCGTGCAGCCGAGAATCAGCACCTCCGCGCCGCGCGCAAGAAGGTTTTCGCAAGTGCGGCGGAATGCTGCGACATCATGATTCATGTCGCCGGCCTTGACGCCGTTGTAAATGATGTCCATAACGGCGGCTTGATCGTCCCCCTCGGGAACGAGCAGCTCAATGCCGCTGCCGGCAAAGGTGCGCTGATAGATACCGGTTTGCACTGTGCCGTCGGTTGCCAGAAGTCCCGCGCACGTCACGCCCTTTTTTCCCAGCGCATCGCGTGTGAGGGCGATCATCTGCAGAACGGGGAGGTCCACGCTTGCGGCAACCTCGTCATAAAAGTTGTGCGCGGTGTTGCACGGCATGATGAGCACCTCCGCGCCGATGGACGCAAGCCGTTGTGCGCTTTTGACCATCTCGGGTACGGGATTCGCGCCGCCGTGCAGCAGCGCCGCCGTGCGGTCGGCAATATTCGTGTTGGAGTCAATGCACACGCGCAGATGCTCCTGATCGCACGCGGCCTCGGTGTGCAGGACGATTTTCTGGAAGAGGTCGGCGGTGGCGAGAGGCCCCATGCCGCCAATAATGCCGATGACTTTTTTGTTCATAGCGTCAGCCCTTTATCCTGCGCGATAAGAAGCTTGATTGCCTCTACGGCGGTCTGAACGGCGGAGGCGGTATTTTCACTCATGCGCTGGTCAAGACCCGCCTTCTCACGCTCCTGATTCCAGACCGTGTGGAAACAGCTGCCGCAGCGGCACCTAAGCGCGGCTGCAACAACGAAGGTTGCGGCGGACTCCATTTCGCTTGCTTTCACGCCGAGCCGTTTCCAGCTTTCCCACTTTTGCAGAAGCTCATAATAAACGGGACTTTTTTCCGGAGAGTGCTGCCCGTAAAAGCTGTCCTTGCACTGCACGACACCCATGTGGGTGCGGAAGCCCAGAGAATCCGCGGCGGTTTTGAGCGCGGCGGTGACGGCAAAATCGGGCACGGCGGGAAATTCGATGGGCGCGTACTCACGCGAGGTGTGTTCATAGCGAATGGCGCCGGTGGCGATGACCACATCGTCCGCGCAGACATCCAGGTCGATGCCGCCGCAGGTGCCGACACGGATGAACGTGTCCGCGCCGAGGGCGTGCAGCTCCTCCATGGCGATGGAGGCACTGGGACCGCCGATGCCGGTGGAGCAGACGCTCACCTTTTCGCCCAGCAGCGTTCCGGTATAGGTGGTATATTCGCGATTCTGCGCAATGAGCTTCGCATCGTCAAAATACGCGGCAATGGCGGGGCAGCGTCCCGGGTCGCCGGGCAGGATCACATAGCGGCCGACCTCGCCGGGCGCACAGTGGATATGATATTGGCGTTCCAGTTCGTGCATAAAAAGTTCCTCGCTTTCTCAAAGCTTGTTAATACCTTATTATACCAAGCGCAAAAGAAAAATACAAGCATTCGGCGGCAGGAGGGCGAAAAGAAAAAAAGAGTTCCGATGTTTGATCGGAACTCTTTTTGTTTTGTCTGGGTTATTTCGTTTCCTTGGGGCGGTAGAAGGCGCGGCCGATGAGCAGCACGATGCCCAGGAAGATCAGGTAGCCGATGACCTGCTGATAGCCCTTGCCGACCCAGCAGCAATAGCACATGAACAGGCAGCAGGCGGTGGCAAGCGCGGGAATGACGAAGCGCTTGACGGGGTTGCCGTCCTTGTCCTTGACCATCAGCGCGATGAACATGGGGATATACATGGCGTAGAGGTTGATGATGGAGATCTCATCGGGCTCCCAGGCAAGCCACATGCAATTGTGCAGACCGCCCATGAAGTCGGGGCCGTACATCCACATGATCGCCGTCCAGGCATACCAGAAGCCGCCCATGATCATGCCGAAGATGGCGGACTTGACGACAAAGTTGGTCTGACCGTCCACCTCACCGAAGAACTTGGGGTTGGGGCCGAGACCGCGTGCAGACAGAGAGTACAGACCGCGGCAGGAGCCCATAATGAGGCCGTTCATGACGCCGAGGCAGCCGACGGAGATGAACGCATAGACGATGGTGCCGATGGCGCCGCCGAAGATCTTGGAGAACGCGATGCGGGGCAGAGACTCACCCAGCGGCCAGGTGCCGATGATGGTGGAAACGTCACCCACGCAGCTCATGGCGAAGATGTAAACGCAGTAAAGAATGGTGCAGAACAGCGCGCCGGCGATCAGGGCCAGAGGCAGATCGCGCTTGGGGTTTTTCAGCTCCTGATTGATGGAGGTGGCGATGATCCAGCCCTCATACGCGAAGGCGAAGGAGGCAACGCCGGAGAAGATCGCCTGGAACGGTGTGGTGCCCTCGATGGCGGCGGCATAGTCGGCGGTGTGGACGTAGTTGAGCACATCCGCGGTGGCGCCGGTGGAAAGACCGACGATCGTGCCGATGACAGCCATGAGGATCAGGGGAACGAGCTTGATGACGGTCATGGAGACCTGAAGCTTACCGGCAAGCTTCGGAGAGAGCATATTGATGCCGTAGCCGATCATCAAAAAGCCTGCGCCGAGACCGAGAGATTCGGACGAGACGGTGCCGGTAACGAAAAAGTCGAGCGCGGGAATGCCACACAGCTCACAGAAAAAGACAGCGGAAAAGAACGCGAGCATCGCAGCAAGGCACGGATAGTAGATCGTGGTCATAAACCAACCGACATAGTAGGCGTACTTGGAACCTAATGCAACTTCTGCATAGTCAACAACGCCGTTGACCTTCTGATACTTGCTGCCGAGCTCGGCAAAGGCAAGAGAGCAGATGATGCAGATCAGGCCGACGATGCCGACGACCAGAACGCCCTGCGCCATATTGCCCTTGGTCAGAGCCAGAACCTTACCGCCCTTGATAAAGACACCGGAACCGATGACGATACCGATGACCATGGAGATGGCGGTCGGCAGGCCATAGCGTTTTTCCATTTGGTTTTCCACTGTTTTCACTCCTTGTCGGCGGCAGTGTGACCGCCCTCTAAATTTGTTCTCCGCGCAATGATACGGAAAACTTAGAGAAAAGTTTACCATGATTTGCAAAATAGTTCAATACATCAAAGTGCTAAAACGCGAAAAAAGACACGATTTTGTCGAAAACAACAAAATTTATATCCTTGTTTAGGAAATTTCAACGATAGAAACCGCGTGCGAAAAAGTTTTTTGCTTGTTGCACACGCCCATGCAACAAATCAGAGGTTGCGTGGAGAGGAAGGAAAGAGAATTTTTAAAGCGGAAAGGGCTGATCGAAACAATGGCACAGAAGGACCTCACACGCGTCGACGTAGTCCGTCAGCTGTGGAGGATCGCATGCAGCAGGCCGAGCGCAGCCGTTGCGCTCGCGTATCAGGAAAAGCCGTCACGCGAGGAGATCCGAAAGCTTGATCTCGGTGCGGTGTCGGAGTTCCGGCGCAACAGTGCAGGCAGCGTGGAGATCAAGTTTGTGGATCGCGTGAAGGCGCTGCAGGCGCTTTACGAGCTGCTCGGCGGCGGCGCGGACACAGACGGGACGGACGCATTTTTCCGCGCACTGGAGGAAGCCGGAGCGGAGGAAGCATGGCAGGCATAACGCGCTTTTCTCCCAAGCAGAGGCTTGCGATGACCTGGTGGTGCCGCAGGCAGTATGCCGGCCTTGATGCTGTGATCTGCGACGGTGCGGTGCGCTCGGGCAAGACACTTTCGATGGGCATGGGTTTTTTCCTGTGGGCAATGGCATGTTTTCGCGGCGAGCAGTTCGCGCTGTGCGGCAAGACGATTACCTCGCTGCGGCGCAATGTGCTGCGTGAGATCGTGCCGAGGATGCAGGATCTGGGCTTTTCGTGCGAGGAAAAGCGGAGTGAAAACCTGCTGATTTTGCGGCGGGGCCGACGCGAAAACCGCTTTTATCTCTATGGCGGACGTGACGAGGGGAGCGCAGCGCTCATTCAGGGTGTGACGCTTGCCGGTGCCCTTTTTGACGAAGCAGCGCTCATGCCGCGCTCGTTTGTGGAGCAGGCGTGCGCACGATGCTCGGTCTCGAACAGCAAGCTGTGGTTTAACTGCAATCCCGAGGGGCCGCAGCACTGGTTTTACCGCGAGTGGATCCAAAAGGCGCAGGAGCGGTGCGCACTGTATCTCCACTTTACGATGGACGATAACCCGTCGCTCTCCAGGCGCGTTCGCGCGCGGTATGAGCGGGCGTACAGCGGAACATTTTACCGCCGGTTCGTGCTCGGCGAGTGGACGGCGGCGCAGGGGCTTATTTACGACTTTTTTGAGCCGCAGACCTACTGCCGCGCCGTGCCGGTCGGGCCATGGGAGCGCGTGCGCGTATCCGTGGACTACGGGACGGTCAACCCCACGAGCTTCGGCTTGTGGGCGCTGCACAGCGGCGTTTGGTACCGCGTGAAGGAGTATTACTTTGATTCGCGCAGGGAGGGACGGCAGAAAACGGACGCGGAATATGTCCACGACCTCCTTGCCTTTACCGAGGGGGAGACGGTGGAAAAGGTCATTGTCGATCCGTCCGCGGCAAGCTTCATCGAAGGGGTGAAGCGTGCCGGATTTTCGGTGATGCGGGCGAACAATAATGTTGCAGACGGCATCCGCGTGACGGCGAACCTTCTCAAGGAGGGGAAAATCGTCATCTGCGAGGGCTGCGTAAACACGCTGCGCGAGATGGCGCTCTACTGCTGGGAAAGCGGGGGAGAGGGGCGCGATGTGCCGAAAAAGGAGAACGATCACGCGATGGATGAGATGCGCTATTTTGCCATGTCACTCGGAAGGTCGCTTGCAGGAGAGTTTGCTGCCTGCTGCGTGAAGCGATGAATAATATTTTTTGTCAAAATTTTTAGTTGCCGCGCGGCGGCAGAGGGGAGGACTTTTTACGATGAAAGGGTTCAGGCGAGAGCGAAGGGCACGCGGCGGCGAAACGGCTGTGCAGCTGCGTGACGGCGGCAGAGTGCCGTTTGGTGCGCTGGGCGGCTATGTTCCGCTCGGCGGCGGGGACACGGCGCTCTATCGCACGATTCGCGAGGCGGTGCCGGTGGTGGACGCGGCGGTATGCAAGCTGGTGCGGCTCACCGGAGGACTGCATGTGGAGTGTGCGGACAAGACGGCAGAGCGGGAGCTGGCGGAATTTTTGCGAACCGTCCCCGCAGGACGCGGACAGTTCGGCTTCAATGCGTTTTTGGACAGCTATCTTGATTCGCTTCTGACCTGCGGACGCGCAGTGGGCGAGATCGTGCCGCGCGGTGACGGACGTGATATCGCGGCGGTGCTGTGTGCAAGGTGCGAGCAGGTGGAGGTGAGCGAGGGCGAGCATCCGCTTGACTTCAAGCTCTGTGCGAGGGACAGGTGCGGCGCGCTTGTGCCGCTGCCGAGGCAAGAGCTGCTGCTCTTTACGCCGCTGCATCCCGAAGCGGACAACCCCTACGGCGTGTCGCTGCTGCGCTCGATGCCGTATTTGACGGAGTTGCTGGTGAAGATCTACGACGCGGTGGGCAAAAACTGGGAGCGGTGCGGCAACGTGCGCTTTGCAGTGACCTATAAGCCGCAAAGCGGCGAGGAGTTGGATCGCGACACAGCGCAGCAGCGTGCTGAGCAGATCGCGCAGGCATGGTCGGGGGCGATGCAGTCCGGACGCGACGGAAGTGTGCATGATTTCGTGTCGGTGGGCGATGTGTCCATTCGAGCGATCGGCGCGGACAATCAGGTGCTCGACAGCGAGGTGCCGGTGCGTCAGATCTTGGAGCAGCTGGTGGCAAAAACCGGACTGCCGCCGTTTTTACTGGGACTGAACTGGTCGTCCACGGAGCGCATGAGCTCTCAGCAGGCGGATATGCTCACAAGCGAGCTTGCTGCGCTGCGAAGAACCGTTACGCCGGTCGTTGAGCGCGTGTGCAGACTGTGGCTGCGGATGCACGGCTACGACTGCGCGTTTGAGGTCGTGTGGGATGACATCAATTTGCAGGACGAGGTCGAGCAGGCACGCGCCGCGCTGTACCGCGAGCAGGCGAGACGCCAGCAGATCGAAAACGATGCCGCGCTGTCGGCAGGTGAGGGAGGAAACGAATGAGCATGGAGAGGAAAAAGGAAATGGGCGGCGTGCAGAGCGTTGTGACGGGCGAGGAGCTTGAGCGCATCAACACGTTTGCCAAGCGGACGCTGAGTGCCGACGAGGTCTACTCCTTTGCGGTGAAGCTGTGCGACAACGAGATCGACCGCGACGGGGAGCGCTTTGCGCACAAAACACTCGAGGAGCTTGCGGAGCTGTTTGTGGGCAAAAGCGGTATTTTTGACCACGAGTGGTCGGCAAAGGGGCAGACGGCGCGCATCTACCGCACGGAGGTCGTGGAGACCGCGGAGCGCACGAAGGCGGGCGATGTGTACTGCTACCTTAAGGGCTACGCCTATATGCTGCGCACGGAGAAGAACGAAAGCCTTATCGCGGAGATCGAAGGCGGCATCAAAAAAGAAGTCAGTGTCGGGTGCAGCGTGGGCAAGAGTGTGTGCTCGGTCTGCGGCGGCGAGATCGGACTATGCGGGCACGAAAAGGGCAAGACCTATGACGGCAAGCTCTGCTTTGCCGAGCTTCAGGAAGCACTCGATGCGTATGAGTGGAGCTTTGTTGCCGTTCCGGCACAGCCGAGAGCAGGTGTGATGAAACGCTACGGGACCGCCGAGCACGGCACACTGCGCGAGCTGGTCAAGACCCACGGCAGCCGCGCTTCGCTGCGCGAGCTGGAGAGCATGGAAAAGTATGCTGAGCTGGGCAAGGCGTATCTCAAGGAGCTGCGAAGCGATGTAAAAAGTCTGATGCTCACGGCGGAAGATCGCTTCGACGGCGAGACGATCGGAAAGATGACGGAAAAGCTCGATGAAGCGGAGCTGAAAGAGCTGCAGCGCGTGTACGGCGCAAAGACCGCGCATGTCATGGGCGTGCAGCTTTCCTACGGCGAAGAAAAGCACTTTGCCGAGGACGAGAGCGATTTCCGCGTATAACGGCATCCGAAAAGCAGTGACGCTTTTGGAGATAACATTAAATTCAGGAGGAATGACATGAGTATTTCTTATCAGGGCATCGGGCAGTGGTGCGCAACCTTTGCCTGCAGCAGCATGACCGAGGGCAAGGTCGTGAAGATCGGCAGCA
>JAUMWI010000051.1:0-274 GCA_030529725.1 Eubacteriales bacterium | reverse complement strand
AACGAAACCGTTGCCGCCTGCAGCGCAGGGGACAACTTCTGCGGCGTGGTGACTTCTGTCGCCCACGACGGGAGCGCCTGCAGTGTTCAGCTCGGCGGCTTTGTGACCGTCGGCTACAGCGGTACGGCTCCGGGTCTCGGTTTCAGCTCCCTCGTTGCCAACGCAGCGGGCGGCGTTGCCGCTGCCGGTGAAGGTCAGACCGGCCGCAGTTATCTGGTCGTCTCGGTCGATACCGCGGCCAAGACCGTTACTATCAAGCTTTAAGAGGAGGAAA
>JAUMWI010000050.1 GCA_030529725.1 Eubacteriales bacterium | reverse complement strand
ATGTTTCGATCGACCTCGATCGAGCCTGCACAGGAACCGGTGTGCTGTACGGTAAATTCCAAAACAGCACCCTCGCTTCCGGTGGTTCCGAGCTGATCGATCTTCCACTCAAGTGAGGTGGAATCCAGCAGACTTGCCGTGCCCTTTGTGGGCGTGGAGAGCGAGAGAATACGGAAGCAGGGGTCGATCATGTCCGTGATGACAATGTTGGTTGCGCCCGGCTTGGAGATGTTTTTCGCAAGATCTTCAAAGATCTTTTCCAGATCATCGTCATCGGGGGTGATGACGACATACGCGGAATCGGGATCGGATGCCCAGTTGCGCAAAGCCCGCTCGTCAATGCCGTCACTGCCCACAAGACCGATGACGTAAATAGTGACGCCCATCGCTCTCGCCGCTGCCGCGATCGGCGCAGGATTTACGCCGGCGGTGGTTTTACCGTCGGTAAACATGACCATGACCTTTTTGTTGCCCGAGGGAGCGGAGAGCAGCTCGGACGCTTTGGTGAAAGCGTCTCCGTGGTTGGTATAACCGCCTGCGGAAAGATTGTCGATGGCATTGTTCAGATCGGAAACCTCTGTAATGAGCTGCGTATCCTTCACAGCAGTGTTGGAAAAACTCACAACGGCAATACGGCTTCCGCCCCCGATTTTTCCGTCATGGGCATCGTCGGTGGCAGCATCGATGATCTCGACGAATTTCTTTGCCCCCTTTTTCAGGTTGGCAAGGGGGCGTCCTGCCATGCTGGTGGAGCGGTCGAGGATGAGCACAATGTCAGTGGGGTTGCTCGTGATGTCAGGTTCTGCAGTGAGTGCGAGCCTTACTTCAAAAGAATCGCCGCAGTCAATGCGCGACCTGCTCAGTGTTTTGTTGGAGCTTGTGATTCCCAATGAAGCACATTCCTTTCTGAGCCCGGTGTGGTGCAGGGCTCACTGTCATAGTACGCACTCACCCTGCCGTGGCGTGCCGCAAGGGATACGACACGGCTGCTCCGGAGGGGCGGAAAGAGCCTCTATTTCAGACAAACAGGAAGTCAACGGGCGTAACACGACAGCAGAGAGCCGATTTTTTTTATTTCGCCGCAGGCGATTTTTTCTCCTGCGCTGCCGGACGGCTGCGAGGTGAAGTCGTCCGGGTTTGAGTGGATGACTACAGTTTTTCCGATGACCTCGCTGATAGAAAACCGATCGGTAAGAAAGACGGCAAAGGCGTAGCCGTGATTGCCGAACAGCGGCGGCAGATCGCCGGCGTGGTGTGGATGCTCACAGCCATAGGGATTGTAATGTGCCAGTGCGTCGGCGAAGGGGTCATTTGCATTGCCCGTGCACGTGCCGCCGCTGTGGATATGGAAAGCGAAAATCCGTCCTGCGCAGGTGTCGTCCGAGGTGGGGAGTCCGGTAACCTGCGCGGAGACGAGCACACCGGCGCTTGTCTGATGGAAAGTGACTTCTCCACTGATGTTAGGGTAGTGAACACTGCCCCGTATTTTGGCGATGGCAGAGGGCGGCTGACGGAAAATACTGATAAAGTGCTGCATTTGTTCAAAGAAATGGCAGTTTTGAGGTGTCATCATATCACTCCTTGCGGTATCATACTATTCATCCGGTGCCGCCTTGTGCTTTGCAGAGCAATCAAAACAAGGATTTGTGCAACTTTTTTGGAAAAGTATCGTCAAATAATAGAGAGTGCCAGACAGTAAAAAAGTTGGTAATTTCTGTTTTGTAACCAGTTTGTAATGACTTTTCGGTGTATTTGCGTTACACTGGTGCTTACTGCGAAAGGAGGGGGGAATCCTATGCCGGAACAGAGTGAAAAACCGGTGATTTCCGTCCGGAAATTGCGAAAAGTATATGTTATGGGCGAAGAGCGCGTGGTGGCGCTTCGCAACATCAATTTGGATATTGCACGCGGCGAGGTGTGCTGCATTTTCGGCACATCCGGCAGCGGCAAGAGTACGCTTTTGAACCAGCTGGCAGGTCTGGAAAAGCCAACGCACGGCGTTGTGCGCATCGGCGGCGTGCCGATCTCGAACCTGGATGAGAATGAGCTGGCAGCCTTTCGCCAAAAGCATCTCGGCTTCGTGTTTCAGTCGTACAACCTGCTGCAGGAGCTGACGGCGTGGGAGAATGTTGCCATGCCGCTGATGTTCAAGGGCATCGACGAGCCAACGCGTATGCTGGAGGCAAAAAAGATGCTTTGTCGTGTAGGACTCAAAGACCGCATGAATCATTTCCCCAGCCAGATGTCCGGCGGCCAGCAGCAGCGCGTGGGTATTGCGCGTGCGTTTGTTGCGCGGCCAGAGGTCGTCTTTGCGGACGAGCCAACCGGAAATCTCGACTCCAAAACGACCAAAGAGGTCATGCACATGATCCGCGATTTTGCTAAGCGGTTCCATCAAACGATCGTGCTCGTTTCGCACGATCCGGAGATGACAGAGTATGCTGACCGCATTATCACGCTGATCGACGGGGAGATCGTCAGTGACATACACAATGAAGTGAAGCCGGAGATTGACGCCGGTATAGCAATGGATTAAATGGAGGACAACACGATGAAGCGATACATAAGATCATTCCTTTCCCTGTGCCTTGTGCTTGTATTTGCGCTCACCGCGATACCGAATGTGAGCGCGATTGCAGATCCGTTTTTTGTGGTCGGCTACACGACGCAAAAGTCTATCAAAAAGGACGACAAGGTTTCCATTAAAGTGACGCTCATGCGCACGGATGGCGAAGCCGATGATATTACCGTGGTGCGCAATGTGGACGATTTTAAGGGCGGCACGGAGAGCGTCAAGGTTTCGTGCGTGGGCGGCAAGTATACCGTCCCGATTGCGGATTTGCAGTATCGCGGCGAGGGCAACACGCTTTCCTTTACGGTCAATTACGACGGACAATATCAGAACCTTTCGGTGAAGATCGCTGAATGTGTTCCTTACGTGGAGCCGGTGGAAGATCCGGAAGTCCCCGAGGCAGGCCCTGCCCCGAAGGTCATCATCGGCGCAAGGACGCTTTCCAAGCCTGTTGCGGCAAATGAAACGGCGGTCATCACAGTGGAGGTGGCCAACGTCGGCAAGACGGATATCAGATCCGCAATGATCACCTTTACGCCGTCCGATTCGCTGATGCTCCTCGGCGCACAGGATACATTCTACCTCGGTGACATTCGTGCCAACAGATCCGCCAACATCAACCTGACGGTCACGGCGACGAAGAAGATCTCTTCTCAGAATCAGAGCATCGAAGCAGAGCTTGCATTCGACTATGACAATAATGTTGCGATCGTCAGCGGAACTGCAAGAGGGCGTGTCTCCGTGCCGGCGGAGACCGGCAGCGACAACAGCGATGTTGCCAATCCCGTGCCGCTGATCATTCTCACGGGATACAGTTACGGCGGATCGTCTGTTGCAGCCGGTTCCGATGTTCTGCTTGACTTTACCTTCCTCAATACCAGCAAAACAACCGCGATCGAAAACGTAATGCTCAAAGTGAGCAGCGGCGTGGATCTGACGCTCAGCGGCTCGACCAACACGTTCTATTTTGACCGTGTCGGCGCAGGAAGTGCCAGAAATGTCACGGTGCCGTTCAAGGCTGCGCAGCGCATCAGTTCGAATACACAGGACGTCAATCTCAGCTTCAGCTATGAGTATGTGGATCGCGAACAGCGCGCAAGCAACACCTCGGAGCTGAGCATCAGCATTCCGCTGTATCAGCCCGACCGTTTTGAGATCTCGGATCCGGTCATTCCCTACACCGGATCTGTCGGAGAAGAAATCAGTGTCACGCTCGACTATGTCAACAAGGGCAAAAGCGAAGTGAGCAATGTCGAAGCTGAGATCTCCGGCGACGTGGATGCCTATAATCCCCACCTGCGAGTGGGTAATCTGGAAAGCGGCAAGAGCGGAACGATTGCCTTTGCCGTTACGCCGATGCTCGAGGGTGATAATCAGATCACGGTCAAGGTGACTTATGAGGATGCCAACGGCAATGTCAAGGAGCGCGTTTTTGAAACGACCGTGACGACAATGGCGTTCGAGCCTTTCGATCCGGGCGAGTGGGAGGATCCCATCGGGCCTGTGGACGAGGGGAATGGCTTCCCATGGTGGATCGTGGGGATCGTCCTTGCAGCGGCAACGATCGTGATCGGTATCATCGTAAGCAAGAAGAAAAAGAAAGCCAAGCTTGCCAAGGAACAGGCGCTCTGGGACGACTGGGACGATGAGATGAACACGGAAAAGAAGACAGAGGCGGAGGCACAGCCCGAGACAGCGGGTGCCGGTACTGAGGGAACAGACAAATGAGATTTTCCGACATTCTGAAAATGTGTCTCGACAGTCTGCGGCGACGCAAAGGAAGAACGATCCTGACCGTTCTGGGCGTTTTCATCGGCTGTGTGTCGATCATCATTATGGTGTCGATCGGTGCGGGAATGCGCGAGTCGCAGGATCAGATGATCGCCAACATGGGTGACGTGACCATTATTGAGGTCTATGCCAACGGCGATAGCAAGCTCAACGATGCAGCTGTGGAGAATTTCCGCGCCATCGCTGGCGTGACCGCCGTGATGCCCAAGGCGTCGCTGGGCGATTATTCGGTGCAGCTTTTCGCCGGCGCAAATGACCGCTATTACGCGGGCTGGGGCAATGTCACGGGGGTCGACGCTTCCGCGCTGGAGGATATGGGCTACGAGCTGCTGGAAGGTCAGTATCCGCAAAAGGGTGAGGTGCTTGTCGGACAGTATTTTGCCTACAACTTTTACGATAGCATCATGCCGGAGGGCAAAAATTATGTGGATCGCTGGGTGTGGGACGAGGAAACGCAGTCTTACAGCGAGGAAACGCCGGATCCGTTTTTCAATCCCCTCACCACAACTGTGACCATGGAGCTTCGCTCGTATGAGGACGGCGCGGATACACCGCCAGCCTGTCGGCAGGAGCTGACTGTTTCCGGCATTACGAAAGAGGACTACGGCAAGGGCTGGGAGACCTCTGAGGGCGTGATGATGGATATTGAGGACATGCGCGAGCTGCTCAATACGCTGGAAAACACGGGGAAAACCAAGTTCGATTATTCCGAGATCTACGTCAAAGCGGAGAACATTGACGCCGTGGTGGACATCGAGCAGGAGATCAAGGACTTGGGCTACTACACCTACTCTATGCAGAGTGTGCGTGAGGAGCTTGCCAAGCAGACACGCCAGATTGAGCTGATGCTCGGCGGTCTTGGCGCGATCTCCCTGCTGGTTGCCGCCATCGGTATCACAAATACGATGACGATGTCCGTCTCCGAGCGCACGAAGGAGATCGGTATTATGAAGGCGCTTGGCTGCTATGTTAAGGACATTCGCCTGCTGTTTCTTATGGAAGCGGGCAGCATCGGACTCATCGGCGGTATACTGGGACTGCTGTTCAGCATTCTGGTGTCGATTGGCATCAACCTATACTCTCTCGGCGCGTTTGGCGGCGGGATTACGGGCGAACTTCTGCTGCAGGCAATGTTCGGCGGAGAGGGCATTGCGCGCATCTCGGTTATCACACCGGGGCTGATGGTGTTTGCGCTGGCATTTTCGCTCGTTGTGGGCGTATTATCCGGCTACCATCCGGCGAACAAAGCGGTCAAGGTCTCGGCGCTGGAAGCCATCCGAAACGAATAAAAAACAGCGAAGAATTCCGCCGTTTCAGGAATTCTTCGCTGTTTTGCCGTATAGTCATCCTCTCCGCCGTCTGCGGCGAACGCGGTTGATGTGTCGCTCAAAATCGCCGTTACTGAGAAGCTCGGCGAGCACATACTGCTCAAATACCGGAACAGTGCAGGAATAAAAGCCGACCGTTTTTTCGAAGGAATCGACCAGAGATTCGGGAAGCACCATATAGCCAAGGCGCATCGACGGTGCAATGGTTTTCGTGAAGGTGTTGAGGTAGAGGACGCTGCACTTCGGCTCAAGGGAAAAGAGCGTGTCCTCCGCCTTGCTCGAGAGCGTAAACTCAGAGTCGAAATCGTCCTCGACAATGTAACCGCCGCGCTCGATTGCCCAGCGAATATATTCGCTGCGCTTGCCGGCGCTTGCTGTAATGCCGCTGGGAAAGCTGTGGAACGGAGTGACGTGCAGAACGCTTGCCTTTGTGCGTGCGAGCTCGCTGGTGCGAATGCCGTCCCTCCCCAGACGCAGCATATCGCATGTTACGCCGTTTGCAAGGTAGACACGCCGAATTTTTTCGTATGAGGGATTCTCCAGCGCAAACACGCGCTCACGGCCGAGAAGCTGTACAATGAGCCCGTAGAGGTACTCTGCGCCTGAACCAATCACAATTTGCGAGGGTGCAACATAAATGCCGCGGCAGCGCGCCAGATACGCCGCGATGGCTTTTCGCAGCTCGATGCAGCCGTTGTTGGGGGATTTGACGAGAATGCGTTCGCCGTATTCACTCAGCACGCGGCGCATAGTCTTGGCAAGAACGGAGAAAGGAAAATCATCAACAAGCTCGCGAACGCTGGGCATCTCCCGTGTGCCGGTGGGTTCGGCAACAGGGAAGCAGTCGGCTGCGGAATAGGAAACAAAGTAGCCGCTGCGCTCGCGCGATTCAACGTACCCCTCGTCACACAAAATGGCATAGGCGTGCTCCACCGTGATGATGCTCACGCCGGTCTGCTCAGCAAGCAGACGCTTGCTCGGAAGCTTTTTCCCGTTGGGATACACACCGCTGACGATATCCTTACGCAACTGGTGATAGAGCTGGAGATAGGCGCTTTGCGGCGCGTCCTTTTCCGTGCGATGTCTCATGAGCTATTCCTCAATGTCGCCATCGGCGGAAGGCTCCGCTGACATTCGGTTGACATACAGACCGCCGCTTGCTGCCTTGCGGATTCTGAGATTATAAAAAAGAATCGCGGCGCAGACGATCACCATCACAAAAGACAGTGCCTGCGAAACACGGATCGGCTCACCGAAGAGCGTCCAGTCGAACAGGTACAGACTGTCGGTGCGCAGTCCCTCGATCCAGAAGCGGCCAATGCCGTACCAGATGAAGTAAAAGCAGGTGTTCTCCCCGTCAAAACGGCGCGCCTTGGTGACGATAAAGTAGATCAGAACAAGTCCCACAGCGTTCCAAAGGCTTTCATACAGGAACGTGGGGTGAACGTCGATATAGTTCGTGCCGGAGAGCCACAGACGCATACGCCAGGGGAGGTCGGTCATGCCGCCGAATGCCTCGCGGTTCATGAAGTTTCCCCAGCGACCGATGGCCTGTCCGATGAGCAGCCCCATCACGCAGCAGTCGGTCATCGCCCAAAGACTGAGCTTATGAATGCGGCAGAAAATATATGCCGTCAGAAAGCCCATAATGACCGTGCCGTAGATGGCAAGACCGCCGTCCCAGATGCGAAGCATCTTGATGAAGTTGAGCGTGCCGTCCGCGTTGCGGTAGAGGTCGAGATAGAAAACGACATAGTAAATGCGCGAGCCGATGACGCAGGCTGGAATCGCCCAGAGGATCATATCAATTATATTGTCTCCCGTCAGACCGAACTTGGGTGCCTTGCGCATACAGAACCAAAGCCCCGCGAGCATACCGGCGGCAAGCAGGATGCCGTACCAGTAGATGCCGTTGCCTACATCGAAAAGCTTGCCGGAAACCGTGAACTGCCAGTCACCGAACAGACCGGGAAAGCTGATGGGAACATCACGAAGGTTCATAACTCAGACCTCCTTTTTCGGCTCAATGATGGAGATGGCGCGGTGCGCCTCCACCACATTCTCACGCAGGAACTGTTCGATGTCTGCGCGTGTGATGGTGTCGTACGCCTCCGGAAAACGGAAGGCATCGAAATGGCGGAAGTATCCGTCAGCGAGGGAGACGGCGATGTTTTCAAACGAATTCAGCTCGCGCAGCGATGCGCCCATGCTTGCGCGGCGGATCTGCTGATAAAAGCGCTCGTCCACACCCTCACGGACAAGACGCTCCGCCTCGTCCATGATGGCGGCGCTGACGGCTTCGGGCTGTGCGCTCTCGCCGCCGGCATAGAGGTAGGCGATGCCGGGCAGCTGGTCGAAGCCGCCGCCGAAGCTGCCGTTGATGAGACCTTCGTCATAGAGCCTGTGATAGAGCGGAGAGGAGTCCCCAAGCAGGATATCACAAGCCATTTCCCCGATGAGCGATTCGCGCAAAAGTGCGTCTCCATCCCGGCTTGCCTTACATTTCCAGCCGACGAGGAACTGCGGCATATTGACTTCCATAAAGCTGCGAGACTCTTTTTTGGCGACGGTCATATCCTCACTTTCACCGTAATCGCGTTCAATGATCTCTCCGTGGCTTTCGGGCGTGATCTCATCGGCGATGGCGATGACGTCCTCTGCCTTGACATCGCCCACGATGCAAAGCACCATGTTTTTCGGATCGTAGAACGCCTTGTGGCAGGCGTAGAGCGTGTCAGCGGTGATTTCCGCGATGCTCTCGACCGTGCCGGCAATAGGGACGCGGGCGGGCGAGCTGCGATACAGGCACTCGAGAAGCTTTTCATAGACCTGCCAGTCGGGCGTGTCCTCGACCATGCGAATTTCCTGGCTGATGATGCCGCGCTCCTTCTCCACGCTTTCGTCCGTGAAGTACGGCACAGAGACGAAGGAGAGCAAAATCTTCAGGTTTTCTTCAAAATGCTCGGTGCAATCAAAGTAGTAGGCGGTAATGGAATTGGCGGTGAAGGCGTTCGGCTCCGCGCCGTTCTGACTGAGCGTAAGCAGGGCGTTGCCGTCCTCCGTGTCGAACATTTTGTGCTCTAAATAGTGCGCGATGCCGGCAGGGGTGTCGTACCACGTGCCGCCCCAGTTGAACTTCATGTCCATGCCGCCGTATCGGGTGGAAAAGAAGGCGTATTTTTTGCAGTAACCGCTCTTCGGGACGATGCAGATGCGAAGACCGTTTGGAAGCGTGTGCTGCAAAACCGTCTCACCGATGCGCGGATAGTTCCATTCAGTCATCTGCCTTCGCCTCCTCTCCGGTCAGAAAATAGACGGTGTCGAGCGTCATCGTCTTTGCTGCGGCGCTGATGCGCTCAGGTGTGACGGCACGCAGCGCACTGATCAGTTCCTCTGCGGATTCCCACTGATAGGTCGCCGCCTGACCGATGGCATTTTCCTCCATGCGCCCGGCGGAATCCTCGCGCGAGCGCAGCGAGGAGATCAGGCACTCGCGTGCGCCGTCAATCTCCCACGGCTCAAATTCGCCGTCCTGCACCGCTTTGAGCTGGGCAAGGATCTCATCGTAAGCGGTCTGATAGTTTTTAAACTCGATGCCCGAAGACACCGTAATGATGCCCTTGGAGCGGTGGTAGCCCGAGGAGGCGTAGTAGCACAGCGACAGCTTCTCACGCACATTGAGAA
>JAUMWI010000009.1:37334-44755 GCA_030529725.1 Eubacteriales bacterium | reverse complement strand
GGAGGCCGTAGGTTCAAGTCCTACCTCCGCAACCATAAAGCACCTGATTTCGTACGAAATCAGGTGCTTTTCTGACATTTCATCTGCAATCTGTTTGCTTCAAAAACGTTTGACCCGCGCCAAAGCTCACTTGTGAATTCTTTTTTATGTGTTATGATATTTTTATTGATTGAATGTACTCATCATTCTATTGCAAAACAGCTATGATTGGAGGATCCTATGAAAAAGTTTCTTTCCCTCTTGCTCACCTGCGCAATCATCCTGTCGACTCTTTTGGTTCCGGTGTCTGCCGCGTCTGATGCCACAATCAGCCAGGACACCACCCTTACAAAGAAATTCAACGCCTATCAGAATCTGACGATCGCCCCGGGTGTCACGCTCACAACAAAGATGGCAGGAAATGAGCCTCAGGGGATTGAAATGCACGGGGCGCTGACCCTTGGCGCAGGTGCTAAAATCATCGGGCGCGGTATTATTCTGATGTTCCGCGGTTCCTCATACTCCGGCATCACTCTCTACTACAATTACCGCGGAGAGTTCCGTCCATTCCCGGATATGGCAACCGCTTATGAGCGATATCATAATGCTGCGGATTATGTGTTTGAGTTCGGCTACAACGATTCCATCGGAGGCTGGGTCTGGAAAGAGACCATCAACGGCGGAGATCCTTTTGAAGCTCCCCCGGCGCTGAATTCCCAGTTAGCCAATTCCTGCGCAGAAGCCCTCAAGGCCCTCGGCCTGATGCAGGGAATCGGCACAAAGCCTGACGGCAACACTGATTTCGGTTTGAATAACGATCTTACCCGGATTCAAGCTGTTGTCATGATGGTTCGTCTCCTCGGCAAGGAACAGGAAGCAAAACGTCAATCCTGGTCCCACCCCTTCTCGGATGTTCCCGCCTGGGCGGATGCATACGTGGGATATGCATACTCCAACAATATAACCAACGGCGTTTCCGCAACCGAATTTGGAAGCGACAGCATTGCTTCCGCTTCCATGTATATCACATTTATCCTGCGTGCCATGGGGTATAATGACGATCCGCAGAAAGAATCGCAGGATTTCTCCTGGTCGCAAGCACCTTACTTTGCCAGAAACCTCGGTATCAATTTAGACGATGAACAACTCGCTCACTTTAAGAGAGCGCAGGCTGCCATTTCGTCGTTCTATGCTGTTCGTGCAACTTGTAAAGGCGGAACTCTTCTCTCTGATCAGCTCATCGCCCAGGGTGTGTTTACACGGGAGCAGTACGAAACCGTGATGAATCCGTATCAGACAAATCGTTAAGGCGGGGGAAAGCCGCATCCGGATTCTGAACGGTATCCATCTCCCCTGTTTTGCAAAGCATATGTGAGATAAAAATGTGTCCGACCGCTTATGGGGTCGGACACATTTTTTGTTCACTTGCAGTATTTTTCAATATATGCTTCCTGGCACTTGATAATAATGCGGATGGCCTCCTCACGGGAAAGAACATCGCTCACCGCGGTTTCCTTGCCCTCAAGGCTCTTGTAAACGCGGAAAAAATGGCGGATCTCATTCGATACGTGCTCCGGTAGTTCCGTGATGTCACGATAGGTGTTATAGGTGGGATCCTCAAACGGAATGGCAATGATCTTTTCATCCACGCTTCCCTGATCCTCCATTGTCAAAACGCCGATGGGGTAGCACTCCACAAGGCTCAACGGACGAATGGTTTCCGAGCAGAGCACAAGAACGTCCAGCGGGTCTCCGTCCTCCGCCCAGGTACGGGGAATAAACCCGTAGTTGGAGGGATAGTGGGTGGAAGTATAAAGAATGCGGTCAAGCCTCAGCGCACCGGTCTCCTTGTCCATCTCATACTTATTCTTGGAGCCCTTCTCAATCTCGATCACCGCAAAGAAATCCTCCGGTCTAACGCGGGCAGGGGCAATATCGTGCCAAAGATTCATCTCTGTATCTCCTCTTTTCAGAATGGTTCTCTGTTATTTTCAATTATAAGCGTTATTTTTACATTTTTCAATCACGCCGATGAACAAATTTCATATCGTTTTCCCTTTTGTATTGTCACACTTATTGAAAACAACGCCCTGCATTTTCGTCTTACGCCGGATCCTGTCCAAAAATTTTCTCCTGTTTCCCGCCGGACGGCTTGTCACCGCTTTCGATCTATGCTATATTATATTAGTTAAAGTATTCATTCTGGAGGAATATCATCTTGGAACGCAAAGAAGTATTGGTCAGCCCCGATGAACTCGCACAGCAAAAGGAATTTTCGGCGAAGGTTCGCTCCCTCAACGCACAGCGCACACGCGCACCGCTGGCATTGGTGGACACCTTCGGCTGCCAGCAGAATGTTGCCGACGGCGAGATGCTGATGGGCCTGCTGCGTGATATGGGCTATGAACTGACCGATGACGAGGCGGCGGCTGATGTGATCCTGCTCAACACCTGCGCCATCCGCGAGCATGCGGAAAAGCGCGTGTACGGTCATTTGGGGCGTCTCACCCACACGAAGGAAGCCAAGAGCGACCAGATCATCTGCCTGTGCGGCTGCATGGCGCAGCAGAAGGTCGTGGCAGACAAGGTGAAGAAGTCCTATCCCCATGTTGACCTTGTGCTCGGTCCTCAGGCAGAGTGGCGGCTGCCCGAGCTTTTGTGGCAGGTGGTGAGCCGCCGCAAGCGCGTCTTTTCCATTGAGGATGAACATGGCCGCATTGCCGAGGATCTACCTGTTGTGCGCGAGGGCAGTGTCCGCGCGTGGGTGTCGATCATGTACGGGTGCAACAACTTCTGCTCGTACTGCATCGTGCCCTACGTCCGCGGCAGAGAGCGCAGCCGCGATCCCGAGAAAATTATTGCCGAGTGCCGCGAGCTGATCGAGCAGGGCTATAAAGAAATCACGCTGCTCGGGCAGAATGTCAACAGCTACGGCAAGGATTTAGACACCCCCTACGACTTTGCCGATCTGCTTGCCGCGATCGATGCCATTCCCGGCGACTACTGGATCCGCTTTATGTCCAGTCAGCCGAAGGATGCCACGCGCAAGCTCTTTGACACGATGGCCGCTTGCCGCCATGTCTGCAAGCAGCTGCATCTGCCGGTCCAATCCGGCAACGACCGCGTGCTCAAGGCGATGAACCGCCCCTACGATCGCGCAAAGTATATGGAACTGATCAGCTACGCCCGCTCTGTGATGCCCGAGATGGTGCTGACAAGTGATGTCATCATCGGCTTCCCCGGCGAGACCGAAGCGGAAGCGATGGATACCGTGTCACTCGTAAAAGAAGCGAAGTTCGATGCGCTCTTTACCTTCATTTTTTCCCCACGTCCCGGCACACCGGCAGCGAAGATGGACGATCCTGTTTCGCGCGAGGAAAAGCAGAAATGGTTTGACCACCTTGTTGAGGTACAGAACGCATACAGCGCCGAAAAGCACGCAGCCTACATCGGCAAAACTGTCCGCGTGCTCGTGGATGGGGAAAGCGATGATCCCGAGTGGCCGCTTTCCTGCCGCACCGAGGGCAACCGTCTGGTGCGCGCCAAGGGCGACAAATCCACAATCGGTACATTTGCCGAAGTCCGGATTACCGGCAGCAATACCTGGGCACTCTACGGGGAGGTAACGAAATGAAAATCACCACACTGCTGGAAAACACCGTGTGCCGGAGCGACTTCAAATGTGAGCACGGTCTGTCCCTCTACATCGAAACCGATCAGCATAAGCTGCTGTTCGACATGGGCCCCAACGCCATGTTTCTGGAAAACGCCGAGACGCTCGGCATTGACCTTGCAAAAATCGACACTGCATTTCTTTCCCACGCGCACAACGATCACTGCGGCGGACTGGAGCTGTTCTGCAAACGCAACAAGACTGCGCCCGTCTATCTGCAAAAGCGCGCATTCGGCAATTACTATGTCGTCACGCCGGACAAGTGCAACTATATCGGACTCGACAGTGTGCTGAAAAAGTATGCTGATGAGCGTTTTCGCTATGGCGAGGGTGTTATCAGAATTGATGACGAGCTGACTGTTTTTTCCGACATCAAAACGCGCGATCTGTGGAGCCATGCGAACGACACCCTGCGTGAAAAGGACGGTGAGGACTATCCTCTCGACGCCTTTTTGCACGAGCAGAACCTGATTGTCACCGAAAACGGAAAGTCTGTTCTCTTTGCCGGCTGCGCACACAACGGCATCGTCAATATTCTCCGCCGCGCCGAAGAAATTCTCGGCAGGGCGCCCGATGCCGTGTTTGCCGGCTTCCATCTTTACAATCCGTCCCTCAAGGCACCCGAGCCGCGCGAGCTGGTCGATGCGGTCGGTCGGGAGCTGAAGGCACGCGAGCACACGCGCTATGTCACTGGTCACTGCACGGGCGAGGTCGCCTACGGCTGGCTCAAGGAGATCCTTGGTGACCGCCTCGACTATATGGCAGGCGGCACGGTGTTCGAGATCTGATCCTTTTACACTTTTAGAAAGAGAGAAAATGCCATGGCTGAGCTTACTCCGATGATGCGGCAGTATCTGGAGATCAAGGAACAGAATCAGGATTCGATCCTCTTTTTCCGTCTCGGTGACTTTTACGAGATGTTCAATGAGGATGCGCAGACCGCCTCGCGTGAGCTTGACCTTGCACTCACCACGCGCGACCGGGGCAAGGCGCAGGAGGATCAGACGCCCATGTGCGGTATCCCCTACCACTCCTCGGACGCATACATTGCCCGTCTCATCGCCAAGGGCTACAAGGTTGCCATCTGTGAACAGACGGAGGACCCCGCGCTCGCCAAAGGACTCGTCAAGCGTGATATTATCCGCGTCATTACCCCCGGTACCGTGATCGACAGTGCGTGTCTTGATGACCGCCGCGGCAATTTTCTGTGCGGTGTGTTTCTCGATAACACCAACGCCGGTGTCGCGTTTTGCGACATGACCACCGGACATACCCATGTGACCGCGTTTTCAGGCGAGGAGTGCATGGAGCACCTTGTCAATGAGCTCTCCCGCTTTTCCCCTGCCGAAGCCGTTCTAAGCGAGGGCGCCTACTCAAGCAGCGCACTTGTGGCACTGCTGCGTGAAAATCTCTCCTGTGCAGTGGAAAACGGACACGATCGTTTTGACCTTAAGGCTGCGGAAAAGGTCATTCTTTCCCAGTACGGGGAAGATGCCTGTCAGAATCTTCCGCGGAACAATCCTGCTGCGGCAATTGCGCTGGGAGGATTGCTCTCGTACCTGTACGAAACGCAGAAAACCGACCTCTCCTACATCAAAGATCTCGAATACTACGAGCAGGGCCGCTTCATGGAGCTGGATCTCTCTGCACGCCGCAATCTGGAGCTGACGGAGACGATCCGCAGCAAGGAAAAGCGCGGCAGCCTTTTGTGGGTTCTTGACAAGACCAAAACCTCCATGGGCGCCCGGTGCCTGCGTTCCTATCTGGAGCGTCCGCTGCGTGATGTCGGTGCGATCAACCGCCGCCTCGGTGCGGTGGATGCGCTTGTCGGCAACACCATGGTGCGTGAGGAGATGATCCTCGCCATGACCGGTATCAGCGATATGGAGCGTTTGATCGGACGTATCGTCTACGGCACCGCCGGCGGACGCGACTTTGCTTCGCTGCGCACCTCTATAGAGCGACTCGGCGCGGTCAAGGAGCAGCTAAAGACCTATACAAACGGTAGATTATCCGAACTATATTACTCTCTGGATACGCTTGATAATGTTGCCGCAATGATTCGTGAAACGCTTATCGACAATCCGCCGTTTTCCGTGCGCGAGGGCGGCTTCATTCGCCCCGGCTACAACGCCGAGTGCGACCGCCTGCACGACATTCTCAAAAACGGTAAGGGCTTCCTTGCCTCAATCGAAGCGCGTGAGAAGGAGGCCACCGGCATCCGCACGCTGAAGATCGGTTACAACAAGGTGTTCGGCTATTACATTGAGGTGTCCAACTCCTTTAAAGAGCAGGTGCCCGACACCTATATCCGCAAGCAGACACTGGTGAACGGCGAGCGCTACATCACCGAGGAGCTGAAAAATCTTGAGCAGGAGATCCTCACCGCCGGTGACCGCGTCAATGCACTGGAATACGAGCTGTTCTCCGCTCTGCGCGAGCGCGTCATTGCCGAATCCGAGCGCATTCAGCGCACCGCGGCTGTGATCGCCGAGCTGGACACACTCTGCTCTCTGGCAAGCGTTGCCGCCCGAAACAATTACTGCTGCCCCACGGTGGACGATTCCGGCGTGATCGAGATCCACGACGGCCGTCACCCCGTGGTTGAGCGTGTTCTCAAGGACAGTCTTTTTGTCCCGAACGACACCTACATGGGCGAAAGAGAAAACCGCGTTTCCATCATCACGGGCCCCAACATGGCGGGCAAGTCCACCTATATGCGTCAGGTCGCGCTCATCACGCTCATGGCACAGATCGGCTCGTTCGTTCCGGCACGCAGCGCACACATCGGCGTAGTCGACCGTATTTTCACCCGCATCGGCGCCAGCGACGACCTGACCGGCGGACAGTCGACCTTTATGGTGGAAATGAACGAGGTCTCCGAGATCCTGCGCCAGGCAACGCCGCATTCTCTCCTCATTTTGGATGAGATCGGGCGCGGCACCTCCACCTTTGACGGCATGAGCATTGCCCGCGCAGTGCTGGAGTTCTGCGCTGACCGCAAACGCTTAGGTGCCAAGACGCTCTTTGCCACGCACTATCACGAACTGACCGAGCTGGAGGACACACTCCCCGGTGTCAAAAACTATAACATTTCCATTAAAAAGCGCGGTGAGGAGCTGATCTTCCTGCGCAAGATCATTCCCGGCGGCGCAGATCGGAGCTACGGCATCGAGGTTGCCAAGCTCGCAGGGCTTCCCAAGGAGGTCGTTCACCGCGCGAATGCCATTTTGAAGGAATTGGAAGCCGGCGGTGCGTACCAATGCAAGCCCCGTGCTGAGGAGGAGCAGGTCAGTCTTTCCGCCATCGGGGAAGCGGAGGCTCTCGATGCGCTGCGCCGCGCCCAGCCCGATACCATGTCCCCCATTGAAGCGATGCAGCTTTTATACGAGCTGAAGCAAAAGCTGAACTGATTTTCAAAGATTCAATGAAAAGAGGTGTAACTCATGGCAAAAAGATCCGCTTCCCACATGACGCACACAGAGCGCGTCGCCGGTACTGTCTTTTTCGTGATCTATCTTTTTGTGCTGCCGCTGCTTGCGGACAAGCTTTTCGCACTTGCCGAGGTTCTGCTCGACACAACGATCGGGGAATCCCTGCGAAATGTCCTTTTCTACTACACACTCTTTGCCGTGACCATTCTTCTTTTCCATAACTTTATTGCGCGCACCAGCTCCCGTTTTCTGGACAATCTCAATCGCTCGCTTACTACGCTTTGCCTCGGGCTTCTGGTGTTTTACGGCGCGAATGAGCTTCTCTACCGTGTGTT
>JAUMWI010000009.1:0-37324 GCA_030529725.1 Eubacteriales bacterium | reverse complement strand
CAATGTCCTCTTTGACAGTCATACTAACCTCAATGACATGACCATTGCCGCGCAGATCAACTCGGCACCGCGCATGACGGCGCTCATTGTCATTTTCCTTGCGCCGTTCGTGGAAGAGGTCCTCTTCCGCGGACTGGTGTTCGGCTGTCTTCGTGAACGGAGCCGCGCCGTTGCGTATCTCGTCTCCTGCCTGCTGTTCGCTCTGCTGCATGTTTGGACCTTTGCGCTTTCCTCGTTCGATTTCAGCTATCTGATCCTCATGATTCAATATCTTGTGCCCGGTCTGATTTTTGCTTGGGCGTTTGACCATTCCGGCACAATTTGGACATCGATCCTGCTCCACGCAAGTGTGAACGCGCTGTCCCTTTGGACGATTCTTTCGTAAGGAGGAATACCATGCCCCACATTCAGCAATTATCCTCTCATGTTGCCGACCTGATTGCCGCCGGTGAGGTCGTTGAGCGTCCGGCGAGCGTTGTCAAGGAGCTGCTGGAAAACGCCATTGACGCCGGTGCCACCGCCGTCACGGTCGAGATTCAAAACGGCGGCATGACCTATCTTCGCGTCACTGATAACGGCTGCGGCATTGAGCGAGACGAGCTGCCCACCGCCTTTTTGCGCCACGCCACAAGCAAGCTGCGCACGGCGGAGGACTTATCCGCCATCGGCACGCTCGGCTTTCGCGGCGAGGCGCTTGCCGCCATCTCAGCCGTTTCCCATCTTGATATTTTCTCTCGCGTCCGCGGCACACAAAGTGGTGCTTCGCTCCACCTGGACGGCGGCGTCCCCGGCAGCGTTACGGACGCCGGATGCCCGGAGGGAACGAGCATCATCGTGCGCGATCTTTTTTACAATACGCCTGCGCGATTGAAATTTATGAAACGCGACAGCGCAGAGGCCGCCGCTATTTCCGGTCTTGTCGCGCACCTTGCGCTCTCTCACCCGAGCATCTCGTTCCAGCTTATCAAGGACGGAGAGGCAGCGCTCCACACCCCCGGTGACGGCGTGCTGAGATCCGCCGTCTATGCCGCACTCGGCCGAGAATTTGCGCTCAATCTGGCAGAGGTCAACTGTCTCGACGGTGACCTTTCTGTACACGGTTTTATCACCCATCCGCTCTCCGGGCGCGGTACGCGCGGTATGCAGACCTTTTTCGTCAATGGCCGCTTCGTGAAGTCTCAGCTTCTCACTGCTGCCTTGGAGGAAGCCTATGCCAACCGCATCATGAAGGGCAAGTTCCCCGGCTGTGTGCTGTTTGTGGACCTTCCGTGCGACATGGTGGATGTGAACGTTCACCCGGCAAAAACGGTGGTCAAATTTCTTAATGAAAAGGCTATCTTTGACCTCGTTTACCACGGCGCAATGGCTGCGCTCGATGGGGATACTGCACCAAAGGCGGCGGGTGCAAATCCCGTACAGCAAGTGCAAAATCCGCGCACGGACTTCTTTACCTCCATGACTGCCGAGCAGTACCGAGCTCAGGGCGCAGGGCAGGAAAAGAAGCCTGCCGCGCCGCAATTTAAGACAAAAATCCCACCCGTCAGCAGCGAACTTTCGGGAATGGTTTCTCTCTCTGACTTCACCCGCCGCGCAGAGGCCTCTGCACCCCGGTCATACCCCTCTATTCCGTCGGCTCCAACACAGACTCCTGCCGCACCTGTGATCGAGGGTACTCCCGAAATCGCATCTGTCCCTGCCCCCGATCCTGCGCCGAAAGCCGTCTCCGCCGCAGAGCCGGAGCAGCTTACCTTTGTTCCGGAATCCGTCACGCCGTGGCGCATTGCCGGCGAAGTGCTCGATACATACATCGTCTGCGAGGACGGCGAGAAAAATGTGTGGCTGATCGACAAGCACGCCGCACATGAGCGCATCAACTTTGACCGTCTCAGGGAAAACGCTGAGCCGATCATGCCGCAGGCGCTCTTAACGCCGCTGGTCGCAGACCTGCCTGCCGCAGAATACACCGCGCTTGTCGGACAGTTTGCACTGCTCAGGGAATTTGGCTTTTCCTGCGAGGAATTCGGTGACGGCAGCGTTCTTATTCGTGAAATCCCCTCCGACATTGACTCCGGAGATGCCGTCAATGCAATCGAGGAGCTTGCCGGAAAGCTTGCCACCGCGCACAGCGCAGACCCCACCTCCGCGCGTGACGCACTTTTGCACACGATCGCCTGCAAGGCCGCCATCAAGGGCGGCTGGAAAACGAGTGCGGAAGAGCTGCGCGTACTGGTCGACAGGGTGCAGTCGGGAGAGATTCAGTTCTGTCCGCACGGCAGACCCGTCAAGGTGAAACTCACCAAATATGAACTGGAAAAAATGTTCAAGCGCGCCTGATACCCAACCTGAAAAGGAGAATTTTATGTCCCGAAAAGTTGTTTGCGTCGTTGGTCCGACCGGCTGCGGCAAGACAAAGATGGGCGTTCTGCTTGCCAAACGATTCCACGGCGAGGTCGTCTCCTGCGACTCCATGCAGATCTACCGCGGCATGGTCATCGGCACCGCTGCGCCGACCGAGGAGGAGATGGACGGCGTTGCGCACCACATGGTCGGCGTTGTGGATCCCGGCGAAAATTATTCCGTTGCCTGCTATGCGCGCGACGCGGCAAAGTGCGTGGACGATATTCTATCGCGCGGCAAGCTACCGATCATTGTCGGCGGCACGGGGCTGTACCTCGACGCGCTGCTCAAAGGGCACGGCTTTGCCGAGGGGCAAAAGGACAGCGCACTTCGCGCTGAGCTGGAAGATCGAATGGCACGCTGCGGCGAGGACGTTCTTCTGGAGGAGCTGCGCGACATTGATCCCGACTGCGCCTCACATCTGCACGCTGCTGACCACAAGCGCATCATTCGCGCACTGGAGGTCTATTACGAGACCGGCAAGACGATGACACAGCACAATCTCGAAACGCAGCGCGTTCCCATGCGCTACGAGCCGGTCTACATCGGTCTTGCCTACGAGGATCGCGAGGAGATGAAGCGCATCATCGATCTGCGCGTCGATCAGATGGTTGAAAACGGGCTTTTTGAAGAAGTCCGTACGCTTTTGGACCATGGCGTTTCCCGCACCTCCACCGCGTTTGCCGCCATCGGCTATAAGGAGGCACTTGCCTATCTGGATGGCAGCTCCAGCCGCGAAGCTGCCATCGAGGAAATCAAGCTTCGATCACGGCAGTACGCCAAACGACAGCTTACCTGGCTGCGGCGCAATCAGGTGATCCACTGGTACTACTGGAAAAAAACGAGGGATTTCTCAGATTGCCTCTCTTTTTCGACAGAAATTATTACGAACAATGGCGTATGCTGACTTTCGACCGGATCGCTCATCCGGATAAAAAGAAAGGACGTATACATCATGAAAAAAATCACCAACCTGCAGGACCTGTTTCTTCTCAACGCCCGCCGTTCCCGGATCCCGTTGACCGTATTCCTGGTCAACGGCTTTCAGATGCGCGGCATTGTCACCGGCTACGACAACTTCATCGTCGTTCTTGACAGTGACGGCAAACCGCAGATGATCTACAAACATGCAATTTCCACCATCGCCCCGCTGGGCAACATTGATCTGCGCGATGCTGAGGAGGAAGAAGAATAACTCGTCCCCCGTTTGAGGTCATTATGAAATCCACTTCTCTTTCGACAAAACTGATCATGTTCTTCCTTTTGCTTGCCGTTATTTTTTATTTCGGCGTGCAGGGATACCGCTATCTGCTCAACCCCACCACGACCACACTGGCCTACCGCTATCACACGGAGGACAGTGTTTCCGTCATCGGCTACGTCGTGCGGAATGAGACGGTGATCGACGGGACGGAAACGCTCCTCGACCTGACACACGCCGAGGGGGAGCGTGTCGCAGCCGGCAAACCGCTTGCGATCGTGTACCGCTCCGAGGAGGCGCTCGGGCAGGCGCAGGAGCTGGAACGCCTTACGCAGCAGCTGGAGCAGTTGAAATACGCGCAAAGCGCCGCCAGTGACACAGAGGCTGCGCTTCGGCTTGACTCCGACATTCGCGACGATATCGTTTCGCTTCGCGCCACGTGCAGCTCCGGCAGTTATGTCGCACTCGAATCGCTTTCCGATGACCTGAAAACCACTGTTTTAAAGCGTGAATACGCTTATCGCGGCGGCGATGACCTTCCCGCGCGCATTGCCGCGCTCAGTGAGCAGGTCAATTCCGCTGCCGCTGCCGTCCGCGGCTCCACAAGTCAGATCAACGCTCCCTTTGCCGGAACATACAGCGCCGTTGTTGACGGCTATGAGACTGTCCTTACGCCGGAGGCCCTTAAGTCCATGACACCGAAGGATTTTGATTCCACCGCCCCGGTGGGGACAATCTCTACTGTTGGCAAGCTGATTTGCGGCAACAGCTGGCAGTTTGTCACCACACTTACGGAAAGCGAGGCCTCCCGCCTGAGCGAACATCAGACGCTCCTGCTGCGCATGACCTCGGGTGTTGATTTTGACCTCCCCGTCAGCGTCGAACGAATCAGCCACGCAGAGGACGGACGCTGCGTAGTGGTGCTCACCGGCTCCGATTACCTCACCTACATTACACTTCTTCGTCAGCAGAACGCCGAGCTGATCCTTGACTCCTATGAGGGGCTGCGCATTCCGAAAAACGCACTGCGCGTTGATGAGGACGGGACGACCGGCGTGTACTGCCTTGTCGGTCTTACTGCGTACTTTAAGCCCGTCAATGTCCTTTATCAGGGCGAGAACTTCTGTCTTGTCGAGCCGGGCGAAGTCAGTGCCGCAACGGACAGCCAGGTGATGCTCTACACCCTGCGCGCCGAAGATGAGGTCATCATTTCCGCAAATGACCTTTATAACGGCAAGGTGATCAATTAACTGCGAAAGGGAGAACTATCATGTCTATTCAAGAAAACATTGCCGCCGTGCGTTTGAATATTGAGCGTGCAGCAAAAAGTGCCGGACGCAGTGCCGACGAGATCACGCTCGTCGGCGCAAGCAAAATGAACGATGCGCAAGCCTGCCGCGAGGCGATCTCTGCCGGCATTGATGCGCTGGGCGAAAACCGCGTGCAGGAGATGACGCAAAAGCTCTCGGAGGACGCTTACGCCGGCGCACCGCTGCATTTTATCGGTCATTTGCAGCGCAACAAAGTGAAGCTGGTCGTCGGCATGGTCGATCTGATCGAATCCGTCGGTTCCGAGGAGCTGCTCCATGCCATCGATGCACAGGCAGAGAAGCTCGGCATTGTGCAGGATATTCTGCTTGAGGTCAACATCGGAGGCGAGGAGGCCAAGAGCGGTTTTGCCGTCTCTGAGCTTTTCTCTGCCGCGCGCAATGCGCAGTCCCTCGCCCATGTCCGTGTGCGCGGTCTGATGTGCATACCACCGGTAGCGGAGGAGGCGCACGGCAGCATACCATATTTTGAAAAAGTTCATGCGCTTTATGTTGACATAAACGAGAAATTGTATGATAATAAGCTTGATATTTTATCGATGGGAATGAGCGGCGACTACGAGGACGCAGTCCGTACAGGCGCCACGATGGTTCGCGTCGGTACTGCCATTTTCGGCAAGCGCAACTATACGATTTGATAGAGAAGGGGATTTGTTATGGGTATTATTGATGATCTGAAAAAATGGGCGCACCCCTATGAAGACGAAGATGAAGAGTATGAGGACGATTTTCCCGACTTAAAGAATCACGGTGATACGGGTGCCTTTGCTGATCGCCGCAGTGCCGAGCGCAAGGTTGAGGATCGCCGAAACAAGGTCGTTAACATCAATGCCACCACGCAGCTCAAGGTCGTTCTGGTCAAGCCGGAACGCTTTGAAAACGCCTCCGAGATCGCTGATCACCTGAAGGACAAGCGTACCGTCGTTCTTAATCTGGAGTCCACCAACAAAGACATTGCCAGACGGCTGATCGACTTCCTCTCCGGCGTTGCCTATGCCGGCGAAGGGAAGATCAAAAAGGTCGCAGCCAACACCTACATTATCACGCCCTACAGCGTGGATATCATGGGTGATCTGATCGACGAGCTGGAAAACAGCGGCCTGTACTTATAATTATCATTACAAATAATTACAAAATACGGAGGGGTTTACTATGCTTACACCGCAGGAAGTTTCCAACCGCGCCTTCTCCAAGGCCGCATTCGGCGGTTACAACATGGCTATGGTCGATGAGTTTCTTGATGAGCTGACCGATGACTACACTGCGCTCTATAAAGAAAATGCTGCACTCAAGGCAAAAATGAAGGTTCTGGTCGACAAGGTGGAAGAGTACCGTGCAACGGAGGATTCCATGCGCGCCGCCCTCCTCACCGCGCAAAAAATGGCAAGCACCATGGTCGAGGAGGCCGAGGCAAAGAAGGCTCACCTGATCGCCAACGCCGAGGCGGAAGCCCGCAACAAGATCGGCGCACTTCAGGAGGAGCTTCTGTTTGAGCAGAAGCGCCTCAACACCGCAAAGGCCGCCACCGCAGAATTTATTGACAAGTCCCGCAAGGTCCTCGAAACTCAGCTTAATCTTTTGGAACAGCTCCCCGACCTGACGCCGGAAACGATCTCCGCCCCTGTCGAGGAGGAAACTGACAAACAGGCTGATATCGCCGCGATCGGCGAAAAGATCCTCTCTTCTTTTGAAAGTGCTTCCGAGCAGGAGGAGGAAAACGAGGGCGTACAGCAGGATCTTCTTGAGCCGGACGACAATCCCTTCGTGGAGACCGCAACGCGCGCCGTTGATCTTTCCGAACTGAAATTCGGACGCAACTACCGCAGCGAAGAATAAGTACATAAAAAGCGGCTCATTCTTGAGCCGCTTTTTTGCCAAATACAAAAGGAAGTGCTTCCCTATGAAAAAGCGCCCCATTATTGCATTCCTCTATGATTTTGATAAAACCCTGTGTACCACGGATATGCAGGATTATACATTTATTCCCTCGCTTGGCTACACCCCCGGCGAATTCTGGGGCATTGCCAACTCGTTCGGCTGGAAAAACCATATGGACGGCCTGCTCGCCTATATGTACACGATGATTGACGAATGCCGCAAGAAAAGCATTCGTCTTGACCGTGAGTATCTGGTGGGCTGCGGCCGCGCGATCGAGCTTTTCCCCGGTGTAAGGGACTGGTTTGCGCGCATCAACGCATTCGGAAAAGAGCAGGGTGTGGAGATCGAGCACTATGTGCTCTCCTCCGGTCTTAAAGAAATCATCGAGGGCAGCGGCATCAGTCACGAATTCAAGGAAATCTACGCCTGTGAGTTTCTGTATAACGAAGAAGGTCTTGCCTCCTGGCCCAAGCTGGACGTCAATTTTACCAACAAAACGCAGTTTGTCTATCGCATCAACAAGGGGATTCTCGATATTGCCAACGACAAAGATCTCAATGCCTCCATGCCGGACGACAGTAAGCGCATTCCCTTCACCAACATGATCTATGTCGGTGACGGACTTTCCGATGTTCCGTGCATGAAGATGATGCGCTCCTACGGCGGTCAGGCAGTGGCCGTCTACCAGAAGAGCAACCGCGCAGGCGTTGAGGATCTTTTGAGAAACGGCCGTGTGGACTACATCTTCCCCGCGGATTACAGCGAAGGCACGGCACTTGACGTGACCATGAAAAACATTATCCGCAAAATGGCGATCGTTGATCTGCTTGCCGACGAAAATCAGGAGCAGCTCCGCAATCTCGGCAAGGCGGAACTTCCGGATCAGGTGGGATTGTTCTGATGGTGACATTACTTTGTCCCGTTTGCGGCGAACCGCTTACAAAAAGTGAAAAAGCATATGTCTGCCCGCGAAATCACAGCTTTGACCTTGCCAAAAGCGGCTATGTCAACCTCCTGCTAAACTCTTCACAGGGACACCACGGCGATGACAAGCTGATGGTTCGTGCCCGGAAGGAGTTCCTCGACACCGGCTATTACGACCCCCTCTCCGCTGAGATTGCCGCAATGTGCGCACAATATGCACCGCAGCACGCTGTTGTTGTCGATGCCGGCTGCGGCGAGGGAAAATACACGCTTGATGCGCTCTCTGCGCTCCATCGTGCCGGAAAAACAGCCGATATGGTCGGCATCGACATCTCCAAGGACGCGCTTTCCTACGCCGCCAAACGCTCCAGGGAGTTTACCCTGGCAGTTGCCTCCTCTTCACATATGCCGCTTTCCGACCACTGCGCCGACCTCCTGCTCAACATTTTCTCACCCTATGTGCCTGAGGAATTTCACCGGATTCTAAAATGCGGCGGAAAGCTTCTTCGCGTCTATCCGCTGGAGGACCATCTGTGGGAGCTTAAGCAGCTCATCTATGACCGGCCTTATAAAAATCCGCCGACACCGCTGGAAACAAGCGGCTTCCGCATTCTGGAAACGCGTACGGTCAGCTATCCCATTCACCTGCCCTGTGCGCAGGATATTATGGCATTGTTCCGCATGACGCCGTACTATTACAAAACCGGCAGAGCCGATCAGCAGAAAGCCTCCTCGGCAGCGGAGCTTACCGTTTCGCTTGCCTTTGGCATTACAATCTATGAAGCGACAAGCTGAGATACGCCGCGGCGCGTCTCAGCTTGTCGCTTCTTTGTCTCTTATTCGTCCAGCTTGAGGACAGCCAAAAATGCCTCTGTCGGTACCTGCACCGTACCGAGGTTGCGCATCTTCTTTTTGCCCTCTTTCTGCTTCTCCAGCAGCTTCTTCTTTCGCGTGATGTCGCCGCCGTAGCACTTGGCAAGAACGTCCTTGCGCATAGCCTTGACGGTTTCGCGTGCAATAATGCGTCCGCCGATAGCTGCCTGGATCGGGACTTCGAAAAGCTGACGGGGAATGTTGTCCTTGAGCTTTTCACACAGCTTTCTCGCGCGCGGATACGCCTTATCCCTGTGTGCGATAAACGAAAGCGCATCGACCTGATCGCCGTTTAAGAGCATATCGACCTTTACCAGCTCACTCGGGCGATAGCCGGAGAGCTCATAGTCAAGTGAAGCATAGCCCTTGGTGTTTGCTTTGAGCGTATCAAAGAAATCGTAGATGATCTCATTGAGCGGCATCTGGTAGTGCATTTCGACAAGGTAGGTGTCGAGATACTGCATATCCTTAAACTCGCCGCGCCGCTCCTGACACATCGGCATAATATTGCCCACATAGTCCGGCGGCGTAACGATGGTCACCTTGACGTACGGCTCCTCTGCGTGCTCAATAACGCTGTTGTCGGGATAGTTGTGCGGATTGTCTACGCGAACCATTGTCCCATCCGTCTTGTAGACCTCATAGATGACACTCGGGAGCGTGGTGACAAGGTCGAGATCAAATTCACGCTCCAGACGCTCCTGAATGACCTCCATATGCAGCATACCGAGAAAGCCGCAGCGGAAGCCGAAGCCAAGCGCCACGGAGGATTCCGGCTCAAAGGTAAGGCTTGCATCGTTGAGCTGCAGCTTTTCCAGCGCGTCGCGCAGGTCGGGGTACTTGCTGCCGTCCTCAGTATAGATGCCGCAATAGACCATGGATCGCACCTTGCGGTAACCGGGCAGCGCCTCGGCAGCCGGATTTTCCACGCCCGTGACCGTGTCACCGATCTGTGTTTCGTGGACATCCTTAATGCTGGCGGTAAAGTAACCGACCTGACCGGCCTCCAGATGATCCGTTGCCTCCATACCGAGCGGACGCATGATGCCGCATTCAAGCACCTTGTAGGTCGCACCCGTTGCCATCATCCTGACTTCCATTCCGGGCTTCACTCTGCCTTCCATCAATCGCATATAGACAATGACGCCGCGGTAGGCATCATAATAGCTATCGAAAATCAGAGCGCGCAGCGGTGCGTTTTTATCGCCCTTGGGTGCCGGCAGATTGTGCACGATATCTTCAAGCACCGCATCAATGTTGATGCCGAGCTTGGCGGAAATCTCAGGAGCGTCTTCGGCAGGGATCGCAAGGATATCCTCAATCTCCTGCTTCACGCGCTTGGGATCAGCGGCAGGCAGATCGATCTTATTGAGTACCGGACGGATCTCCAGATCGTGCTCCATGGCAAGATAGGTATTCGCCAGCGTCTGTGCCTCAATGCCTTGAGAGGAGTCAACGATCAGAATCGCCCCTTCGCACGCTGCAAGCGAACGGGACACCTCATAGTTGAAGTCAACGTGTCCCGGCGTGTCGATCAGGTTAAGCGTATAGGTTTCCCCGTCCTGCGCAGTATAATCAAATGTGACCGCGCGTGCCTTAATGGTAATGCCGCGCTCACGTTCAAGCTCCATATTATCGAGGATCTGATCCTCCATTTCGCGCGCGCTGACCGCGTTGCATTTTTCCAGCAGACGGTCAGCAAGCGTCGACTTGCCGTGGTCAATGTGCGCAATAATGCTGAAGTTTCTAATATTTTCTCGGTTCATGTAGCTTCCTCTTTTTATTTGCTCAATAGGTGGTTTGCCTGCTCCTCTGTCATGTGCAGCACCTGCGTCACGCTCTGCATCAGTCCCGGATATTCGGAGGAAAGCGCCTCGCTGTCCATGTTCGGGAATGCCCCCTCCTCCTCGACCTGTGAAAGCGCCTGTGCATAGGCTACTTTCGCGGCATGCATCTGCATATCGACAGCACCGCCTGTGAACGCCTCTGCGTCAAGAGCAAAAAATGCGTCCTTCTCACCGCTGCGGCGATGGAGATTTCGATAGAGCTGATAGAGTGCGCCGCTGAGGTAACTGCCGGCAGCACCGACCGCCTCGCGACTCCCACTGCGGCCAAGCAGCTCGAAAAGAAGATTCGTCGTGTTGACGATCAGCTTCTTTTGCAGCGTTGCCGCAATGCTTCCCTTCAGCGTTCCCTTTTCATCACTTGAATCGTACAGCTCCTCTGCGTCGATCATGCCGCCGTCGCGCGATAGCGTGCGGCCAAGCAGATAGTCGGCGCTGACGTGATAGTAGTCGCACGCACGGCGCACAAAGGCAAGCCCCGGCTCGCGGATTCCGTTTTCGTAATGAGACAGCAGCGCCTGCGAAACGCCAAGATCCTTTGCCGCCTTACGCTGGGAGATTTCTTTCTCCTGCCGCAGCAGAGCAAGCGTGCGGGAAAAGTCTGCATTCATGTTCTCTACCTCTTCTCAAAAAATACAACAGGTATAGTATAGTCGATTTTATACAGCTTGTAAATACGTATTTCATAAAAAAGAAGCGCCCTGCGGCGCTTCAAAAGGAGAGAAAAGTATATGGGTGGTGTCAGTTAAATCAAAACGCTTACAAGCCACGTCAGCGCGATGCAGCCTGCACCGATAGCGCTCCAAAAAAGCGGCGTACCCTTGCGGAACAGGCTGCGGCACGAGGGCGGAGAAGATCGGCTGCAGCTGCGTGCCACGCGACAGGCTTCGTCAACAAGCTGCTGCGAGGTAACACCGCCGCGATTCATTGCATCATTTCGCACGATAAAAATTGCCTGCTCGAAAAGATCGGTGTCCGGTGAATCGACAACGATCACGCGGCGTGAGGTTCCCTTGACCATGCTGCATCACTCCTTTGCTTGCTCTGCGTACTATCAGTATGCCCTGCGCCTTGGCACTTATACAGCAAGCGGAAAATTTTTGTTTCATACCTCTTTAATTTCGGGTGCATCGGATTTTGGTAAATAAAGCACCAACACGCCTGCATCGTCCAGCTCTCCGGTACGCTCAATGCTGTCTGCCAGAATTGCCGAGACCAAAAGCTGGGGATTCTCCCCCTGCCATCCGGCAAGCAGATTTTGCAGCCACTCGTCGTTCGTCGCATCGGCAACGCCATCCGTGATCATTACAAAAAAGGTTCCGCCCTCCAGTCGCAGCCGCGTTGCTTCCGGCGGCTGTGAGCATTCCTGCAGCCCTGCCGGGAGACAGGAACAGGTCACACGCCTGACCGTTCCGCCGCGCTTGATATACGACGGCGCGGCACCGTATTTGTACAGCTCGCCCTCGCCGGTTTGCAGCGATAACAGCAGCAGGTCGATCGTGGTAAAGCTGTCGGTCTCCTCCGCGCGGAGCGTCAGCGCGCTATTGAGCGTTTTCAGCGCCGGCGGCGCATCAATTCCGGCGCGCAGGAAGCGTTCCAGAAGCCGCGTTGCCATGGCGGATTCCTTTCTGGCCTCCTCACCGCTGCCCATTCCGTCCGATAACAGAAGGCAGAGTTTATCCTCCGTTTCAAAGGTGCTCATGCTGTCGCCGCTGACGCGCTCCCCTTTTTTCGGGCGCAGCGACATGCCAAGCTGATAGGGCATCGGCTGGACAGCCAACGCAGTCTGCGTCCCCTCCAGCTTCCCTGCCGCAGCAAGCAGCACCTCGGACACCTGTGCATACTGCCCCGCTGCCCTTGCGCGCGAATCGCTCAGGCTTTTTCGGTATTGTCCACGCAGCAGGTAATCCCGAAGCTCACTGTTTACCGCGGTCAGAAAACTCGGAAACCGGATGCAGCGATCGACAAAATACGAGGGAAAGTCCTCGCCCTTTCCCTCTCCGTTTTTGAGCAGGGTCGGCGTTGCGTCGTTGATTGCCGTATAGGTGCGCTGATACTCCTTCTCCCAGCAAATATTGCACAAAGAGCAGCTTCGGCACACCCGCTCCGCAGCCCGGTCAAACAGCACTGCCGGATTTTCTTCCTTGCGCTTTGGCACATGGGAAAGGCTGTCGTACAGCTCCCGAAAGGCTGCCGCGGACTCTTCCAATCTCTTCCGAACCGGTGACGGTTCTTCTGTTGCCATCTCGTTTGCTCCTGCCAGTCTCTTTCCGTGAAATGCCTTTGTAGGCACCAGCAAAAAAAGCAGTGTTGCCGCAAGTCCTTCATAAAGCAGGATAATTCCCTGCCCCGCATAAAGCGGCAGTGAAAACACCAGCACCGCGCACGCAAACCACAGCGCCGTACGCACACGGTCACCGCGCCGTGCGAAACCCACGGCAAGCGCAGAAAGAGCGTAAATAGCCGTATGCAGGAAGCTGCCGTCTCCGGCAACCAGATCCACCGCGAATCCGGTGCAAAGCGCAAATGCGACCGCTGTCGATCTTTCCTGCTCAAACGCTACCAGCAGCATGGTCAGCATTGCCACGATACGACCGGGCGCAAAGCCGCCGGGTGTTTCAAAGGCGGAAAATGCCATCAGGACTCCGAGCACAACAACTGTTACCGCAACGGGATGCTCCTGCGTTCCCTCGTCACGCAGCACAGTGCGGCAGCAATGCGTGCAGAGTGCTGCCGCAAGTACGCTGAGCAGGCAGTTGGCTGCCTCTCCGATACCGCCCTTTATTACATAAACAAATTCAACCGATAACATTAACACCGCGCTCAGTGCCGGCAAAAACAGCTTTTTTTGATAGATCTTCAGGTCGTAAAATGCATTGTTCGCCGTATAGAGCAGCACTGCCGCGGCAATTGTGCGCAGCGCATGGGAAAAATCCAGAAACAGCAACGCGCCTGCCGCGCAGCCCAGGAGCGCAGACATGCCGCGTCTTCCCTGTCCGGCTGCTGCGACCGATCCGACGGCAAACGGTGCATAACCCCCAAACAGGCTTGCGCCGGCAAATATGGCAGGAAACAAAAAGTGAATGGCAGAATCCACGATTTTCCCCGATACGTCTTTCTTTCGGACAAATGCAAGACTTTTCACTGCTTGTCCTCCTCCCGAGTTCGTTTTTCTCCATTGTAAAATTCCTGTGCGAAAAAGCCTGTCGGGAAATGACAGCGCAAAAAAAGAACGGCGAGAGCCGTTCTTTTGGGAGTTATCCTTTTGAGAAAACTGATTTGGTTTTTGCAATGTCCTGCGCAATTTGGTCGTGAAGCTCCTTCGTGGAGGAAAATTTCATTTCGTCGCGCAGTCGCAGGCAAAAATCCACGCGAATACGCTGACCGTAGAGGTCTCCGGAAAAACCGATCAGATTTGTCTCCACCGTTACGCCGCTTCCTGTGCCGACCGTCGGGCGTGTGCCGACATTCGTGACACCGGGATAGGTCTCTCCGCTTTCCAAATGCACCTTTGTTGCATAAACACCGCGTGCCGGGAGGATCGTCGTACCGTGCGGAATCAGGTTGACTGTCGGGAAAAGGCGTTCCTTTCCAATGCCGAAGCCGTGCTCGACCGTGCCGGTCATCGCGTGACAATGTCCCAAAAACTCTGATGCACGCTCCACCTCACCCGCTTCGACAAGCGAGCGGATCAGCGTGGAGGAGACAGTCACCCCCTGATACTCCACCTTCGGGATAATGTCGCAGCCGATGCCGTGCGCGGTGCAGTATTCCTGCAAAAGCTCCGGCGTTCCCTGATTTTTATAACCGAAGTGAAAGTCATGCCCTGCCACGAGATGCACCGCGTGATACTTCCGCAACAGCAGATCCTCAATAAAATCCTGCCATGGCATCGTCATCATTTCCTGGTCAAACGGCTCGACGATCACCTGCTCAATGCCGTACACTTCACGAATCAGTGCGCTGCGCTCGGTCGGACTTGTCAGAAGCGGAACGGGAACGCCCGTTACAAACTCCTTGGGCGCACGGTCAAAGGTAAATGCCGTACTCATGCACCCAAGCTCTTTGGCACGCTCTGCTGTCTTGTTCAGCAGCGCACCGTGACCGATATGAACGCCGTCAAAAAAGCCGAGCGCGATCACACGTTTAATTTCTCCCATCCGGTTCCCACCTTTGCACCAATCATCACCGGCGTTCCTGCGAGCGCCAGCGAACCGCACAGCTTAGCCTGCGCTGAAAAAGTTCCTTTCCGAGGTCAAAATTCCGTTTTTCGATTCGGACAGCGCCAAAAACGTACCGTCACAGCCATACACGCGATACCGCCCGTCCGCAAGCTTTGCCTTGAGCGGATTGCCGCAGCGGACGCGTCGCTCCTCCTCCGCAGTCGGGATCGTGTATGCTTCGCACTCACGGAACAGGCTGTCTGTCGGGCGCAGCAGCGCCTCGCCGCGCTGCTGCACCTCATTGAGCGTCACCGCCTCGTCAAGCGTAAAGCCCGCCGCCATCGTGCGCTGCAATGCCGCCATCGTACCGCCGCAGCCAAGCGCGGCACCGATATCATGGCAGAGCGTGCGGATATAGGTCCCCTTGGAGCAGACAATACGCAGCGCATAGTCCGTCTCGCTGAGCCTTTCCATAAGCTCCAGCTCGTAGATCGTAATATCGCGCGGCTTTCGAGCCACCTCGCCGCCTTTTCTGGCAATGTCGTAAAGCTTCTGCCCATTTATTTTGATTGCCGAATACATCGGCGGGATCTGTGCGATTTCGCCGGTAAAGCGCGGCAACACCGCACGCAGATCGTCTTGCGTGACCGTGACCGGCTTTTCTGTCAGCACCGTGCCGGTCGTGTCCTGTGTGTCGGTGGTGATGCCGAGCCTCAGGAGCGCCCGATACTCTTTCTTTCCGCCCTCGGCAAAGGACACGGCCTTCGTCGCCTGTCCGACAAACACGGGCAGCACCCCTGTTGCAATCGGGTCAAGCGTTCCGGCGTGCCCAACACGTTTTTCTTTGAAAATGCCGCGCAGCTTGGCACATACATCCATGCTTGTCCAATCCTGCGGCTTGTTGATAATAAGAATGCCGCTTGGCATAATTCCTCCGTTTTGCGCATTAATGCGCGTTGTTTTCCTCTTGAACAGCCTTTTCTACCGCGTTTAAGATCATGCGTCTGGCATCGGAAAAGGTTGCGTGTTCGATCACACAGCCGGAGGCTGCACGGTGTCCGCCTCCGCCGAGCATGGCGCAGGCCCGCGTTGCATTGACGCGCGCACCGGTGCGCAGGGAAATCTTCCACGCCCCGCCCTTCGTTTCCTTCATCGTGATCGAGCAGTCGGTTCCCTCCACCACGCCGCCGAGTGCGGAAATATCCTCCATGTCCGCCTCAGTCAGTGCAAGCCGCTGCTGCAGCTCCTGCGGAAGTACAACGATGACGATGCGGTTTTCATCATAAAACTCCATCGTGCGCAGAAGCTCGCCCTCAAGTTCGATGCGTTTTTTGCTCTTCGTACGGAAATGCAGCTTGTTGGCCGCTTTGTAGTCAATTCCCGTTTCCAATAGTGCCGCCGCCACGCGGTGCGTGTTTGCGGTGACGTTGGAGTAGACAAAGCAGCCCGTGTCGGTCGACACCGCAACATAAAGCGGAAGCGCAACAGCGCCCGTCAGTTGGCCAAGCTCCACCGCGATCTCATAAATCACCTCGCCGCAGGCGGCGCATTCCGGGTGAACACAGTCGAGCTTTCCGAAATGCTCGTAGCTCGGATGATGATCGATGGCAAGATCGACCTTGGTTTTGAACTGCTCGGCGTTATCGGGAAACAGGCTCAGTGCCGCAAGATCCACGGAGACGACCGTTTCATAGCCAAAATCGTCCGCCACCCACAATTCTTCGATATACGGGGCAAAATGCTCCGTCGTTTCGCGGTTATAGAGGACGCCCGCGTTCTTTCCCATCTGCCGCAGCATCGTGCCGAGTGCGGCAGCGCAACCGATCGTGTCTCCATCGGGACGGCGATGCGTCAGGATCAGATAATTGTCGTGTGTGCGGAGATATTCCGCCACTTCTTTAATCGTCATCTTCCTCACCGTCCAGATGAATCGTTTCGTTTTCGGGATTAGCCGGCTTGACTACATTCGGGTCGCGCAGCATCTCCAGGATGTGTGCGCCGTATTCGATGGAGTCATCGGCAACAAACTGCAGCTCCGGCGTGTAGCGCAGGCGCAGAGCTGCGCCCAGCTCGCGGCGGAGATAGCCGGCGGCACTCTTGAGTCCCTTGACAACGTCCTTTTCCTGCGTCTTATCAAGCACACTGACAAAAATGCGGGAATAGCGCAGATCACTCGTCGTGTCAACATGCGTGATGGTCACCATGCCGCCCTGCACGCGGGGATCCTTCAAGCCGCGAAACAGATTGCTCAGTTCTTTTTGGATTTCTTCGTTGATGCGGTTGATACGATTGCTTGCCATAGTTATGACCATTCCTTTCCACTACATTTCAAGGCACAAAACGGCCATAAAAGGGATGGTCATAAGCGCCACGTTTTTCGGTTGCCGCGTAAGCGGCGAGAAAAACGGCATTTCAATGTAAAGGTTGAAACTTGTTTCAACCTTTACCCTCCTATGGTCATTTGTGAAACAGGGACGGGCGAAAACGCCCGCCCCTGTTGGTTTATTATGCTTCAATTTGTTCCATTACATAAGCTTCGACCACATCGCCGAGCTTAATGTCGTTGTACTTTTCAAAGCTCAGACCGCACTCGTAGCCGGAGGCAACTTCCTTGACAGCGTCCTTGAAACGCTGAAGGGAAGCAAGGTGACCCTCGTGGACAACAATACCGTCGCGCACGATACGCACATCGCAGGCGCGCTGGATCTTGCCGTCGGTGACGTAGCAACCGGCAACTGTGCCGACAGAGCTGACCTTATAGGTCTGGCGCACCTCGGCGTGTCCGATGACAGCTTCGCGGAACTTCGGCGCGAGCATACCCTTCATTGCCGCCTCGATCTCATCGATGGCATCGTAAATGACGCGGTACATACGCATATCAACATGATTGCGGGCAGCGCTCTCACGGGCAACGGCGTCCGGACGGACGTTGAAGCCGACGATAATGGCATTCGACGTGGAAGCAAGCATCACGTCGCTTTCATTGATCGCACCCACTGCGCCGTGAATGACACGCACACGGACTTCCTCGTTGGAGATTTTTTCCAGCGACGCCTTGACCGCTTCGACAGAGCCCATCACGTCTGCTTTGACGATGATGTTGAGATTCTTCATTTCGCCCGCCTGGATCTGAGAGAACAGATCCTCGAGCGAAACCTTGGTAACAGGTGCGTTGGCCTTGAGCTTTTCTTCTTCCTTGCGCTGTTCGACCAATTCGCGGGCAAGACGCTCGTCAGCGACGGCATTGAAGTGCGCACCGGCTTCCGGCACTTCGCCGAGACCGGTGATCTCCACAGGCACAGAGGGTCCCGCAGAGGCAAGCTTTGCGCCCTTGTCGCTCATCATCTGACGTACACGGCCGACGGCAGTCCCGGCAATGATGATATCGCCCTGCTTGAGGGTTCCGTTCTGCACGAGCAGCGTGGCGACCGGGCCGCGGCCCTTATCCAGACGCGCTTCAACAACGGCGCCGGAAGCGGCGCGGTTGGGGTTGGCCTTCAGCTCGCCGACCTCAGCGGTCAGCGCGACCATTTCGAGCAGGTTGTCAACGCCCATGCCGGTCTTGGCAGAAATCGGGCAGACGATCGTGTCGCCGCCCCAGTCCTCGGCAAGCAGTCCGTACTCGGTGAGCTGCTGCTTGACGCGCTCAGGGTTGGCATCGGGTTTATCCATTTTGTTGATAGCAACAATGATAGGAATTTCGGCAGCCTTGGCATGGTTGATGGACTCCACCGTCTGCGGCTTGATACCGTCCTCAGCAGCAACAACAAGAATCGCAATATCCGTGATCATCGCGCCGCGGGCACGCATGGAGGTGAACGCCTCGTGGCCCGGGGTGTCGAGGAAGGTGATGGGTTTGCCGTTGATCTGCACCTGATAGGCACCGATGTGCTGCGTAATGCCGCCGGCCTCGCCGGAGGCAACGGATGCGTTTCTGATATAGTCGAGCAGGCTCGTCTTGCCGTGGTCAACGTGACCCATGACCACAACAACAGGCGCACGGAGCTGGAGCTCCTCTTCGGTGTCCTGGTGGTCGTCAATCAGCTTTTCTTCAATGGTTACAACGACCTCCTTTTCGACCTTGCAGCCAAGCTCTTCTGCGACGAAGGAGGCGGTATCGAAGTCGATCATCTGGGAGAGTGCCGCCATCACGCCGTTTTTCATCAGGCACTTGACAACCTCTGCTCCGGTCTTCTTCATGCGGCTTGCCAGTTCACCAACGGAGATCTCATCGGGGATCTTGACAGTGAGCGGGGTCTTCTTGGCAATTTCAAGCTGCAGGCGGCGCATCTTCTCCGCCTCTTCCTGCTTGCGCTTATTGGAGAAGGTCATCTGCTGCTTGCCGCCCTTGTTCTTGCCGGCATTGCGGAACTTCTCCTTGTTGCTCTGGTTCATGCGGCGGTCACTGGAACGCTCCGCCATGTCCTGCAGCTTCTCGTCGTACTTGTCAAGGTTGACATTCGTGGCCTTGCGGGTATCGACGATCTTCTTCTCCGGAACACGGGTCGTCGGCTGCTGGGTCGCCGTGGATTTCTTCTGCTGCACCGGCTGTGCGGCGGGTGCGGTATTCTTATTCTCCGTCTTGGCAGCAGGAGCGGAAGGCGCGGCGCTTGCTGCCGGCTTGACCTCCTGCTTGGGAGTCTCTTTCTTTTCCGGGATACCCTCGGCAAAGATCGTTTCGATCTTTGCCTGATTCTTCTGTGTCAGGTACTCAAAAACAAAATTGATCTCGTTGTCCTCCAACACCTGAGAGGGCTTTTTGGGGGAATCCGTATAGTCTGCAAGAACCGCCAGAATGTCCTTTGAGGTCATTCCGAAATCCTTTGCAATATCAGACACCTTACTCTTATTCACAGTAGCCATATATTACACCTCCATGTGTTGGATCTTGTCGTTCTTTTCTCTTTTCACGCTGCCCTTGCCGTGCTTGACCGGGCGTGCATTGGCAAAGCGTTTTGCATTCTCCCGCTTTTCGCCCTCACGGCGCATCTTTTCGCGCTCCTTGCGGCTTCGGGATTTGCGAATGCCTGCTTTGGGCTTTTTTTCTTCCCGGGACTGCAGCTCCTCCGTCTTTTCTTCCTTTGCACTCACTTTTCGCTTGCCCGTGCGAAGATTCTTCTCATGCTGTTCCTGCTCCTTGCGGCGCTGCATGGCGCGCTGCGCCTTGATGCTCAGCTTTTCTGCAAGCTCGCTGTATCGCGCGGCATCTTCCTCCGCAAGCTTCCCGGCAACCGCCTCAGCAAAGCCGATATCCGTCACCGCAACCATTGCGCAGGAGGTGCGCCCCACCGCACGTCCAAGCTCATCTTTCGTGCAAGGAAGCTTTGCATACAGGCACGCGCCGGCATCGGCAAAGTGCCTGAGTCTGCGGAAGCTGTTATCCGCTGCGTCAGATGCGATGAGCAGCAACCGCGCGTCCTTGGCACGAGCCGCGGCACCGGTCGGTTCTTCGCCGACCTCCAGCTTTCCGGCTTTCTTGGCAAGGCCAAGCAGATTCAGTATTTTATTCACCGCGCTCCATCTCCTTCTCCAAAGCGTCATACACGCTCTCAGGAATCGCGGTTTCAAAGGTCCTCTCCAGCGCACGGGACTTTCTGGCGCGCTTGAGGCAGTCTGCCGAGGGACAGACATAAGCACCGCGCCCCGGCTTTTTCCCGCCAAAATCAAGGGAGATCTCTCCCTCCGGACTCTTCACCACGCGAATAAGCTCGCGCTTTTCCTTCATCGTGCGGCAGCCCACGCACTGACGCTGCGGAATCTTTTTCACTTTTGGTGTCTGCATGCAGGCCGCCTCCTTTTCGGATTATTCTTCGTCGTGATAGCTCTCCGGCTTAATGTCGATCTTATAGCCGACAAGACGCGCGGCAAGACGCGCGTTCTGCCCCTCCTTGCCGATGGCAAGGGACAGCTGATCGTCGGGAACGATGACGCGGCAGGCCTTGCCCTCGTCCGCCATCCATACATCCACAACGTCGGCAGGAGCGAGCGCCGCCGCAATGTAGGCGGCAGGATCTTCACTGTACTTCACGATATCGATCTTCTCGCCGCGCAGCTCTTCGACAATGTTGTTCACGCGCTGACCGTGCTGACCGACGCAGGCGCCGATCGGATCCACATTGGGATCGTTGCTCCAAACGGCCATCTTGGTGCGGGAGCCGGCTTCACGGGCAATGGACTTGATCTCAACGATACCGTCAAAAATTTCAGGCACTTCCAGCTCAAAGAGGCGCTTGACAAGACCCGGATGGGTGCGGGAGATCACGACCTGCGGGCCGCGGGACTGGCGGCGCACATCGACAAGGTACACCTTGATGCGCTGGCCTTCCACAAGCTCCTCGCCCTTGACCTGTTCGCCCATCGTCAGAATCGCATCGGTAGAGTCCGTTCCGGTGCCGATGCGCAGCTTGGCGTTGCCCGTGCGCGGGTCGATCTGCGTGACGATGCCGGTAAGGATCTCATGCTGCTTGGAGTTGTACTCCTCGTAGACCATGCCGCTCTCCGCTTCACGAAGTCCCTGAATAATGACCTGCTTTCCGTTGCCGGCGGCAATGCGGCCGAATTCCACATTATCGACGGGAATGTTGACAATGTCACCGACAACATACTTCGCCGAGATTGCCTTGGCCTCTTCCACAGACATCTGCGTGCCGGGGAATTCCACCTCTTCGACAACTTCCTTCTGGACGAACATCTTAAGGTCTTTTTTGTTCTCGTCCACGTCCACAATGACATTTTCCACGCCCTCATGATCACGCTTGTAGGCGGTGGTAAGGGCCTGAACGATCTTCTCCATCATAAAGGTCTGGGAAATGCCGCGTTCCTTTTCCAGCATCGCAAGGGCTGCGAAGATTTCATCACATTTCATGGTAGTTGCTCCTTGTCCTATATATTGAATCGTAACATATTTTAGAAGTCACAGCGAAGGCGCACAAGCGCGATCTCTTCTTTTTCAAAGCGAAGGGTCTGTTCCCCGATTCTCATTTCCACCGCACCGTTGTCGTAGGCGGTCAGGTCACCGGAAAATTCTTTGCGTCCGTCATGCGGTTTATAGGTTTTGAGCACGATGGGGCTGCCCATAAACTGCTCAAAATCGCTCGGGCGTTTTAAGGGGCGCTCCGCTCCGGCAGATGCCACCTCAAACGTGTAGCTTGTCTCAATGGGATCCGCTTCGTCCAAAGCATCGCTGAGCGGGCGGGAGATGGCCTCGCAATCAAGAATATTGACGCCGCCCTCCTTATCGATATAGACGCGCAGATACCACTGTCCTGCCTCGCGGACATATTCCACGTCCCAAAGTGTGCAGCCGCAGCGCTCCACGATCGGCAGCGCCAGTTCGCGTACAATATCCGTTACTTTTTTCATTTGAACTCCTTGCCGCCTTCCGGCATCGGCTTTTTGTGTTTTCTGGGAAAAATGCAAAAGATCGAGCCATAGGCTCGGCTTTATTGATGAGAGAGCATTTGCTCTTTCTTTTGCATTTTTCATTAAAAATGCAAAAGAAAGAGCGGACTGCAAAGTCCACTCTCACACTACCTACATAACACATGTATCCTACCACAAGTGTTCCCCGAATGCAAGCTTTTTTCTCGATTTTGGCACAGTTTTTTGAGATTATATCCTGTTTTTGCGAAAACTGCAGGATTTTGTCCCATAAACGCAATTACGCCGCCCTTTCGGGCGGCGTAAACAGGCCTGTTAAATTTCTACCAACTTGTATTCTCTTGAGCCGAAGCCAAGGTCGGCAGCAGCTTCGATGGTATGAATGCCGTGGCGTGTCTCCACACGCTCAATGAAGTGCTTCTGTCCGGGATCATCCGTTGCCGCATAAATAAGGTCCATACACGCCTGATCCAGTGCCACAGGATCCAGAGACGCCAGCATGCCGATATCTTTCATGCACGGATCCTCCGCGATCGCGCAGCAGTCGCAGTCCACGGAAAGGTTCTTCATCACGCTGATATAAGCGGTGTTCCCCTTAAAAAAATCTACCACGGACTTTGCCGCATCCGCCATCGCTTCACAGAATGCGTCCTGCTCAGCACAGTTTTCCCAGAGAACGTTCTGATCGGTCACCTTGCCGCCGGAGTGAATGAGGCACTTGCCGACCGTAGAGGCGCAGCCGATGGAAAGCTGCTTGAGCGCGCCGCCGTAGCCGCCCATGGGGTGTCCCTTGAAGTGGGACAGTACCAGCATGGAATCATAGTTTTTCAGATTCTTGCCGACCAGGTTCTTCCTCAGTACCTTTCCGCCCGGAATATCCAGCTCCATGTCAGGGCCTTCGGCATCCATCAGATCGACGGTGAAATAGTGCTTCCAACCGTGATATTCGATCAGCTTGCGGTGTTTTTCTGTCGAGTTGCGCTCACCCTCGTAAGCGGTGTTGCACTCGACCACCGTGCCGCCCACGGTATCGATCATCGGCTTCCAGAATTCGGGCTTCAGGAAGTTCTGATTCCCCTTCTCGCCCGAGTGAAGCTTGACTGCGACCTTGCCCGTCAGCTTTTTCCCCATTGCCTCATAAAGTGCGACAACCTTCTCGGGCGTAATGTCCTTTGTAAAATAAACCGTTGCTTTCATGGCTGTGCTTCCTTTCCTCAATCACATTTATCCTTATGGTATCGCAGCTCTTCCGCAGTGCTGCGCTGACTTTTTTACTTGCACAAATACGAATACCAACCCTCGCTCGTGCGTTCCTCCGTGATTTCCCAGCCGGCCTCGATCAGTTTCCCCTTCACCTCTTCGGCGCGGTCGTCAATGATACCGGAGCAGAGGAAAATGCCGCCCGGCTTCAAGAACGGACGCACCTGCGTGGAAAGAGCGATGATCACGTCGGCAACAATGTTGGCAACGATCACATCGTAATCACCGCCGAACTCCTTCTGGAGTCTTTTATCCGTTGTCACATCACCGCAGCGCACGGTGTAGTGCGTTTTGTCGATGCCGTTGAGTGCAGCGTTTTCATAAGCTACACCGATGCACTTATCGTCAATGTCGCAGGCGAACGCATCAGATGCACCAAGGGCAAGCGCCGCAACAGAAAGAATACCGCTGCCGCAGCCGAGGTCGAGCACCTTTTCGCCGCCGTGAATATGCTTTTCGAGCGCAGTCAGGCACAGGCGTGTCGTGGCGTGGCTGCCGGTACCGAAGGTAAGGCCGGGGTTAAGGATCAGCTTCACGCGCTCGCTCGGCTTCGCCTGCTCCCATTCGGGAACCACCAGCAGCCGCTCACCAATTTCCATAGGTTTATAAAACTGCTTCCAGTTGTTCTCCCAGTCCTCGTCCGCGACATTTTCCATCGAGAGCAGCAGCGGACTATACTCCGGGTGCTGCTTTTTGTACGCCGATAGCGCAATGCGAAGCTGTGCCAGCTTGCTCCAGCCCGCGTCGTTTTCCTGCAGATAGAACGTGATGCGGCATTTGCCGCGCTTTTCCTTAAGCAGGTCCTCGTCCACATAGTCCCAGTACTGGTGATTGTTCTCGAGGAAATCTTTAAAATCGCGCTCCTCGTCGATCACAAGGCTGTCGATTCCGTAATCGCCAAGCAGCTCGCTCACCGGTTCGATGCCGGCGCTCTGCGTGTCAAGATGCAGCTCCAACCACTTCATCGTTATCTTTCTGCCCCCATAAAGAAGAGTCCCAGCGTGCCGCAGCCGGTGTGCGCACCGATGACAGGGCCGATAAAATCGGCGCGAATATCGGTCACACCGAAACGTTCACGCAATAGGTTAGAGACAAACTCAACATGCTCCGGACAGTTCGCATGGCAGATAAAAACGGTCTGCCCGGAAAGCGGCGCAATCCCGCTTCTTTCCATTGTGTTCACCAGTTCCGTCAGCGCCGCCTTCATGCCGCGCACCTTGCTCACGGGGGTGAGCTTTCCCTCGCTGTCGCAATGCATGACGGGCTTGATGTTGAGCATCGTGCCGGCAAGCGCCGCAGCGGCACTGACACGGCCGCCGCGCTTCAAATGGTTGAGGTCGGCAACCGTAAACCAGTGGCACTGGTGCGGGATCGTATCACGCACATAATCCGCAACCTCATCTATTGTTTTCCCCTTGCGCTTTTCCTGCACGGCATAATGCACCAGCATACCCTGTCCGCGCGAAGCGGAGAGCGAGTCGATCACAATGATTTTCGCGTCAGGATAGCTGCCGCGCAGATCCTCCGCAGCAATCACCGCAGACTGATAGGTCGTGGACAGTGCGCTTGAGAAGCTAATGCACAAAATGTCCTTGCCCTCCTCCAGGATCTTGCTCATCGCATCGGTAAACTGTCCGACGTTGGCGGCTGCGGTGGTGCAATCCTTTCCGGCGGCAATATTGGCGAAAAACTCCTCCGGACTCATATCCGCATGATCGGGTGTATTGAGCATCGTTTTGCCGTCCATCAAAAATGCAAGCGGCAGCACCGTCAGCTCCAGTTCCTCGACCTCGGCTGCGTTAAGATCGCAGCAGGAGTCTGTCATAATAACGTAATCACGCATGGGTTTTCTCTCCTTTGTTAAGCTTGACGCCTCCGGCGACAGAGCAAGTATACAGGGCACTTTTCCAAAAGTTGTTAACATTATCTGAATATTGCAGGCAGGGCAGCAAGCCCCAATTCACAGCACACCGTCATTTCCCGACGCAGAATCGCTCAAAAATCCGAGCAACCATATCCTCGCGCGCCGTGCGTCCGGTCAGCTCCCCGAGTGCAGTCATCGCTTCTTCCGCCTCGGTCAGCACCACATCGGGCGTCATCCCGGAATCCAGCGCGTCTTTGGCCGCTTTTACGCAGGCAAGTGCGCGCTGTGCGGCATCTGCCTGACGGGCGTTGGTCAAAAGTGTTCCGTCCGGTGCCTCACCGTTCGGGAAAACCTCCGCCACGCTCTTTTCCAGAAGCGCTATTCCCTCGCCGGTTTTCGCCGACAGTGATACCACAGCACGCGGTGCAAGCGCACCGGAAAGCGACAGTTCCTGCTTCCTTTGCGGAAGATCTCCCTTTGTCAGCACCAGGATCCACGGTTTCCCGCACTCCGATGCAAGGTCAAGCGTGTCCAGATCCTCCGGAGAAAACGGCTCACTGCCGTCGATGAGCGCAAGCACCAGATCTGCCTGCTCCACAGCGCGGCGCGAACGCTCCACACCGATCCGCTCCACGGTATCGTCCGTTTCCCGGATGCCCGCCGTGTCGATCAGCCGCAGCAGCACGCCGCCGACCACACATTTTTCCTCCACCGTGTCGCGTGTGGTACCCGCAACATCGGTGACGATCGCACGGTCATAGCCGACAAGCGCATTCAAAAGCGAGCTTTTCCCTGCGTTCGGTGCACCGATCATGGCAGTCGCCGCGCCGGACTTCAAAAGCCTGCCGCGGCTGTAGGTGGAAAGCAGTCTCTCAAGCATATTTTCTGTCTGCGCAAGTGCCTGTTCCGTCTTCTCGCGCGTTAAATCCTCGATATCCTCATCGGGATAATCCACCACAGCGTAAAAGCGGCTGGTAATTTCAAGCAGGGCATCGTAGCTTTTGTCAATGAGTCTGCGCAGCGCACCGTCTATCTGCAAGGCGGCATTGTGCGCCGCCTCCGCCGTTTCCGCATCAATAAGATCAATGACGGCTTCCGCTTCGGTCAGATCCATTTTGCCGTTCAAGAAGGCGCGTTTGGTAAACTCTCCCGCCCTCGCCTGTCGCGCACCGGCAGCAAAACAGGCCTGCAGCACTTCATTTAAAACAACGGGCGAACCGTGACAGTGCAATTCAGCGCTGTCCTCGCCGGTGTAGGAATGCTGTTCGGAAAAACGGACAGCAAGGCCGTGGTCAAGAACTCCGCCGTTTGCATCGCGGATCGTGCCATAGACCATTCTGCGCGGCAGTATATTTTCGCTCGGCATTCCGCTTGCAGGCGTGAAGACCGTGGATAAAATCTTTTCCGTATCGCTTCCGCTGATGCGGACAATGCCGACAGCCGAAGGCTTTTGCGCCGTGGCGATCGCTGCAATCGTATCCATCTTCCCGCCCCTTTCGTAGAAAGCTGAAATGATTATAGCATAAGCTTTTCCAAAAAGCTACGGCGAATTGACAAGGGACAGGCTCTCACCTGTCCCTTGTATTGCTATTTTACTGCTGAGCTTCTGCCTGCTGGGCTTCGATATCCGCAAGAGCGTCCTTGCGGGAGAGGTTCCAACGGCCCTTTTCGTCGATCTCCATGAACTTGACCCAGATCATATCGCCGACGGTAACGACGTCTTCGACCTTCTCCACACGCTTTTTGTCGAGCTTGGAGATGTGAACCAGTCCATCCTTGCCCGGAGCGATCTCCACGAAGCAGCCGAACTGCATCAGGCGCACGACGCGGCCGTAATACAGCTTGCCGACCTCGGGAACGAACACGATATCATCAATGCACTTCTTGGCGGCGTCGCACGCGGCGGCGTCAGCAGAAGCGATGTGAATGGTTCCGTCATCGTCAATGTCGACCTTTGCACCGGTGTCGGCAACGATCTTCTGAATGACGCTGCCGCCCTTGCCGATGACCTCGCGGATCTTGTCGGGATCAATGTGCATGGTGATCATCTTGGGCGCGTACGGGCTGACCTCGGCGCGCGGCTCGGAAATGACGGGCAGCATAATCTGATCGAGAATCTGCACGCGGGCATCATAGGTGATCTCGAGTGCATTCTTGATGATTGCCATCGTCAGGCCGTCGTTCTTGAGGTCCATCTGAATGGCGGTGATGCCCTTCTTGGTACCGGCGACTTTGAAGTCCATCTCACCGTGGAAGTCTTCCACGCCCTGAATATCAATAAAGGTGGTGAAATCATCGCCGTCCTGAATAAGACCGCAAGAGATACCGGCAACAGGAGCCTTGATCGGCACACCTGCGTCCATCAGGGCGAGCGTGGAGCCGCAGATGGAGCCCTGAGAGGTGGAACCGTTGGAGGAAACAACCTCGCTGACCACGCGGATCGCGTACGGGAACTCCTCAACAGACGGGATCACCGGCAGCAGCGCACGCTCGGCAAGTGCGCCGTGACCGATCTCGCGGCGGCCGGGGGAGCGGCTGGCCTTGGCTTCGCCGACAGAGTAGCCGGGGAAGTTATAGTGATGCATATAGCGCTTTTCCGTCTCTTCCCAGATGGTGTCGAGCTTCTGGTTGGCAGAGAGGGTGTCGAGTGTGGCGACAGAGAGCACCTGCGTCTGACCGCGGGTGAAGAGGCCCGAACCGTGTACGCGCGGCAGAACGCCGACCTCCGCGCTGAGCGGACGGATCTCATTCTTCGCTCGGCCGTCCACGCGGTGACCTTCCAGCAGCCATGCCTTGACGATCTTCTTCTGGAACTTGTAGGTGAATTCGTCAAGATACTGATCCATGTCGGGGTGGCTTTCGAGATACTTCTCGTGCCAGTGCTCGATCATTTCGTTCCAGCGCGTCTCGCGGACGTTCTTGTCGTCGGTATCCATGGCAGCCTTGGCTTCGTCCATGAAGTTCGCAACGATATCGTCAAACAGCTCCTGATCGAAGTTGGCATGCGGATAGTCAAACTTGGGCTTGCCGATCTCTTCGACCATACGGTTGATGAGCTCGACCTGCTTCTGGTTTTCGTTGTGCGCCATCTCGATGGCTTTGTACATGGTGTCGTTATCGACCTCATTCGCGCCGGCTTCGATCATGACGACCTTCCTGGCGGTGGAAACGACGGTCACATCAAGGTCACTGACCTTGCGCTGCTCGGAATCGGGGTTGATGACCAGTTCACCGTTCACAAGACCCATCTTGACAGCGCCGACGGGGCCGTTCCAGGGAATGTCGGAAATGGCAAGGGCAGCAGAGGTGCCGATGAGCGCGGCGATCTCGGGAGAGCAGTCGTGATCGACCGCCATAACGGTCGCCATGATGGCAACGTCGTTGCGGAAGTCATAGGGAAAGAGCGGGCGGATCGGACGGTCGATGACGCGGGAGGTCAGAATGCCCTTTTCGCCGGGGCGGCCCTCGCGGCGGTTGAAGGAACCGGGGATGCGACCGACGGAATACATCTTCTCCTCAAAGTCAACGGACAGAGGGAAAAAATCCACGCCGTCACGGGGACGGGGAGCAGCGGTGGCGGTGACGAGCACGCGGGTGTCGCCGTAGCCGACCATCACGGCGGCGTTGGCAAGTTCAGCAAGCTTGCCGACCTCAAGGAACAGAGGACGGCCGGCGAGCTCCATCTCATACTTGTGATAGTTCGGAAACTGTCTCTTGGTGATAATGGTTGACATAATATCTTACTCCTTTTCTCGGGTAGCTCGGGAGCGCGCTTTTCGCATTTGAAAGCATGTCCGAATCCGTTCGGGCACAGTTTCAAACACAAAAAGGCTGCCGCTCCCGGCAAAGATTGACGGTTTTATTGTATCCGCAAAAGTGAAACAAGGGTGGCGCGCACAGCACACCACCCTGTATTCAAACTTACTTACGGATACCCAGCTTGGCGATGAGGGTACGATAGCGCTCGATGTCCTTCTTCATGAGGTAGTCGAGGAGGCTGCGGCGGTTACCGATCATCTTGTACAGACCGCGACGGGAATGGTTGTCGTGGGGGTGCTGCTTAAGGTGCTCGGTGAGCTGGTTGATGCGTTCGGTCAGGATAGCGACCTGAACTTCGGGAGAACCGGTGTCGGTCTCATGGGTGCGGTTGGCTTCGATGATAGCAGTCTTCTGGTCTTTGAGCATCATAGTGTGTTTTCCACCTTTCCAAAAATTCTCCCAAGGCTGAGTACGGGGTCGGTGAACTTCCGCCGCCCAAGCCCGGGAACTTGCTCTCGCGCTTTATGCGCTCCGCTATGTTACCACAGATTTTCCTTATTGTAAAGCAAAATTTGCGATTTTATACGAACTTTTTCATGATTTTTTGTGCATTTGCGGAAAAGGGAGCGGGTTTTCACCCGCTCCCTTATATTTTTAATAAGGACTTATTTTTTGAGACCGGCAAAATGCTCCTTGGTCAGCTTGATGACAACGGGGCTGAGCAGCAGAACGGCAATCAGGTTGGGAATCGCCATAAGGCCGTTGAGCGTATCGGAAATATCCCAAACGAGCGTCAGGTCGGCAACCGCACCGGCAATGACGACCAGGCAGAAAACAATCTCATAGGGTCGGATAATTTTGCTGCCAAAGATGAACTCTGCACAGCGGACACCGTAGAGAGCCCAACCGAGAATGGTAGAGGTAGCGAACAGGAGAAGGCCTACCGCAAGAATCATGGAGCCGATCTTATCACCGAAGACGGAGGCAAAGCCGGCAACTGCAGTAGGAACGCCCGCGAGATCCTTGTTGCCGAAGTTGCCTGTGGCAACACCGGAGCAGAGGACAACGAGGGAGGTCAGTGTGCAGATCACGATGGTGTCCATAAAGACCTCAAAGATGCCGTAGAGGCCCTGCCTGACAGGATTCTTCTCCGAGGTGGCCGCATGCGCGATGGGCGCAGAGCCGAGACCGGCCTCGTTGGAGAACACGCCACGTCCGACGCCCTTGGTAATGGCCGTCTTAATCGAAATGCCGACCACACCGCCGACAGCAGCCGTGGGATTGAACGCGCCCTTGAAGATGCTGGCAAACACACCGGGGATCGCACCGGCATTGACGATTACGACGATCAGTGCGCAGATGATGTAAACAGCAGCCATGCCGGGGACAAGCTTTTCCGTGACCTGACCGATACGCTTGACGCCGCCGATGAGGACGAGTGCCACGAAAATCGCGACAACGATACCGGTGATCAAGCTGATGGTCTTAGCGGAGTTCTCCGCGGCAGGATTGAACGCGACTGCCACAGAATTCACAGAGGAAGCGATGGAATTGATCTGGGCAATGTTGCCGATACCGAAGGCGGCGAGTGCGCCGAACACGGAGAAGATCACGCCCAGCCACTTCCAGTTGGCACCGAGACCGTTCTTGATGTAGTACATCGGGCCTCCGCACCAGTCGCCCTTATCGTTGCGTTCACGGTACTTGACTGCCAGCGTCACTTCCGCAAACTTGGTGACCATACCGAACAGAGCGGAGATCCACATCCAGAACACGGCGCCGGGGCCGCCGAGGATAATTGCGCCGGTAACACCGGCAATGTTGCCGGTACCGACCGTGGAGGCAAGCGCGGTGGAAACCGCCTGCAGCGGCGTAATCTCGCCCTCACCTGCTTCTGTCTTTTTGAAGATCTTGCCAATGGTGTTCTTCCACCAGTAACCGATTTTGGAAAATTGAATGAAGCCAACACGAATGCTCAGGTAAACACCTGTTCCGACCAGCAGTGCCAGCATGATCGGGCCCCATACGAAACCGTTAATCGCGCTGTTGACAGCAATGATAGTTTCCATACATTTCCCCCTTTTTTGATTACAAAATATAAAATAGCTGTTGAAAATATTTTATATATCTTCAGACCAAGAATATCAAATCCACCGGAAAAAGTCAATATAAAACCTGTCGATTGCCCGTTTCTTTTTCTTCAAGTGTCGAAAAAATTTTCGGTTTCTCTCTTGACAGGCGTTGTTTTTCGTGCTATCTTAACTGTACTAATACGGTTAATACAGTTTTGCAGGAGGTGCAACATGGTTTTCCCTTTGTGGGTGATGATTCTCGGGGTCGCGGTGCTGCTGATTGTCTCAACGGTGCTGGCGATCTTCAACCGATAAGGAGGTCGGTCATTTGATTACGTTAAACTACCGCGATGCGCGCCCGATTTATGAGCAGGTGCGCGACGGACTGCGCAAGCTGATTCTCACCGGCGCATTGGCTGACGGTGAGAAGCTTCCGAGCGTGCGTGTGCTGGCAGCCCAGCTTGCCATCAATCCCAACACCATTGCCCGTGCCTACACGGAGCTTGAAAACGAAGGCTACTGCTGCAATGTTCCCGGGAAAGGCTGCTTTGCCGTCTGCCGTGAACGGACACAGGACGATACCCGCCGTCTTGAGCTGGAAAAGAAAATCCGCGAGTTGCTCACCGAGCTGCGCGCCATGGGTGCAGATGAGGCGGAGCTGATTGCATTATTAAAGGAGGAAGAACGCCATGATTGAAGTCCGCAGCGTCATCAAAACCTTTGACGGCTTTCGAGCGCTCGACGGTGCAACGCTCACCGTCCCCAAAGGCGCGATCTACGGTCTGGTCGGCCCGAACGGTGCCGGTAAGACAACACTTCTTCGCCACCTGACCGGTGTTTACCGCCAGGACAGCGGCGAAATCACCTTTGAGGGAGTACCTGTTTGGGAAAACTCCTATGTCAAGGCCTCCATTGCATCGATTCCCGATGACTGGCACTATTTTATGCAGTCGAGCGTGCGCGATATGATGAAATATTACCGCGGCTTTTATCCGCGCTTTGATTCTGCCCGCTATGAGAAGCTGAAAGAAGTCTTTGCCATCGACGAAAAGCACATGATTCGCAGGCTCTCGAAGGGACAGCAGAAGCAGGTCGCATTCTGGCTTGCCATGTGCTGTATGCCGGACTACCTGCTGCTCGATGAGCCGGTGGACGGTCTCGACCCCGTGATGCGCCGTCAGGTATGGAGCCTGATCATGCAGGACGTGGCGGAAAACGGCACGACCGTGCTGGTGTCATCCCACAACCTGCGTGAGTTGGAGGACGTATGCGACCATGTGGGCGTGATGAACAAGGGCAAAGTCCTGCTGGAGCGTTCGCTCTCCGAGCTGCAGGACAACACCGTCAAAATGCAGCTCGTATTTGACAGTGATGAAGAGCCGCAGCTCCCCGCAGAGCTCACCGTGCTGCACCGCAGCCATGTTGGCCGTGTTCACACCGTCATTTTCCGCGGCAACGCCAAAACCATCACCGAGCGGCTGAAAATGTGCTCTCCGCTCTTTATGGAGGCGATTCCGCTGACGCTGGAAGAAATCTTTATCTATGAATTGGGAGGGGAAGACTATGCCGTCCGTGAAATCGTACTTTAATCGGGAGTTGTTTTGCGGCACGCTCCGGCGTACCTGGCCGCTTTGGGCAGCTTACACCTTTGTCTGGCTGCTTCTCCTGCCGGTCAAGCTCTTCACCGATCTGAACGATCGCCATGTTGTTTACTCGCGTCTTTCAGTCGCCTATGAGCTTTTGAACAGCAGCGATTCCACCGGTGTTGCGATGGCAGCCGTGTTCGGCATCTTTTTCGCCATGGCAATGTTCGCCTACCTGACGAATCCCCGCGCCACAAACGGCATCCACGCCATGCCCATCCGCCGCGAAGGCCTGTTTTTGACCCATTATGCCGCAGGTCTGTTCTGTCAGGTCACGGCTCTGCTGGTGAGCTTCGCGCTCTCTGCGCTCATCACCGCCGCATTCGGTGTGTTTGACTTCTATTCTGTCGGTGCGGGATTGCTCGCCAATCTCCTGCTGGTGCTGTTTTTCTACTCATTCGGCGTGTTGTGCATGATCTGCACGGGGCAGGTGCTTGCCGGCGCGGTATTCTACGGCATTCTCAACTTCCTCGCCGTCGGCATGAACGCGCTGCTCACCACGTTTGCCGGAAACTTTCTCTACGGCTATGACAACCGCTTCTTTACTTTCTCCGCTGCGCCGCTGTCTCCGGTCGTGAATATCTTTCACCGCTTACACGCCCACATCCTCTGGCCCCAAACGCAAGACGGCGGCAATGTCCGGGACAGCGGACCCATCGGCGTTGTGCTTGACGGACTTGACGTGGTTGCCGTCTACGCCGCTGTCGGTCTGGTGCTGGCAACCCTTGCGCTGCTTTTGTACCGCACGCGCAAAAGCGAAATGACCGGCAACACCGTGGCGATCACATGGCTGCGCCCCGTGTTCAAGTACGGCGTGTCCCTGTGCAGTGCCTTCTCGCTCGGTCAGCTTTTGAGCTATTTTGTCTTCCAGCTGACCGAATCGGCATACACGGTCGGCGCACTTGTCGGCACGATCCTCTGCATGATCCTCTCCGGGCTCATCGGTTACTATGCGGCGGAGATGCTGCTGAAAAAGAGCTTCCGCGTGTTCAGGGCTTCGTGGAAAGGCGCGCTCGCCACGGTGATTGTATTTGTTCTCGTCGGCATCTCCTTCCCGCTTGACCTTACGGGATACCAGTCTTACGTCCCCGAACAGGATGAGATTGAACGCGCACGGATCGACCTTTACAGCGACGGCAACATCAACGATCACTTTGAGCTTACGGAGTCGGAGAGCATCGCTCTGCTGCGCGACGCACACTACGCCTGCATCCTCGACAAGCCTCGCCAGACAAGCGTCAACCGTCAGGAACCGCAGGAGTATTACTGCCACTTCGGTATCGACTACATTCTCACCGATGGCACACTGGTTTCGCGCTGTTACGATCTTGCACTGACACCTGAGATGCTCACTGATCCGTCCTCTCCTGAGAGTGCGCTGACAAAGCTTGCCGAATGCACCGAAATTACGCAGCAGCGCATTCTCGGCGGAAGGCTGCCGAGCAACCCGGAAAGCATGCGTATCACAGGCGGTTACATCGATTGCAGCTATTATCGCGGCGGCGAATTTGACCGCAACGAAGACGCAGAGCTGGACGCGATCCAGGCGAACAACGTCTTTATCGCGCTGATGCAGGACTGCGTGGAGGGCAATATCGCGAACGCCACCCTCTTTGAAGAAAACGAGCAAGGGACAGAGCCCACGACAAAGCCCGCCTTCCCCGACGAGTACTACCTCAACCTCGAGCTGTGGTACTACGACGCTTCCGACACGCCGCATACCGCTGCGGTGGAGACCTACAAATACGATGCCACCGTGGAGTACAACGCCTCGTTCTATACCCGTGTCACACCCGAGATGACCGCCACGCTGAATACGCTGCGAGCGATGAATCTTATTGATATTCCGCTGTATAAATAAGGCAAAAAAATCTGCGCCCACACTTGTGAGCGCAGATTTTTCCATGTTCCGTTTTTATGGGTTCTTTCCCTCGATGAACTGCATGATCATCTCGCCTGTGAGCGCGACGCCCGTATCGGTATAGGTGGCTTTCAGCTCTTCGCGCGTGAGCCAGCGTGCCTCGGCAAGCTCCACATCGTCAATATGAATGTCATCGCTGCCATCCACCTCGCACCAGAAACCGACCAGAAGTCCTCCGGTAGAGATGCCCCACGGCTGCGTTTTGTAGTATCTGAGGTTTTTGACCCTGAGGCCCGCCTCCTCCATCACCTCGCGGTGTACCGTGTCCTCCGCTGTTTCCCCGATCTCGGTGAAGCCCGCGACAAGCGCCGTGAGCTTGGCGTTCGGACGGTTATAGCGCGTGAGCAGGAGCTTATCCCCATTCGTAACGCCGACGATCACCGACGGCATGATCTTCGGGAAGATCATGTTGCCGCACTTCGGGCACTTGAGCATCCGCAGCTCGCCGTCATGCTCGGTAGGCGTGCCGCAGCGTCCGCAGAAGCGGTTATCGGCATACCACGAGGCAAGATGGAAGCCTGTGACAGCAGCATACGCCGCATCGCGCGGCTGCACGGTACGGAACAGGTTGATGTCCTGATATGCGTAGCCATCCACAGAAAGCTCCTTTTCGCAGCGGCAGAGGAAATAGTTTCTTTCCTCCACGGCAAAAAGATAGGTAAATTCGCCTTCTGTGCCGGAAAATTCCTCGTAAGCCGGAAGCTCAAGCGTTTGATCCTCGGTCACGCGACACAATAATTTCCTGCCCACAAAATGAAGTACCGTCGCGCCGGCAGCAGCTTTGCGCTCCGGATGGTACTGGTTGTCCAATTTTTTCGGTGCAATATCCTGAATCACGGAGAAACCCTCCCTTTATTTTTTCTGCCCTATTGTACCCCCGGCAAGGCATTTTCGCAAGTAGGGAACGGGGCATGAAAAAATTTTTAGACTGCCAAAAAACGAAGAAAATCTCGATCTTCGGGAAGGAAGATAGTGTGAAAGAAACCCAGGAAGGGTGTCTTTCACGGTTTTGATTATAAGTTTTGCAACTTTTCCTGAAAGTTGCAAAACTTGTTCAGCTTGTCGAAAAGGCTTTTCGACAAGCTGAATTTTTTGTCGTGACATTTCTTCTGCCGCGTGATAAAATTTGCTCAAAACATTTTTTATTCTCGAAAGGAAGTCCTTTTATGAAATCCTTGCGTGAGCTTTATAAGATCGGCAGAGGCCCGTCCAGCTCCCATACCATGGGTCCCGAGCGCGCTGCCAAGTGGTTTCGCGGTGAGACCGATGATGCCGACCGTTATGAGGTCATCCTTTACGGTTCACTCTCCAAGACCGGCGTAGGTCACGGCACAGACCGCATTTTGCTTGAGACGCTTTCCCCCGTTCCGACGGAGATCGTTTTCCATGATGAGCTGCCCGATGGAAACTGTCACCCCAACACAATGGATCTGATCGCCTACCGCGGCACGGAGGTGATCAAACGCAGCCGCGTGGAGTCTGTCGGCGGCGGCAGTATCCGTATTGACGGCGAGGGTGCGCTCATGGCACCGAGCATCTATCCGGAAAACTCCTTTGCCGAGATCCGCCAGTTCTGTGCCTGGCGCTATATTTCGCTTTCAGAGTATGTTGAGATGAATGAAGGCCCCGAGATCTGGGACTTTTTGCAGACTGTGTGGGATACGATGAAAAACGAGGTCGAGGAAGGTCTCCGTGCAACCGGCGTGCTGCCCGGCGGACTGCATCTTGACCGCAAGGCGAAGCTCCTCTATGAATCCGTGCGCGAGGAAGATCCCGAACAGGTCAAGGAACTTAAGCAGGTATGCGCCTTTGCCTATGCCGCAGCGGAGCAGAATGCCGACAACGGCACTGTCGTCACTGCGCCGACCTGCGGCGCATGTGGCATTGTGCCCGCAGTGCTGTATTATATGCAGAAAAAATACGGTTTTGACGATGAAAAGATTTTGCGTGCGCTGGCTGTCGGCGGCATCTTCGGCAATCTGATTCGCCGCAATGCCTCCATTTCCGGTGCAGAGTGCGGCTGTCAGGCGGAAGTAGGCTCCGCAACCTCCATGGCGGCTGCCGCGCTGTGTGAGCTGCTTGGCTTCCCCATTGAGGAGGCGGAATACGCCGCCGAGATCGCCATGGAACACTCCCTCGGTCTGACCTGTGACCCCATCTGCGGCCTTGTGCAGATCCCGTGTATCGAGCGCAACGCCGTTGCTGCCAAGCGCGCGCTGGATGCGTGCAACCTTGCGCACATTCTTGTCGGCACAAGAAACATTTCGTTCGATATGGTCGTGCGCACCATGTACGAAACCGGCATCAACATCTCTCATGCCTTCCGCGAGACAAGCGAGGGCGGTCTTGCCAAATATTACGCAAGACTTGGCAAAAAGTAAGAAACTACAGGCAAAAACGGCACAGATTTGTGCCGTTTTTGCTTGACAAACAAACCGGAAACCGCTATATTACAGTATTGTAAAATATAAGAATGATGCATTGATGAGGACGAGTAGGACATGAAACGCGGCAAAGAGAGCCGCCGGTCGGTGCAAGACGGTACGCGCCATATCCGAAAATCACCTCGGAGCAGTCTTTCTGAAGCGAGTAAGAAAGAACGGGAGCGCCCGTTATCGCGCGGTCTGCTGATGGGCAGACATGAGCGGTCATGCTTTGCATGGCAAAAAGAGTGGTACCGCAGAGTGCTTTCAAGTGCTTTGTCTCTTTCAGGAGACAAAGCACTTTTTTATTCTTATCAACACGAAAAATTCACATAAAGGAGAAATACCATGGAGTACAAGCAGACACTCAATATGCCCAAGTCCGGCTTCCCGA
>JAUMWI010000008.1 GCA_030529725.1 Eubacteriales bacterium | reverse complement strand
CCATCGACGGCTCCACCGGCAACATCTATGACGGCATCATCCCCACCGTTGACGCCACCATCTCCGGCTACTTCGGCCGCATCATGGGCTGGGCGGACAAGTATCGCCGCCTGCGCGTGCGCACCAACGCCGACACGCCGCGCGATGCCAAGAAGGCCCGCGAGCTGGGCGCCGAGGGTATCGGCCTTTGCCGCACCGAGCATATGTTCTTCGAGGCTGACCGTATCGCCGCGTTCCGCGAGATGATCTGCTCCGACACCGTGGAAGAGCGCGAGGTCGCTCTCGAGAAGATCCTTCCCTATCAGCAGAAGGACTTCGAGCAGCTCTATGTCGCTCTTGAGGGTATGCCCGTTACCATCCGCTTCCTCGATCCTCCTCTGCATGAGTTCGTTCCCAACACCGAGGATGATATCAAGGCTCTGGCAGACGCACAGGGCAAGAGCGTTGAGCAGATCAAGGCCATCATCTCCGGCCTCCACGAGTTCAACCCCATGATGGGTCACCGCGGCTGCCGTCTGGCTGTCACCTATCCGGAGATCGCCAAGATGCAGACCAAGGCTGTCATCCGTGCCGCCATCAACGTCCAGAAGGAACACCCCGACTGGAACGTCAAGCCCGAGATCATGATCCCGCTGGTTTCCGAAGTCAAAGAGCTCAAGTTCGTCAAGAAGGTCGTTGTTGAGACCGCTGACGCTGAGATCGCCGCTGCCGGCGTGAAGCTCGACTACGAGGTCGGCACCATGATCGAGATTCCGCGTGCCTGCCTGACCGCCGATGAGATCGCTGCCAACGCTGACTTCTTCTGCTTCGGCACCAACGACCTTACCCAGATGACTTACGGCTTCTCCCGTGACGACTCCGGCAAGTTCCTCGGCGCTTACTATGACACCAAGATCCTCGAGAACGATCCGTTTGCACGCCTTGACCAGACCGGCGTTGGCAAGCTGATGGAAATGACCATCCAGCTCGGCAAGCCCGTCAATCCGAGCCTGCACATCGGTATCTGCGGCGAGCACGGCGGCGATCCCACGTCTGTCGAGTTCTGCCACAAGATCGGCCTCGACTATGTTTCCTGCAGCCCGTTCCGCGTACCCATTGCACGCCTCGCCGCTGCACAGGCTGCGATCAAGGATATGTAATTCGCAAGCAAACAGAAAGCCGCCTTTTGGCGGCTTTCTGTTTGCTCTTGTTTTTTCGCCGGAGAAAAAAACAAGGAGCACCGCGATCGCGGTGCTCCTTTTGTTATGCAATTTGCAATCAGGCTTCGGCTTCCTGCATGGCCTTGGCGGCAGCGATGGCCTTCTCCTGCGCATCGCCCGGGCACTGCTCGTAACGCACGAAGTGCATCACGAAGGAGCCGCGGGACTGCGTCATGGAGCGCAGGTCGATGGCATAGCTCATCAGCTCGGCTTCGGGGCACTCAGCCTCGATGACCTGTTCGCCGTCACCGGTCGGGGTCATACCCATGACACGACCGCGGCGCTTGTTCAGATCGCCCATAACATCGCCCATGTACTGATCGGGCACGGTGACCTTCAGCTCGCACACCGGCTCAAGCAGAACCGGGGAGGCTTCAGGCATAGCGGCCTTGTAGGCGAGGTTGGCAGCGGTCTTGAATGCGATTTCAGAGGAGTCAACGGGGTGATAGGAGCCATCGTACAGAACGGCCTTGAGGTTGACGACGGGATAACCGGCAAGCGGGCCGTGCAGGCAGGCTTCACGCAGACCCTTTTCAACAGCGGGGAAGAAGTTCTTGGGGACGGAGCCGCCGAAGACTTCCTCAGCAAAGACCATCTCTTCGGACTCTTCGTTCGGCTCGAAGCGGACCCAAACGTCACCGAACTGACCGGAGCCGCCGGTCTGCTTCTTGTGACGGCCCTGCTTCTGGACGGTCTTGCGAATCTTTTCACGGTAGGGAACACGCGGCGTGTCGAGCTCAGCGTCCACGCCGAAGCGGGACTTGAGCTTGGCGCACAGAACGTCAATCTGAATGTCGCCTGCGCCGGCAACCACGATCTGGTGCGTTTCGGCGTTGTTGGTGACGGTAAAGGTCGGATCTTCCTCGTTCAGGCGGTTGAGACCGGTGCCGAGCTTATCTTCCTGACCGCGGGTCTTGGGAGCGATGGCGCGGGAGTAGCAGGGCTCAGCAAAGTCCATGCCCTTGAGCACGACGATGTTCTTCGCGTCGCACAGGGTGTCGCCGGTCTTGACGCGATCCATCTTGGCGATGGCACCAATGTCGCCGCAGCAGATCTCCTTGACTTCCTCGTTCTTCTTGCCCTTGATGGTGTAGAGACGGCCGAGCTTTTCGGTGTTGTTCGTGGTGGGATTGTAGAGGGACATATCGGAAGTGATCTTGCCGCGAATGACCTTGACGAGGGAGTACTTACCGTACTGGTCGGAAATGGTCTTGAAAACGATGGCGGCGGTGGCGCCGTTTTCGTCAAAGGCGACCTCAATATCCTTGCCATCGTCGTCCTTGGCAGCTTCCGCGTCCATATCAGTGGCGATGGGGACGAGATCGAGCACGGTCTGCATCAGCATATCCACACCCAGACCGGTGGTGGCACTGCCGCAGAGAACGGGAGCAACGCTGCCGTCCTTGACGCCGAGCTTGAGACCCTTAGCAATCTCGGCATCGGAAAGCTCCATAGTGTCGAAGAACTTTTCCATCAGCTCTTCATCGGCACCGGCGGCGGCTTCCATCAGCTCAGCACGGGCAGCTTCAGCCTCGTCCTTGACGGAGGCGGGGATGGCGCACTCGACAGCCTTGCCGCCCTTGATCTCGTATGCCTTGTTGTGCAGCAGGTCAACGATCGCGGTGACATGACCGGCATCGTCCATCACGGGAGCGACGATGGGGGCGATGGCAGCACCGAACTTCTCCTTGAGAGCGGCGAAGCAGGCGTTGTAATCAGAGTTGTCTTCATCGGTGCGGTTGATGAAGATCATGCGGGGCTTCTTGCCCAGCATCTTCCAGGTGCGCTGTGCGCCGACGGAGAGACCGTCCTTGGCACCGCAGACGAGGATCGCGCACTCAGCGGCGCGAATGGCGGAGAGCGCTTCACCGGCGAAGTCAAAGTTGCCGGGAGCGTCGAGAACGTTGATCTTGACATTCTTATACTTAACAGGGGCAGATGCCAGGGAAATGGAGATATTTCTCTTGATTTCCTCGGGATCGTAGTCGCAGGTGGTGTTGCCGTCAGCGACCTTGCCGAAACGGTCGGTGCCGCCGGTCATGAAGAGCATGCTCTCAGCGAGCGTGGTCTTGCCGCTGCCGCCGTGGCCGAGCAGGCAGATATTGCGTACGTCTTTAGCACTCATAGGGGTTAGTCTCCTTCCAAATGTAAATCCCATACGGGAAGATACTCAACAAATGAATTATATAATAAAAAATTCTCTAATACAACAACAAATTTCAGTAATTTGCTGATTTTTTCGGTAAAACCGCTCAGTAACGGTCCACAAAAACGGCGTCAATGAGCGATGCAAGCGTCCAGAGCGCGGAAAATGCGAGCATGGCAACCGGCGTGAGTGTGCTGTACGCCTGCGAAAATGTCAGATAGAACGACAGCAGGGTTCCCGCAATACTGCCGAGCAGAGAAAGGCGGCTGCCCGTTTTGACAGCGCGGCAAAGGCGCTTGCTGCCGAGCGTTACCTCGGCATAGGGCATCAGGCCCTCGCGGAACAGCAGCGCACAGGGCTTTCCGCCGCTGCGCTCGGAAAGGGCAAGGCGCGTGGAGAGCTTGGGGAACACGGCGCGTGCATCGGTGCCGAACTTGCGCTTGAGCAGTGCGGGCGTGATGTTGGCATCACGTACGGCAAGCACGGGGGTAATGCCCATGCGGTGCAGCGCATGGATCGCCCAGTCCACATTTTCCGCTGCCATGTACTTCACGGCGAAAACGGCGACCAGCGCTCCGTCCACAGCGAGAAAAACGCCGGTTTGCAGTTTGATGTCACGCGGAAGCGTAATCCCCTTTTTGCGGAAAAAGGGAAGTGTGCCGAACAGCACCGTTTCCCCGTGGATCGTGCCGCTCACGCCGCCCTCCTCGTAAAAGCTCAGCTCATCGACGTGCTGGAGATGTCCGCCATCGCTGAGCAGGAGATTGTCAAAAAGGCGCGAAAGTCCGCAGTCCGAGGCGTGCGCCATGGTGGCGGCGTAGGAGATGACCTTGCCGCTCTCTTCCCCGAAGACCTTCAGCCCGTTGAGCGTGATTGTGCCGGGCGGAAAAACGTCATTGTCAGTGAGGATCATGCAGTTGCTTGCGCGGATCGCATCCGCACCGGCGAAGCCTGCTACCGCGCTGCCGCTTTTCGTCAGGCGCTTGGCAATTTTTTTGAGCGGATACCCGTAGACCAGCGGCAGGGCAAGTGTCCCTGCACCGCACAGCAGCACGGAGAAATTCCAGAAAAAGAGCTGTGGGACGCGCACCTCCAGCGTGGAAAGCACAGAAAAGACGAACGCGGCGGTCAGGATCACCGGAAGCAGCACACGCTGAGTGCGGCTTGCCGGATCGTCGCGTGCTGCGCAGTTGGAAAAGCCGACCGTCTGTCCGCTGCGCTTTGCGGCGCCGAGCGCGGTCACAGTGACCATATAGGGCGGTGTGCCGATGGCGGCAACGCGGAAGGTGTCGTACATGCCGCGCTCATAGCAGTACTGCCCGAGGGAGGCGGCAAGCAGCGTCAAAACAGCGAGCGCATGGAACGGTGCGTTTCCTGCCTGCCGCGTGTCAGAGAGCAGGTACAGCGCGGTATCGGACAGCGTGACAAGGCACAAAAGGGAGGCGAGCAGCTCATAAGAGACAGCCTTTTTGCGAAGCTTTTCCCACGCCGAGACGAAGACGCCGCGTGCGATCACGCAGGCAAGCAGCTCCAGCACAAGGTATGGCAATGCGTGCAGCAGCGGATCGTCCGTGTAGCGCTGCGGCATCACGCCGAAGAAGTCAAGCAGCAGCGCCGACCACATCACCGCGCCAAGAATCGAGAGCGCACGGCATACGCGGCGCAGGGCGGCGAGATTTGCGCGGTGGTGAGAAAGCGTTTCCGCGATCGGACGCTCCGGCGGCTCCGGCTCGTCCTCGTCCTTATCCTCGTCCTTCGCGTCTGTGCGCGCGTACAGCTCCTCCGTTTCCTGCAGCTTTTTCCGGGAAAAGAGACCGCGGCGCGGCTCCTGCTCGGGAAGGACCGGCTCGTGCGCCTGTTCACGCAGCACGGTCTGCACCGTCTGGGCGAGAACGTCCTGCAGGCTCATGCTCTCCGGCGGTTCAGCCCCGGTCTCCGGCGATTCATCTTCGGTGTCCGGTGTGGTCAGACCGTCGGGGGGAGAGGGCCTGTCCTCCTGTGCATCCTCAAGAAGCGTCTGCTCTGCGCTCTTCGGCGTATCATTCGCCGGCGCGGTCTCGCTGCCGCTGAACTCGGCAAGAATGCTGTCAAGCGAATAGTCCGAACTCTCGTCCATGCTGCGTGCAGTATTCTTGAGCAGCGCTTCCGAATCGGCAAGCGTTTGTTCAAATTCCATATCCCAATGATCCATGAGAAAAACCTTTTTCTGTTATCCGTTCCTGCGCTGACGCACCGCTTCGTAAAGAAGAATGGCAGCGGCAGCGGAAGCGTTGAGTGAAGAAATTTTGCCCTTCATGGGAATGCTGACAAGGAAGTCGCAGCCCTCGCGTACCAAACGTGTCATGCCGTCCCCCTCGGAGCCGATGACAATGGCGGCACTCCCCTTAAGGTCGGCATCGTAGAGCGAGGTGTTGCCCTCGGCGGCGGTGCCGAAGACCCACACGCCTGCTTTTTGCAGATCTTTCAAAAGTGCGGCAATGTTCGGCACACGCGCCACGGGGACGTAGCTCACAGCGCCTGCGCTCGTTTTGCCGACGATGCTCGTAAGACCCGCGCTGCGGCGTTTGGGAATAATGACACCGTGTGCGCCGGCGCACTCGGCGGTACGAATGATCGCGCCGAGATTGTGCGGATCGGAAATCTCATCGCACACGACGAGAAGCGGATTTTCGCCCTTTTGACGCGCAATGTTCAAAATATCTTCCACGCTCACATATTCGCGCACGGAAGCGAGCGCGATCACGCCTTGATGCGCCTTCGTGCGGCTCATGAAATCGAGCTTTCGCTTGTCCGCATCTACCACAACAATGCCCTTTTCGCGGGCAGTGGAGGCGATGTGGCCGAGCGTGCGGTCCGTCTCACCCTTTTGCAGGTAAATTTTGTCAATGCTCGCTCCGGCGCGCAGTGCTTCGATGACCGCGTTGCGCCCCTCGATCAGACCGTCCGCCTCGGCATTCTGCTCGGTGCTCCGCTTGACGTTGACTTCTTCCTGTTGCATCAGATAAACTCCTTACGTTAAATTTCTTTATTCATCACTACTATAACACACTCAGGGAACAATAGAAAGAGGAAAATCACGCAAAAATTTACCGAAAGTTCACCGTCCGCGACTTGTGAGAGGGAAAATTGTGTGTTACAATCAGGCAAAAGAAAACCAACGCCATTGGGTGTGAGATCCCCGCAAGGAGGGAAAAATATGGAACAGAACAAAAAAGACAACAAAAACAACCAGGATCGGAAAGGAAAAAACAGTCGCGGCGTATTTTCGCTTGTCATCTGGGCGCTGATCGCAACGATCGGCATTAACTATATCTCCACCCTGCTCGAAGGACAGCGCGATGCGGCAAGCTCACACGAGATCGCGTACAGTGAGTTTGTCGAGCTGGTGCGCGATGGGAAGGTGGAGTCTGTCGAGTTCGGTGACGATGTGTTCACCATCACGCCGGCGGAGGGCTTTGTCTACACCGACGCCGAGGGCGAGTCTTACGATGAGGACTACACGCTTTTTACCACCATTATTCCTGACGGCAACGAGAGTCTGATGGCGCTGCTGGATGAATACGGCGTGGAATACACGAAGCCGTATGTGCCGCAGATGTCCCCGATCCTGGCATTTATGATGAGCTATATCGTGCCGGCGGCACTGATGGTGGGCTTCTTCATGCTGATGATGAACCTGCTGTCGAAAAGGGGCGGCGGCATGGGCGGCCTCGGCATCGGCAATGTCGGCAAGGCGAATGCCAAGGTCTATATGGAAAAATCCACCGGCGTCACGTTTGACGATGTTGCCGGACAGGACGAGGCAAAGGAATCGCTCGAGGAGATCATCGATTTTTTGCACAATCCCGAAAAGTACACCGCCATCGGCGCGAAGATCCCGAAAGGCGCGCTGCTGGTCGGCTCTCCCGGTACGGGTAAGACACTGCTTGCCAAGGCGGTAGCGGGCGAGGCAAATGTGCCGTTTTTCTCCATCTCCGGCTCCGACTTTGTGGAAATGTTCGTGGGCGTGGGCGCGTCCCGTGTGCGCGATCTGTTCTCAGAAGCCAGCAAGGTCGCACCCTGCATCATCTTCATCGACGAGATCGACACCATCGGTAAGTCCCGTGACGGCGGGCGCTTCGGCGGCAACGACGAGCGCGAGCAGACGCTCAACCAGCTGCTTGCCGAGATGGACGGCTTTGACCCCAGCAAGGGCGTCATCGTGCTTGCAGCCACCAACCGTCCGGAGGTGCTCGACAAGGCGCTGCTGCGTCCCGGCCGTTTTGACCGCCGCATCACGATCGACCGTCCCAACCTCGCCGGCCGTCTTGCAACGCTTGAAGTTCATACGCGCAACATCAAGCTTGCCGAGGATGTTGACCTCAAGAAGGTTGCTCTCGCTACTGCCGGCTGCGTGGGCGCAGACCTTGCCAACCTTGCCAACGAGGCAGCGCTGCGCGCCGTGCGCAAGGGCCGCCGCTTCGTCACGCAGGAGGATATGCTCGCCGCGTTCGAGTTTGTCATCGCCGGCAGCGAAAAGAAGAACAGCGTGCTGACCGAGTTTGAAAAGAAGCTCGTTGCCTATCACGAGGTCGGCCACGCGATGGTCGCCTACAAGCAGAAAAATGCCGAGCCGGTGCAGAAGATCACCATTGTGCCGCACACAGAGGGCAGCCTCGGCTACACGCTGCTTATGCCCGAGGAGGACAAGACGAACCTTCGCACCAAGGATGAGCTGATGGCGAAGATCGCCGTTTCCATGGGCGGCCGCGCCGCCGAGGAGGTCGTGATGAACACCATGACCAACGGCGCAAGTCAGGACATCCAAGAGGCCACGCAGATCGCGCGAAACATGGTCGCCATGTTCGGCATGAGCGACGCGTTCGGCATGATGGCGCTCGGCAGCGTGCGCAATCAGTATTTGGACGGCGGCTATGGGCTCGACTGTGCGCAGGATACCGCCGCGATCATGGATAAGGAAGTCAAGACGATCCTTGACGAATGCTACCGCGATGCCGTCAAGGTGATCGAGGAAAACCGCGAGGATATGGACAAGGTCGTTGCCTATCTTCTGGAGAAGGAAACGATCACCGGCGGCGAGATGGTCGCTATTCTCGAGGGGCGCGACCCCTCCACGGTCGAGGAGGCCTACGCCTCCACGCGCAAGACGGAGCAGGATGGTTTCCGCCCCTCTCAGCCGGAGAGCATCGAAGCGCCTGCCAAACACATTGCCATGACGAGCGAGAAGATCGAGATGCCGCCGCTGGAGCAGGAAACGGAGATGCCCGAGGGAAATCCGGACGAACAGCCAGAAGAAGAAAAAACCGAAGGATAAGAAATAATATCGCTGAAAGCAAGCGCTTTCAGCGATATTATTATGCGTCTTTTGTCTGCAATTTGCCGGAGAAGTGTGCCAGCACCGCGCCGATGACAGCGCAGACGAGACACAGCAGGGCCTCTCCCACAGTTGCGTACTGCACCGGCACGATGACGAGTGTGGAGGCAAGCACGATGCCGACGACGGCATGGGAGGCAAGCATATGGTGCGTTCTGAAAAGCCAGCTAATAAGCCGTGCCAGCAGCAAAATGGTGCTGAGCATACCGAGCAGCCACGGGACAAGGACGGAGAGATCAAGGGTCGTGATGCCTTCGATCATCGGCGTGAGCAAGCCTACCGCCATCAGAATAGACGATGAGGTCATGCCGGGGACGATCAGGCTCAGTCCCCACAGCACGCCGCAGAACAGGAAACCGAAAAAGTTTGCCTTCATTTGTCCAAACGCGCCGAATTGCACGCCCAACAGCAACGACAAGAGCACGGAAAAGCTCGCTGCTGCGGCAAAGTATGCGCCCTTGCTTCGCCCCCGCTCACCGGCTTCGCGCCAAAGATCCGGCACGGTGCCGAGGATCAACCCGACAAACAGGCATGTCGCCAGCGTTTCCGAGTGGTGGAACAGCAGTAAAATGACGCCGCTGCCGCCGAAAAAGCCGAGAACCCAGCCGATACCGATGGGAAGCAGAATCCGCCAGTAGCGCCTGAGTGCCGACATCGGATGCGTGAGCACCTCCATCATGGGACGGTAGATGCCGAAGATGACGGCGAGCACACCGCCGGAGACACCGGGCAAAATCGCGCCGGCACCGATAATCGCGCCCTGTACAAGCCGGAGTATGAAGTTTTTCGGCTGCACAGCTGCCATGCGCTCAGTATCCTTTCTTTCTGTCTACAAGGTGGGTGAGTTTCTGACCGCTTACATAGCGGTCAAGATTGTCGCAGAAGATCTGCACGTTCAGCTCGCAGGTGTAGCCAAGCGTCATGTTGCCGGCAACATGCGGTGTGAGCAACAGATTTTTCGCACTGCGCAGAGGATGGTCAGCAGGCAGCGGCTCAGGCACGACCACATCGAGCGACGCGCCGGCGAGGTGTCCTGCATTGAGCGCGTCGCAAAGCGCTTCCTGATCGACTGCCGTGCCGCGGCCGACGTTGATGACGTAGGCGGTGTCCGGCAGCAGTGCCAGGCGCTCACGGCTGAGGATGCCGACGGTGTCGGGTGTGGAGGGCAGCGCCATGACGAGAAGATCAGTCTCGGGCAGGAGCGTATCGAGCTGATCGACGGGGCGGACCACGTCAAAATCGGGATTTGCCCTTCCACTGCGGGATACACCGATGAGAGCCTTCGGATGGAATGCACGCGCGCGGCGGGCAAATTCCGTGCCGATATCGCCGGTGCCGAGCATTGTGATGCGTGCGCCGTGGAGCGAGCGGATGCCGCCGTCGAGCACGCTCCAGCCGCCGGCACGAATGATCTCCGTGTACTCCATCTGGCGGCGCAGGAGCATCAGCGCGGTCATCGTGATATGCTCGGCGATCGTGGTGCCGTAGGCACCGGAGGCGTTGGTGAGAAGGCACTCGGGATTGCAGTAGATTTCGTCCTTGCAGAAGTGATCCACGCCTGCCCAGCAGCAGGCAAACCACTTGAGATTCTTTGCGCTTGCGATGACCTTTTGCGAGGGGTGACCGTAGATGATTTCGCACTCGTCCACATTACCGACAGCAGCGCGGCTGGAGTCAAAATACACGGTCTCGTAGCCGTGGGAGGCCGCAGCAGCGTTGATTTTTTTTGCATATTCGTCTGTCAGAAAGTCGATGATGACACCGATTTTTTTAGCCATGATTTGTATTCCTCAATTCCTCTAAAATCATTTCGGCACAGTGGATGCCGTCAGCGGCGGCACTCATGATGCCGCCGGCATAGCCGGCGCCCTCACCGCAGGGATAGAGTCCGCGCAAAGCAGACTGATACGTTTCATCGCGCACAATGCGCACGGGAGACGATGAGCGCGTCTCCACCGCAGTGAGCACCGCGTCGGGCGAAGCAAAGCCATGAATCTTGCGCTCCAGCACGGGAAGCGCCTCCTCCAGAGCAGCACAGACAAAATCCGGCAGGCACTCATGCAGGTCGCACCAACGCACGTCCGGACGGTAGGAAGGCGTGACCGTCCCGGCGCCTGTCGAGGCGCGGTGCGCCAAAAAGTCACCGACCGTCTGCGCGGGAGCGGCATATGTCCCTCCGCCTGCGCGGTAGGCGGCTTCCTCCAGAGTGCGCTGCAACGCAACGCCGGCAAGGACATCATTTGAGCCGAAGTCCTCCGGTGTGACGGACACAAGAAGTCCGCCGTTGATGTTCTCTTTGTCGCGGGCAAATTCGCTCATGCCGTTGGTGACCACGCGCCCTTCTTCCGATGCGGCGGCAACGACCTGACCGCCGGGGCAGACACAGAACGAGAACACGCCGCGGCCGCCGGAGGTGTGGCAGGCGAGCTTGTAGGAGGTCGGCGGAAGTCCGGGGTGTCCGGCAGCTTTTTTGTACTGCGCAGCATCCATGTCGGATTGCCTATGCTCAATGCGGACGCCGACGGCAAACGGTTTCGGTTCCATCGGGACGCCGATGGATTTCAGCAACGCAAAGGTATCGCGCGCGCTGTGTCCGAGCGCGAGGACAACGTGGTGCGCCGGGAGCGTGTATTCCCCCTCGGGGGAGGCAACGCACAGCGCTGTTACATGACCGTCCGCGCTGTCGATGCCGACGACCTGATGGGAAAAGCGCACCTCCGCGCCGAGAGACAAAAGCTCACGGCGCAGGTTTTGCAGCACGGTATACAGTCTGTCCGTGCCGACGTGCGGCTTGGCATCGATCAGAATATCCTCGCTTGCGCCGTTCAGGACAAATTCCTCCAGGATAAAGCCGTGGCGCAGATCCTTTGTGCCGGTATTGAGCTTACCGTCGGAGAATGCGCCGGCGCCGCCCTCACCGAACTGGACGTTCGAGGCAGGGTTCAGCGTGCCGGTCGACCAGAAATGCTCCACATCGCGCCTGCGCTGCTCAACACACTTGCCGCGCTCCAAAAGGATCGGTTTTGCGCCGCAGCGGGCAAGCACCAGTGCGCAGAAAAGACCTGCCGGCCCGGCTCCGATCACCAAGGGACGCACGGCGGGCGATTTGACGGTTTCGGGAAGAGTGTAGTGTTCGGGAGCATAGCGTGAAACGGTCTTGCTGCGGCAGGCTTTGAGCGCGGCGGCCTCGTTTTCAACACTTATGGCGGCGGAGCAGACGAGATGCACGCCGTCGCGTGCGTCGATCGAACGGCGCAGCAGGCGGCACGATTTGATTTTGTCCTCGCTGACGCGCAGAAGCTCTGCTGCGGCGCGGCGCAGCGCAGCTTCATCCGCGCCCACGGGCAATTTGAGAGAGTCGATGCGCAGCAAGTCTTGCCACCTCCCCTGTAATCGTAGTATAATTTGCTATTATTTTAGTATGCCACAGGGCAAAGAGCAAGCAAAAAATGCGTGATTGCGAACGTTTCAAAAAAACATAACGATTTGTTCAAAAAAAAGACACAAACACATTTTATAGTGGGTAACGTCAAAAACCGCAGCGGCGGTTTTCTCCGAAGGAGGCTTTGGTATGTATTACGAGGACGAAAAGAATCTGTATCATTACAATTACCGCAAGGGCGACAGCAACCCCAACGAGCCGGTGGATACCAAAAACTACGCGGAAGAGCCGTGGGAGACGGCGAAGCCAAGAAAGAAGCGCACGGGGCTGAAACTTGCGGCACTGGCACTATGCTGTGCGCTGCTCGGCGGCTTTGTCGGCGCAGGCGTGAACCGTGCATTACTCGGCGCAAGGGTCAATAAGACCACCGTTCAGGTCAGCGACCGCGAGGTGGCGGAGATTACCACTGTGCGCATCGGCGGAGGCAGGGAACTTACCATGCCGGAGGTCTATGCCGCGAATGTGGGCAGCGTCGTTTCCATCAATGTGTCTGCAACGAGCACGAATGTATTCGGGCAGAGCGTGCAGACTGCGGCGAGCGGCAGCGGCTTTGCCATTACGCAGGATGGCTATATCGTCACGAACTATCACGTGGTCGAGGGCGCAAGCTCGGTTAAGGTCACGCTCTACAACGGCGAGACCTATGATGCTTCTGTCATCGGCGGCGATGAGGATTATGATATTGCCGTCATCAAGATCGACGTGACGGGCCTTTCTCCGGTGGTGCTGGGCGATTCGAGCAAGATCGCCATCGGCGAGACGGTCGCTGCCATCGGCAATCCGCTCGGTGAGCTGACGTTCTCCATGTCGCAGGGCATCGTCTCCTGCGCGGATCGCGCGATCAATGTGGACGGCACGCCGTTCAACATGATCCAGGTGGACTGCTCCATCAACCCCGGCAACTCCGGCGGCCCGCTGGTCAACACCTACGGCGAAGTCGTGGGCATCGTGTCGGCGAAGTATTCGAGCTATTCCTCCACCACGGTCGAGGGCATCGGCTTTGCCATTCCCATCAATGACGTAATCGCCATGATCGAGGATATCATGACCAACGGCTATGTGACGAATAAGCCGTACATCGGCATTACCCCGGGTACCATGACGCAGCAGATGGCGCGGCAATACCGCTACACCGTAAGTGAGGGCGTGTTCGTCTACTCGGTCGAGCCGGGCAGTGCCGCGGAAAAGGCGGGACTCAAAATGGGCGATGTTATTTTGAAGATCGACGGCAAGGAGATCAAGGATACCGCCGGACTGACCGCAGCAAAGAAGGGCTATTCCGCCGGTGACACAGCAACCTTTACCATCTACCGCGGCGGCGAGACGATGGAGATTTCCCTGACCTTCGGAGTGACCCCCGAGGACACGACCACCAAGGCTCCTGCGCAGGACAGCACGCAGGGCGGCTACTACAACGGCGGCGGCTTCTACGATCCGTGGAGCTGGTTCTTCGGCAACTTCGGCTTCTGAGACAGATACCGTTTTTAAAAAGCACCCTTTTTGCAGAGGAATTGCCAAATTCTGGCAATTATTCAACAATTGGGGTGCTTTTTTATACATTTGGGGGGGGAGTTATGCTTGACGGCTGGATTTTGGCGCATTATAATGACAGATAGGTCAGCAGGCCGGCCATAACAAATATCAGGCTGTCAAAAACCCCGCCTTTGCCGAATTTCCGGAAAGGAAGATCGTGTGAAAGAAACCCGGGAGGGGTGTCTTTCATGATTATGATCATAAGTTTTGCATCTTTTCTGAACGCTGCAAAACTTGCTCAGCTTGTCGAAAAGCCTTTTTCGACAAGCTGAAATATGACGAGGTTTCGCCATGTTTTTTCGCAGAAGGAGTGTACCCGTGTATTTTGGAAGCGTACGTTTTTTTAAAAATATGATCCTGCTTTGCGTGATCGTTTTGATCATGGTGCCTTCCATATTTGCATTTCGGTACAAGGCCATCAGCGAACAGGAAAGACAGTACATCGAATTGCTTGAGACAGAGGCGCAGATGCGTGAATTTGAGCAGCTTTCCGCGGAGACTGTTGCGCAGAGCGACTTTGTCCCGGAGCATCCGGCGTATCAGGACCTGTATCCCGATTTCTACGCCCCCCAGCCGCTCAATGCCACAGAGCGCACCGAAAAGACGATCTACCTCACCTTTGACGATGGTCCCTCCGAACGCACGGATGAGATCCTGAAGATCCTGAAGGACAAGGACGTGAAGGCGACCTTCTTCGTGATCGGCCAGTCCGACGAGGCGGATCTTCAGCGTATGCGCGACATTGTGGCAGCAGGCCACACGATAGGGATGCACTCCTACACGCACAACTACACGCAGATCTATTCCTCCGTAGAGGCGTATCTTGAGGATATGTACCAGATTTTTGTGCAGATCCGGGAGACCACCGGAGAGACGCCGACTGTGTTCCGTTTCCCCGGCGGCAGCATCAACGCCTATAACCGCGGCATTTACCGTGAGCTGATCGCCGAAATGCTGCGCCGCGGCTTTGTGCCGTGCGACTGGAATCTCTCCGGCGGCGACGCGACCGGTACGCCGGCACCGGCGACAGAGATCATTCGCAGCGTGGTGGGACCTGCGGCAGACGTGACACGCGGCTTTGTGCTGATGCATGACGCGCAGGCGAAAAAGACCACGGTGGAGGCGCTCAGCATTGTGATCGACCGGCTCACAGAGCTGGGTTTTACATTTGAAAAACTAACCCCGCAGACGATGCCGGTGCTGTACGGCTATCAGGGATAACGATGAAAAGAGGTATTGGAACATGAGTAAGAAGGATAACTTCAACCAGGCGTTTTATGAAGTGTTCGGCGTTGGCAAAGAAGACGCGAGAAAAAATGCTTCCACAGAAAAGGCAGTCCCCGTGAGCGAGCCTGTGGCAGAAAAGAAGAGCAAAAATGTATCTGCTGTCCCCGCGCAGCACACTGCTAAGACGTATCTGGCACCCGGCACCGTTATGGAGGGCACCATAACCGCCAAGGGCGACATTGAGATCGCCGGTGAGCTTAAGGGCAATCTGGTAACGGACGGCGTTGCCACCGTTCGCTCGGATATTAAGGGGAATGCAACAGCTGCCGGACTGTTTGTGATCGATTGCGTGCTCGAGGGCGATGTCACGGTTTCCGGACAGGTGCAGATCAGCGAAAAGTCTCGCATTGTCGGCAATATCCACGCCGGAGAGGTGAGCTGCGCCGGTACGGTCGTGGGTGATCTGGACGTTTCTGAGAATGTCACGCTGGACGAGAAGGCTCGCATCGAGGGCAACATTACCACCAAGACAATGACGATGGCACGCGGCGCAAATATCTGCGGCAGCCTTGAGATGAAAAACGACTGAGCCTGCGATGCAGACCGCTTTTCCTGCGGCAAAAAAGAAGAATAAGCTCCGGTGCTTCGGCGGAAATCCGCCGAAGCACCGCTTTTTTGTGCCAAATACTTGCAAAAAGAGGGCAAACAGTGGTACACTATCAGCGACTATTGCCCCGCTTCCATTCGGCGGCGGCAGGAAAAGAGGATAAATTATGGAAAAGCAGAAATTCTATATCACCACCCCGATTTACTACCCCTCGGACAAGCTTCACATCGGCCACACCTACTGCACCGTTGCGACCGACGCGATGGCGCGCTATAAGAGGCTCACCGGTTACGACGTCATGTTCCTCACCGGAACGGACGAGCACGGTCAGAAGATCGAGGACAAAGCCAAGGCTGCCGGCGTTACGCCGCAGCAGTTCGTGGACAATATCGTTTGCGGCGAGCGCGGCATTCTCGATCTGTGGAAGCTGATGAATATTTCCAACGACCGCTTTATCCGCACCACGGACGATTACCATGTTGCGGCGATCCAGAAGATCTTCCGCAAGATGTACGACAACGGCGACATTTACAAGGGCACCTACAAGGGCAAGTACTGCAAGCCCTGCGAGTCTTTCTGGACGGAGAGCCAGCTTGTCGACGGCAAATGCCCCGACTGCGGCCGCGACGTGGAGGACGCCGAGGAGGAAGCCTACTTCTTCAAACTGAGCAAGTACGCCGACCGCGTGCAGCACCTGCTTGAGGACACCGATTTCCTCCAGCCTGCCGCCCGCGTCAACGAGATGGTCAATAACTTCATTAAGCCCGGCCTTGAGGATCTGTGCGTGTCGCGCACAAGCTTTACCTGGGGCGTGCCTGTCGATTTTGACGATAAGCACGTGGTCTACGTCTGGGTCGATGCGCTCTCGAACTACATTACCGCGCTTGGCTTTATGAACGACAAGTACAACGATTACGCGCACTACTGGCCCTGCGACTATCACATTGTCGGCAAGGAGATCGTGCGCTTCCACTCGATCATCTGGCCTGCGATGCTCATGAGCATGGGCGAGCCGCTCCCGAAACACGTTTACGGCCACGGCTGGCTTGTCATTGACGGCGGCAAGATGTCCAAGTCCAAGGGCAACGTGGTCGATCCCTATGTGCTGGCAGAGCGCTTTGGCGTGGATGCGCTGCGCTTCTTCCTGCTGCGTACGTTCCCGTTCGGCTCGGACGGCAACTTCTCCAACGAGCTGCTCATCAACACCATCAATGTTGACCTTGCCAACGACCTCGGCAACCTCGTCTCCCGTACGACAGCCATGGTCGAGAAGTATTTCGGCGGTACGCTGCCCACCGACCGTCAGGCGGACGCACTCGATGATGAGCTGATCGGTCAGCTTTCGGCGCTGCGCGGCAAGTACGAAGCCGAGATGGACAAGCTCCAGTTCCAGAATGCTATCGAGGTCGTCTTTAAGTGCATCCAGCGCGCCAATAAGTATATTGACGAGACGGCACCCTGGACGCTTGCCAAGGATGAGGCAAACAAGGCGCGCCTTGCGTCCGTCATGTATAATCTGCTCGAAGCCGTGCGCATCTGCACGATCCTGCTGCTGCCGGTCATGCCCGAGAGCTGCGAAAAGATCTTTGCCCAGATCGGCGCGGACGAGGGCGTACAGACCTGGGACAGCGCAGCACAGTGGGGCGGCCTGAGCCAGACCGTCACCGTCCACAAGGGCGAGGCCGTGTTCCCGCGTATCGACGCGGCAAAGGAGCTTGCCGAGCTGGAAGCGTTGATGGAAGCGCAGAAGAAGGCCGCACTCCCTGCCATCGAGCTGGAGCCGTATGAAAGCGAAAATGTCGATTTTGACACCTTCTGCAAGAGCGATTTCCGCGCCGTCAAGGTCAAGGCGTGCGAAGCGGTGAAGAAGAGCGAGAAACTCCTGCGCTTCACACTCGATGACGGCAGCGGCACCGACCGTCAGATCCTCTCCGGTATCCATAAATGGTACGAGCCGGAACAGCTGGTCGGCAAGACGCTTGTTGCCATTCTCAATCTGCCGCCGCGCAAGATGATGGGCCTTGAGTCCTGCGGTATGCTCATTTCTGCCGTCCATAAGGAAAAGGGCGAGGAGAAGCTGCACCTGCTGATTGTGGACGATGCAATCCCTGCCGGCGCAAAGCTTTGCTAAAACACAAAACACTCCGGTGAAATTCGCCGGAGTGTTTTTACAGGAGACTTTATGGAACTGATTTTCGACACCCACGCGCACTACGATGATATGGCGTTTGACTCGGACCGCGATGCCCTGCTTGCCGCCCTGCCCAAGCAGGGCGTGGGGCTGATCGTGGACCCCGGCTGCGACGTGGAATCATCGAAAAAGGCGGTCGCGCTTGCCGCGCAGTATTCGCACATCTACGCCGCCGTGGGATACCATCCCGAAAACTGTGCGCCGTACACGAGTGCCGACCTCGATACGCTGCGCTCCCTGGCGACGCACCCCAAGGTCGTTGCCATCGGGGAGATCGGGCTGGACTACTACTGGGAGCAGAATCCGCCGAAGGAGCTTCAGCAGGAGGTGTTCCGTGCCCAGCTTGCGCTCGCGCAGGAGCTGAATCTGCCTGTCATCGTTCATGACCGCGACGCGCACGCGGACAGCCTTGCCATCGTAAGTGAGTTTCCCACGGTGCGCGGCGTGTTCCACTGCTATTCCGGCAGCGTGGAGATGGCGCGTGAGCTATGGAAGCGCGGTTGGTATACGGGCTTTGACGGGCCTGTGACCTACAAAAACGCGCGGAAAACGGTTGAAGTCGCGCAGGAGGTGCCACTCGAGCTGTTGCTGCTCGAAACGGACAGCCCCTACCTGGCGCCGGTTCCCGTAAGAGGGACACGCAACGACTCGCGCAATATCGTCCATATCGCGCAGAAAATTGCCGAAATTCGCGGCATGAGTGCGGAAGAGATCATTCGAATCGCTGCCGACAACGGCAGGAGGCTGTTCACAACACGATGATAAGATGACAAAAGGACTGGCGAAAGCCAGTCCTTTTGCTTTAACCTAAAACTTTTTTGTTGCCGTGGATGGCCTTCATGCGCAGCTCTTTGTTAAGAATGGTCTTGCGGATGCGCAGGAAGTGAGGGGTGACCTCGAGCAGCTCATCGTCGGCAAGGAATTCAAGGCACTGCTCCAGACTCATCTGCTTGGGCGGCACCAGACGCAGCGCTTCGTCACTGCCGGAGGCGCGCATATTCGTCAACTGCTTTTTCTTGCAGACGTTGACCGTGATATCCTCCTGCTTCGGGGAGATGCCAACGACCATGCCCTCGTAAACATCGACGCCTGCGCCGATGAGCAGTACGCCGCGCTCCTGCGCGTTAAAGAGGCCGTAGGTGATGGACTCGCCGGTTTCCGAGGCAACAAGAGAGCCGGTGTTGCGGCGCTGCAGCTCACCCTTGTAGGGAGCATAGGAGTCAAAGACGGACGCCATGATGCCCTCGCCCTTGGTGTCGGTGAGGAATTCATTGCGGTAGCCGAACAGGCCTCGGGACGGGATCAGAAACTCAATCTTCATGCGATTGCCCACCGGCGTCATTTCCACAAGGTCGCCCTTGCGCTGACCGAGCTTTTCAATCACAGAGCCGACATACTCCTGCGGCACATCGCACACCAGACGCTCGATCGGCTCGCACTTTTTGCCCTCGATCGTCTGATACAGCACACGTGGGGGGCTGACCTGGAACTCATACCCCTCGCGGCGCATGGTCTCAATGAGAATGGAGAGAGACATTTCACCGCGTCCGGCGACGTTGAACGCGTCCATCGAGCCCTCCAGCTCGGTGACGCGCAGGGAAACGTCCTTGAGCGTTTCGCGGAAAAGACGGTCGCGGATCTGGCGCGAGGTGACGAACTTGCCGTCACGGCCGGCGTAGGGAGAGTCGTTGATAGAGAAGGTCATTTCCATTGTGGGCGCACTGATTTTCACGAACGGCAGCGGCTCCACGCACTCGGGCGCGCAGATGGTGTCACCGATCGTGATATCGCCGATGCCGGAGAGGCAGATGATGTTGCCGGCGGTGGACTCGGTGACGGGATTCTTGGCGAGGCCTTCAAATTCATACAGGGAAACTGCCTTTGCCTTCTTGGGAGCGGCATCGGGAGAGTGGTAGTTGCATACCATGATCTCCTGATTCTGCTTGAGCTGACCGCGCTCAATGCGGCCGATCGCCATGCGCCCGACGTACTCGTTGTAGTCGATGGCAGAGACGAGCATCTGGAACGGCTCGTCCACATTGGCCTCGGGTGCGGGGATATATTCAAGGATCGTCTCAAACAGCGGCTTCAAGTCGGTGCCGATGACGTCGGGAGAATAGCTGGCGGTGCCCTGACGGCCGGAGCAGAACAGCATCGGGGAGTCGAGCTGCTCCGGTGTTGCATCAAGATCCATCAAAAGCTCCAGTACCTCGTCTACGACCTCGTGGATGCGCTGGTCGGGGCGGTCGATCTTATTGACGACCACGATCACGCGATGACCCAGCTCGAGCGCGCGGGAGAGCACGAAGCGCGTCTGCGGCATGGGGCCCTCGGCGGCATCCACGAGCAGGATAACGCCGTTGACCATCTTGAGGATACGCTCGACCTCGCCGCCGAAGTCGGCATGGCCCGGGGTGTCGACGATGTTGATCTTGGTGTCGCCGTAGCGGATGGCGGTGTTCTTGGCAAGAATGGTGATGCCGCGCTCACGCTCGAGGTCATTGGAGTCCATGACGCGGTCGACAACCTCCTGATTTTCGCGGTAGACGCCGCCCTGCTTGAGCATTTCATCGACCAGAGTGGTCTTGCCGTGGTCAACGTGGGCGATGATGGCAACGTTGCGAAGCTTGTTGTTCTGCATACCTTTATCTCTCCTTCCTGCCAAAAAAGCAGGGAATTCTCGCGTAAAATTTTGAACTGTAATAGTATATTCTGATTATTTCCCGTTTGCAAGAGTTTTTCGAAGTTTTTTGCATTTTTCGGCAAAAGCGGCGTTGACAAAGTGCCGCGCTTCGCGTTAAAATGGCAAAGCGAATACAATCTGCCCCGATAGCTCAGATGGATAGAGCGACCGCCTCCTAAGCCTACACACTCTCCCTGTAGCATACCGCGTAAGACCGTGAAAACGCGAGAAAAACGGCGGAATCGCGAGCTTGCAACTTCACCGCCAAGAAAATGGCACCCTACATGGCACCACATGGTGTATTTTCATAAAATTGTAAGGGATAGTTGCCCTCGGGCTTGTTTCCATATTTTGCACAATTTTATATTTGCCTCCGTAGCTCAGCTGGATAGCAGCGTTCGCCTCCTAAGCGAAAGGTCGGCGGTTCGAATCCGCCCGGGGGTGCCAAAACACCGCCTATTCCATTTGAAATAGGCGGTGTTTCTTGATGCAACTGCAAAGAACTGTTATACTTCGAATAGAATCGGTTTTGTTGCCTATCGCACTGGAGGTGCTCATGAACACAAAAGATCAACTTATTGCTGAAATTGAGGAATATATGCACCATATTATCTGGGCCCATGATTGTTTTGATGCGTATATGTCTATTCTTGATTGTGGCAAGGAATACTATGATGAAATATGCCTATCAAATACATTTTTTACGATCACTCGTTATTCTCTGATATCAAGTCTCTTGATGGAATTAACTAAACTTTTCGATCAGCGTGAGCAAACCGGTATTCCGAAGTTAATTGACCACATAAAATTTTCTGTTAATTTTCTTCCTAAAACAGAATGTTTTGTCCTGTGGGAAGACGGCAAAGTCGTGGACAATATAGGCGAGATGCTACGTTTAGCCGAAGAAACACTGACCGAATTACAGCCCGTGATTGACATCTTACGTGCACGGCGCGATAAGTACTATGCACATAATGATAAAAAATATTTTTCTCCAAATGCAAATTTATCTGAAGAATTGCCAATCACGCAGGAGAATGTCGAAAAATTGCTGAACTTTGCGTCCGGGATCTGTAACGGAGTACTGGGTGTAATTGCAGACTACCATATTCATTGTCGTCATTTGGATACTGATGATCTGCAAAGAATAGTGCTTTGCGCCCACAAATGGAATAACAGAGAAAAGTAGCGAAGCAAAATGGGCGATGGCCACATGACCATCACCCGTTCTCTTTATTATTCAAACAACTGCTCAATCTTCTCCGCCGCGGTCTTATCCGAGCTTTTGAGAAAGTGGCTGTATATGTCCGTGGTGGTGCTGGTGCGGGCATGACCGGCACGGCCAGAGACGGTCACCAGCGGAACACCGGCCGCAATCTGCATGGTGATGTTGGTGTGCCGCAGAGAATGCACCGTGCGGCGAGGTAATCCCGCTGCATCGCAAATCCGATGCACCCACGAGTCGATGGTGCCGGGGTATATCCTGCCGCCGTCCTCGGATACAAAGAGACGATCCGTGCCCTGCCAGCGATCGCCAAAGTCATAGCGGTACTGCTCATACCAGCTCCTATACTCGCCCAGCACGGCGATGAGCTTGTCTGAAATGGCGATCACGCGCTTGCTGCTTTCTGTTTTCGGTTCCTTCTCCACCACGCCGAAGCCTGCCACAGTGGTGACGGAGCGGGCGACGGTGAGCGTCGCCGCCTCGAGGTCAATATCTGACCATTCCAGCCCGCAGAGCTCCCCACGGCGAAGACCTGTGAGCAGCAAGATAAGTGTTGCTGTCTTATATCGAATATCCGTGCAGGCGTCCGCGGCGGCATAGAACTTCTTGGCATCCTCATCGTTCATATAGTCGATTTGATGGGGTGGCCGTTTCGGGAAGGTGATGTAATCCGCGCTGGCATAGTTATCCCGAATGATGCGCTGCTTTTTCGCCGTGGAGAGAATAGCCCGCAGAGTGCGTTTGATCTTGTGGATAGTCTCATAGGCATAGGGCTCTTTCCTCTGTGCCACGGTGAATATGGAATTGACATTGCGTCCGAGACAGTCAGACAGCCGTTTGGCATAGTCATAGCTGATATGCTTTCCGGCCAGTGCGGCACAAAGAGTTGCACTGTTGAAGCCCTCCTGTTCTGTGAGCCGGGTATAGCCCTTGTTTGTTTTCTTCATAGCCTCCCGCAGCTCCGGCTTGGCCGTTACCACAGTGATGGTCTTTTCTTTTTTGTCGAGCTGATCATAAAACCGCTGGATGATGGTGGGATTGAGCTCCCGCAGTTTATAGCCGCCGATGCTGCCCACAATATCTTCCAAGGCCACCTTGCAATTCATGTAGTAGCTGGCGGAGATTTCGCCCTTGCGCCGCTCCAACCACCATTCGGCATACTCACCCAGCAGGGTGTCTGTGGAGATGCCCTGCGCGTCTGAGGACGTCAGGGACATCCTCAGATCGCTTTCATATTTGTCCGCATAGATGATGACCTCGCGCTCGATTTGCTTGGGAGTGAGACCGGCGGGCGGTTTCCATGTAATGGAGTGGGCGTTGAGTTTGCCGCTGCCTTTGTCCTTCAGCTTTACCTGAATTCGATAGGTCAGGCCGGACTTCGTCATGCGTTTTGTGATAGTTGCCATTCAAATTCCTCCTTTGTTTATGCAAGCCCTTGGCAACAAAAGGAAGCCAGAGAAGTGGCGGAATATCAAGCAGAACATTCAGTTTCTCCGGAAATAAAACGCAAAAGATCGTCCAGATCTACGAGAATCTTCTTGCCGGTGAATACGCAATGCACTTTGCCGCCCTTGCAGAGCATACGGACGCAATTTTCGGTGACAGCAGATTTCGCGTCCAGCTTCTTGATCTCCACAACCGACTCACTGATGGTTCTCATGCGATGAATAGTCATAATAAAGACCTCCTATTTGAAATTCCTTGAATTCTTGATTTTTGGGGCCAATACCCCTCTTGATTTCCCGATTTTTTACGCGAAGCCCCGCGCCGTTGCCCGTCTGCCAAAGCTGTGGAGATTGGAGGCCCCTTACCCCTGGCACGGGCTGGTAGCAGATGTAGTCATCCTTACATATAGTTTCTACTTTTATTTCTTTTAGCAGCTATATAGAAAAATAGCTACATCTGCTACATTGTAGGGTTACAAGGCCATGGCATGTCCGCTCAGCTTGTAGCCGAGAACGATAGAGGTCTGGTTGCCGCCGCCTGCGGGGCGCTTGCGTGCGATGGTTGCGATGCGGCGGATGGCCTGATTGAAGTTTTTGATGTTCTCCGTGCCATAACCATTGCGGCTGCACCAATCGCGGTATGCGCTGTAAATCTCCGCGCTCTTCGCCTCATAGCTGTCGCCTCGCTCCAACATTTCCTCCACAAAGAGCATGATCTTGTCGCTGTCCCGCTGGTATTCTGCCACAGCACTCTGCACAGATTCCGGCATTTCCAGGCCCTCGGCTTGCAGCATGCGCCAGCCCTCAATGAGCCAATTCAAAATAGCACTTTGGTTCTCTGGTTTCAAAAACTCTGTTTTCAGAGTGTGATCCTGCTCGTGGGCCTCAAAGTGTTTATTGAAGGGGATGACCTTCACACGGCCGCTCTGGAACATGGGCATATCGTTGATGACGGGCTGGTGGTTTGTGTTGATGAACAGCTTAAACCGGGGCTTGAAATCAAAGCTGTTTTCGTGGAGAAAACGGGCGGTGATGGTGTCGTTGCCGGTCATGGATTTGATCTTTGCCGAGTTCAGCACCAGCCCCTTATCCGGCTCAGAGATGTTCACAAAGCGAGTTCCGGCAAGTCGGGCAATATCCTCGCTGGGTGCATGACTGTTTGCGTGGAGATTGATCCCAATGGTCTCCGGCGGGGCGCTGCAGCCGTAGCTGCCCATGACCTTCAAAACGCTCTCACACAGCGTTCCCTTGCCGTTGCGGGACTCGGCGCCGTATAGGATAAAAAAGCACTCCAGCCGGGTGTCGCCGCTGAGGGCATAGCCCAGGGCCTTTTGCAGGAATCTTGCCTTGTCCCGGTCTCCACTGCAAATCTCGTCAATGAACTGCTCAAAGCGAGGGCTGAGGGCCGAGGGATCATAGGATGCAATGGAAATCTTGGTCAGAAAATCCTCGGGGCGATGCTCTGTGAACTCCATGGTGTCCAGATGCAGCGTGCCGTTGCAACAGTTGAAAGCAAACAGGTCTTGGTCAAAATCCTCCATGGTCAGGCAATAGTTGCTCTGTGCATCTTTGAGGAAGGTTTCGCGGCCTTTTCTGGACTGCCACTTTCCGCAGTATTTCAGAAAATCCTGACGCTTACGGTCGTCCCGAATGTAGCTAGCATATACCAGCATGGCAGAGGCGAAGTCTTTGCAAAACTCCATTGCCCGCATACCTTCAATGTCCCGCTCCCACACGCCGTCATGGTAAACAAACCAGCTTTTCCGTTTCGGAACATAGCGTGCCTTGTGCTTGTAGCAATCGGCGAATAGCTGTCCAGCTCCCAAATCTGTCCAGGGATACTTAGGATTTTCTGCCGGATTTGCCTCTTTCAAGAACGTCACGATATGATCGTCTGCCGGTACATGGTAGTCTTCCGGAGGGATATATCCAGCCTCGCCGCTGATCCGCTCTCCGAACTTTCTGGCACTGTTCCAAATGCTGGCCAGCTCTGCCTGATCCAGCGGAGGAACACAGTTTGTTGCTTCGGCCATGAACAAACTGTTGGCTTCCTCGGTGTCGCCGTGGCGCTTGATGATACAGGCCGCTTTCTGGGACATTACCGCGTTCCGTCTGCCGGAGAGGATTATCTCCGGCAAGAGCTTGTCCACGGTAGTGCTGCCATTTACGAAGTCCGCATCACCACTGCTGCCAAAGAAGAAACGGGCTGCATCCACGGCATTGGCATCAAACCACGGGAACTTCTGTAAGAGCTGCTGCTTCATGGCGACATACTTCTTCGCATCTGTTACCCGCTCCACAGGGAAGTACACATGGAATTTCGGTCGAGCTGCCTTGCCGTTTTTCTCCTTCATGTGGCTGCGGCTGTATGCGATGCCGAAACTGGCACCCGGGAAGGCTCTCGACACATCCTCCGGCGTTTTCCAGTCTGCTGGATCATCGCTGTGATCGTTGTCGCAGTCCATAGGAATGCAGTCCGAATACTCAAAGTTGGCCTCGCTACGACGGTTATCCTTGTACTTGGCGCAGACGTGGTCATAGCAGATGGCATCCTGTAGGGATTTGACATCCGTAATGAGGACGGCGGTAGGGTACGTGGTATTCTTTGCGTTCTGCGTGTAGTTTGCTGCGAATAGAGTGAAATTAGTGCTCATGTGACACCTCCTGGATGACCTGCATCATTTGTTCTTTTTCTTCTGCGGATAGCTCCTGACGCAGGCGGCGGGATAGTGTCTCCGGTGAAATCTCCATCCGTTTTGCCAGCTCCCAGAGCTTTACGCCGTGCTCCATGGCATAAATGCGAATATCTTTATTTTTCATTTGGTCCTCCTTTGTGACTTCAACAAGTTGTTGGCACGCAGTTTCAAAAAAAGATGTCTTACGCGCCGATTTGGGTGGCTTTTGGTTTTGCAAAGGCAAGCAGGATGTTGCTCATCATTTTCTGTTGATCTGGCTGCAGCCCATCCATCAGATCTCTGAGGAACGCTTCCTGATCATCACGCAGGTATCTGCGGCTTATGTACCATCCGTCCGCGACACGGATGCCTCCGCCGTTACCCTGCACGGTGTAAATCGGTGCAGAACATGTGAGTTCTTCAATATCACGCATTGCGGTTCTCTGGCTGATCCCAAATTCGGACGCCAGCTCGCTGTACGTTGTGAAGCGGTGATCGCTGAGATATTCCAGCATCATCTGCCGCCGCTCGAGTGCGCTGCGCATGTTCTGCACCTCCTTTCTGCCTTGCTGGGCTAAGATTACAAGTCAAACTCGACACCTAATGTCAGGTTTGAAAAAATAGCGATATGAAAATGTTGTGACTGTAATTTACAAGTCCTCCTGCCAACCTAATTGGCGGAAGGAAAGGGTTACTTATATTTTTCCTATGACAGATTATTGATCTTAGTGGGTTTACCTAATGAGCTCTTTGATCTGGAATTATCGTAAAACTTAATGTCACAACCTAATGGGCAGTTTGAAAAAGTTTTTTTACTTCTTCTGTGTTGTGATCGTGATAATACTTGCTCTCAAAGTGTGAGGTTTTCTCACACTTTGGGAAATTTCTTGTAGAGTTTGCGCAACATGGGAGGACAAGCGCTATAATCATAATTTCGCTCCCTTCCGCCTACTGGAGAAGTAACAATTAATCCGGTCACCTAATGACCGGATTAAAAAAACAGCCGACAGATTTCTGCCGACTGTTCTTGCTATATTCTGTTATGCTTCGATAGCATCTATCTTGATATTCCTATACCCGGCGGCCTTCAGCTCGGCTCGTAGGATTTGCTTTGCTTCTGTCATGCTTTTCGCCGTAACATATTCAACGAAGTAGCTGCCTTCCTTGCTGCCACCGTCGGTCTTGTAATTCGCGCTGATATGGAGTTCATATTCTTTCATGTTGCTGCCTCCTTACGTTTGGTAAAGGTATTAAGCCAGAAAAAATATGGAAAAGCCAGCAGAATGTTTCGGCTAATTTTATGTCTGACGAAGAATTAGCCGAAAAACAAGTTGCATTTTCCGCTTTTTCGGCTATAATATCATTAGACAACAAATTGGCCGAAAGAAGGTGCCGTTATGAGTTATATTCCTCGTAGTTTGGAAAAAGTTGTGGAACAGGTCACGAAAGAATATCCCGTTGTGTTGCTGACTGGTCCCCGACAGGTCGGCAAGACCACCATGCTGCAAAAGCTGATGGAGGGTACAAACCGCAGCTATGTGACCTTGGACGATCTCAATGAACGCAGTCTTGCCAAAACAGACCCCGAACTGTTCCTTCAGCTCCACAAGCCGCCTGTGCTAATCGACGAGGTGCAGTATGCGCCGGAGCTGTTCACCTATATCAAGATCCATGTGGATAAGTCCCACACGCCGGGTGACTTTTGGCTGACTGGTTCCCAGGTATTCAAACTGATGAAGGGCGTACAGGAGTCTTTGGCTGGTCGTGTTGCCGTACTTTCTATGACATCTCTGTCTCAGGCCGAGATGGATGGTGTTGCTGCGGCACCCTTTACCGTGGAGCTTGACAAACTCACCGATAGAAAAGCTGGCCGTACGCCGTTAGATACACCCGCAATTTTTGAACGCATCTTCAACGGATCCATGCCGGCTATCGCCAGCGGACGAACCACAAATCGCCGGATTTTTTACAGCAGCTATCTGAGCACCTATATTGAGCGCGACGTTCGGGAATTGTCCGATTCCATTGATTCTCTGAAATTCCTGCGATTCATGACCGCTGTGGCGGCAAGATGCTCCGGTATGCTGAATGTTTCGGACATCGCCCAGGATGCGGATATTTCACAGGTGCAAGCGAAAGCATGGTTGCAAATTCTTGAAACCTTGGGTATCATTTTCTATCTGCACCCATACTCCAACAATTTGCTGAAGCGTTTGGTCAAGACTCCAAAACTATATTTCTACGATACCGGCTTGGTCAGCTACCTCACAAAGTGGAGCAGCGCCGAGGTGCTGGAAAGCGGCGCCATGAACGGCGCGATGCTGGAGAACTTCGTTGTGTCCGAGGTGGCAAAGTCTTATCTGAACTCCGGTGCGGAGCCGTATATGTACTACTACCGCGATAAGGACGCGAAGGAAATCGACATCGTTCTGGAGCATGACGGTATTTTGAATCCCATTGAGATCAAAAAGACATCCAATCCAGGCTCGGAGCTCACAAGGGTGTTTTCTGTGCTGGATCGTGCATCCGCAAAGCGCGGCAACGGCGCAATTCTCTGCATGAAGCCGGAGCTGGGTGCCATCGACAAAAATAATTATATTGTTCCGATCTGGATGATCTGAGTATGCAAAGCAGCCCCGGGCGATTTGCCCGGGGCTGTACTTATTCTGCTATGAGGTTTTGATCGCTGCTCTCGATAAATGACTCCGCTGTGATACGCAACCCCAGCTTAAATCCGAGGCTGAAATTTGCCACTTCTGCCATGCTTTCCAGCTCAGCAGTACATTCCTTAAACTTTCCGAAGCACTCTTTTTGTGCCTCAGTTAGCGTGCTGCATAGTGTATTTTCGTGCCGCGCTACCAGTTGTAAGATATGTGCATATTCGCTGTCACGCTTAAAATTGCGTTCGGAGAGCAGGATGTTGCCGTAGTATAGTTCTTCTATCATTCGCATGTGTGCCACCTCCTTTTGGCAGAGGAACACAATACCAGCTTACGCGGGCGATATCCAGCATAAGGTATTGCTGTTAGCAATTAAGTAACAAATCCGGCGGATAGTCTTCTACCCGCCGGATTGAGCACTATTGCTCATTTATTTTAGTTTTCGTAAAGGTGCGCATAACACCTCGTAAGCAAAATGGTACACTTCTTTGGCGCCTGAATCAGGTGAAACGTCGCCGTGAGCTAAGCAGCATCTAAGCATATACAGGATGATTACTATCGCATGGCTTATTGTATTGGGGTCGTTCACAAAATCATAGCTGCCAAATGTAATTTTTCCGGTTCCAGAAGAAAGCACACTGGTTATTCTATACGGTTTTAGTTTTTCATAACATTCCAAACATTTTCTCTGACGCTCGGGTGACAGGTACTTATATGAAGATTGCTGAATTAAATAGTTCTTATCGTGTCCATCTTGTTCCAGCTTGAATAGCTCGGAGCCGTTTTTTGTATCTGTTACGACCGTCGTTATTTTTCCATGCGCTCTACTGCACTCATAAGAAATGTTTCTAAACTCAAATTTTTCGCGGGCGTTACTGTTTTTCACAGCAACTTCAGAAAACGAAATGGCCTGACGCGTCCCTAAATACTCTTGTGTTGTTATAGCCGCGTTTAATAGTTTTGAATGCAGTCCAGCAACGTTTTCTCTAAAAATATTGCCCTCCGAGGTGTCCGCAGTAATGAGATTCATTATGTATGATTTGAAGCGATTTGTTTTTTCGGCAATGAATTCAATGCAATCCTTATCGGTTTTTCCTTCAACTTCCCCACTATTATTGTACCATGCATTAAATGCAATCCACGCCTTCATAAAAGCAGAGAAGTAATCTACTTCTATATCTATGGCATCTATCCAATCTTTATATCCCGGCACCCTGATTCACCTCACTTCGCGTAGATTACTTCTTCGTCCATCGTGCGAAGGGCCTGCTGCTCCAGCGTATATGCTTCATAGCGTTTCTGGCTCGCTTCCAGTGCCAGATCATTGATCTGTTTCTGTACAGCCTTGTCCTTCAAAAGCGGAACGGGGATGTTGCTCACGTGCGTGTCGTCTACCTCGTCAACCACAGAACCATAGGTGAAACGCGTAATCAGTTGGTATCCGTAATCCGACGCCAAGAAAATATTAAGATATCCGGCAATCTCGTTATTGGCGGGGACAACACGAATAATATGATCGGAAGGGATCCAGTGTTCCCAATGCTTTGGAACGAGGGCAACCTTGCCGATGGTACCACTACGGGTGATTAAAGTTGTATTTTGCGACACTTCCAGCTTTTTGAAAAGTTTTTCGTGTTTTGCAACGGATAAATATTTCTTTCCAGACGGATCAAGTTCATAAAGCTGCTTCCCGCCAAACAGCACGCGGCCATGCCCTTCATCAACATATACCCGCTTAAATCTCATGGGGAGAATAACTTCTTTGCTGATCCGCTTATCGCCCACGGAGGTTACTTCTTCCGCGTATTTCTGCAAGTGAGCTGTGATAGCGTCAACAATAGGAACATGATACGAGGCATCCAAGCGGCCCGCCATATTGCTCAGCTTTACGCTGAACGTATCCACCGGCGCAGATTTCTTATAGTAATCAACATCAAATTCGCTGACATCGGGCAAGCACAGGGCTTCCTTCAGCAGCGCGTTTGCCTTGTCGATCAGCTCATTCGATTCGTCACGCAGTGCATAGGACTGTGAAACTGTATCGTGAATCTGTTTTCTTAGTTCGATAGGTGCATCTGGAATCTGCACATTTTCCAAATGCCCGGGTTCTATGTGGGTTATCACAGAACCATACTGGTTTGTTTGCAAAATGATATTTCCTATTTTTGATTTCAAAAAGGCATATGTATATCCTAAATCAAAAGCGTTTTTGAAAGAAATACGGATCACATCGTCGGAAAACACTAAACCGGCCAGTGTTTTTGAGACATAAGCGACATTACCGATTGTCCCACTTCGTGTAAGGAGAAGAGTGTTCTCCTTAAGGCGCAATTCATCCATATCACAGTCAGCTAATCTCAAAATGTTCTTATCAGGAACAGGGTAAACGCTTGTCATCTGCGAGGGAAGATAAAACCCTTCCCCGTATGGTTTTTCACAGTATATTCGCTTTAAGCGGCTTCGTTGAATCCACCCCGGGTAGTATGCCGTTTCTATTATGCCAGTGTCACCCGCAAGGGGAACCGTTCCATATCTGCAATTTGCAACTGTTTCTCTCGCTTGCTTTGCCTCAACATCAAATACGCTGGCTTCCAACCGCTTTCCTCTTGAAACCACATCGGAAAGCGACACGGAGCACCATTTAATCGGCTGATCGTCAATCTCGATCTCCATTATCGGAGCGGGATCAACGGCTCGCGCTAAGTTCGAATTTACCATCCTAATCCCTCCTGCTGCTTCCACTCTGCGAAAATGGCAGGTACATCCGGTGTCTGGTCATCTTCAACTTTGACCTTCTGCTGCTGAGAAACTGTCCTGTCACCGTCTCCGGTTTCCCCGAGGACAAGCACACTGTTGGTGTCCGGTACAAGGATTTCATTTCCTTCTTTGTCACGCTTGAATATCGGATTGCCGCGTTTGTCGTGACCGACCTTCTCAACCATAGCCATGAAAATGTTGTAGTCGGCCATGGTTCCACTCTTTTCCTCGGCGTCCTTCTGCGCCTGCGTTTTCTTCTGGAGAATGAGCACAGAGGTCTGTGTGCCGTTGCGGGGCTGGAAGGTATCTACGTGAAGGTCGATGCTTGCCACGATGCGGTGATTTGCGATCATCCACTCTCTGATATATCCAAGGCCGGGTGAACCGAGGATAGAATCGGGCAGGACGATACCCATGCGTCCGCCGGGGACAAGAAGCTGCGTGCATCTCTCTATAAAGAGGATTTCCGGCGGGACGGAGGACTGCAGGCGATCTGTCATCTTCCATACACCGGTTTTCTTATCACATTCCCAAATGTGGGCCAAGGCAAACTGCTCAAGGATGTTTTTATCCTTAATGGGAATTTTGCTGCCAAAGGGCGGATTCGTGACGATTACATCGAAAAATGCGATGGAATTGTGATTACGCAAATCGGACTTGTGTATTCCAAGCGCATCTGCCAACCGCGTTTTGAACTCGTCCGACCACTCGTGAGGCGGCAGGAGGGAATTGGTCTGGAGAATGTTGCCGCTGCCGTCATTGTTCATGACCATGTTCATTTTTGTGGCCTTGACCAGATCGGGGTTAATGTCAAATCCAAAATAGTTTGATGCTGCCATCTCGGATATTTTATCCCGGAATGCGCGGACGGTATTATCGTCCCAATCCTCGCGCTTTATGCCGAGGGCGTCTGAATACTGCTGCTCCAGTTGATCTATGGCATGCGTCATGGCAGTTACGATGAAGCCACCGGTTCCGCAGGAGCTGTCGAGGACGCGCTCATCCGTCTGCGGATTGACCATCTCAACGACCATTTTCATGACATTGCGGGGTGTGAAGAATTCGCCACGGTCACCACGGAGGTTTGCTCCAACGATTTCCTCATATGCTTTGCCCTTGATGTCGATATTCGTATTCAGCAGACTATAACGCTGCAACTCACTGACGATATATGCAAGGCTGCGTGGGCTCAATTTGATCTCGTCGTTTGCGTCAAAGATTTTGCCGTGACGCTTTTTCACGCGTTCGAAAATCTTCGAAATACGCTTCTTTACAGTAAGCTGGCCGTCTGGGTTGGATCGCTCGTCCGATGTCGTATAGAACTCCAACGGGTTAGGAATGTTACGCTCGTCCTCAATTTTGCAGAATATGACTTTCAGCAGCTCGAAAAATGCGGGCTGCTTTTGCATACCATCATTCACGTAAATGTGGTTATGACAGGTCTTAAAAACGAAAAGGAGATTGTCATCATAGGCGTTTTTGAGGCTGGTTCTGCTGGGGCGGTTTACGTCATCGAGATTACCGTCAGCAGAGGGAATGTCGTTGTATTCCATAAATGTGATATTGCCCGCCTCGTCTACCATTTTACGGAATACGTATTTTTGAATACTGTTCGTCCACATACCCCACTCGCAATTCGGGCAAACAGACATATAGGACTGGAGCTGGGCAATGCCGTCTTTTGCGTTGCGGGCATCGACGGTCTCTTTTTTACATTCGATAATCAGTTTAATCGTTCCCTGTGTCTGCTCGGCAGCATCCTTGTCCCAAATTACGATGTCCGCACGGGGCTTATTGGAGCCCACCTGTAAAGTAAACTCTATCTTTATCTGGCCGGGAAGATATTTATGTTCGTTAACCAACCGCTTTTCTATTGTTTGCCGAACGTATTCTTCTGGGGTGTCATTACGGAACTTCTGGTCAATGTAGTCGCAAATTTTACCTTCCGGTATAACGATTACTTTCTGTTCTGTCGTAGCCATATGTATTATCTCCTTTGCAATCACTGATCATCAGCCAGTATGATTTCGATTTTCCTTATAGCTGCAACTACTTTTTGACCCTTATGCGTCATACAGTAGTTGCCTTTCTTTTTGCTCTCAATGCAGTCTGCTTTGCATAACGCCTGCATCCATTTATTTACAGTTGTTGGGCTGCGTTGAAGTTCATCAGCTAATTCGTTTTGTGAAAACTTTATTACTGGGCCATCTCGTGTTTTCGACTGGTGATCTGACAGCCAAAGCAGCAATACGGCTTCTTCCGTTTTAAAAATATCTGAAATGCGGCTTGCCATCAATTCACCACCTTTTCTACAAAATTTTGTAATAAAACACACTAATACTATACCGTATTTTACTACAAAAATCTGTAATGTCAATCCCGCGCTTTTAGAACAAATATGATAAAGAGACACGAGCATATAGAAAGCCACATGTCCTTTTCTCTGTTGGATACATTTGCAATATCACAAATTTCTTGGCTGGAAGTTGATCCGTGGGGATTGTACAATTTTTACCCATTCTGTACGTTGTAGCGGACAGTTTTGAAATGTTGTACCAATATGGCACCATTTGTGGCACCCTGCATGGCACCATTGTGTTCAGCAGCACTGTAAAAGCTGCAAAAATGCCGCAAGACATAGTGTCCTGCGGCGTGAAACACGCAATATATAGCATTTATGAATAATGCGTACCCTCAAAAGGGGATAGGTCAGGCCTCCTAAGCGGTAGGCCGCTGGTTCGAATCCAGTTCGGGGTGCCAAAAAAGCCGAAAGCCCTTTATCAGCAAAGGACTTTCGGCTTTTTCTTATGTGGTTCAGCCTGCGGTCAGCAGGTCGCGGATGAGTGAGGCGAAGGCGCTGCGGTCTACGTCCAGCACGACAAAGGCGTTTTTTGCCGGGAACTGGAAGTCGCTCCAGAGGTCGGTCACGGTCTTGCCGAGCGTGACAGTGCCCTGCGTCTCCACATAGACGCCGGCCTCCTGCCCTTGAAACAGGTGCGGATGCGTGAGATAAAGGACGGGACAGACATCGTGCAGGCACATACCGGGTGTGCCGTTCGCCTGATGGAAGGCAAGCGCCTTTTTCGTGCTGTCGCGGAAAAACCGGCCGATGCGGCCGCTGCGTCCGATCGCTTCGATCTCATCGGGCAGAAGCATCGCCTGCATGGTCACGTCCAGTCCGCACATCACCAGCGGCGCACCGCACTTGAAAACCGCCTGCGCGGCATGGGGATCGACATAGATGTTGAACTCCGCCGCCGGAGTATCGTTGCCCTCCTTGGACGAGCCGCCCATGATGAGAATGCGCTTGAGGAGCCCGGGAAGGTCGGGATACTTGGAAAAGGCGATGGCAAGGTTGGTAAGCGGTCCTGTGGCGATGAGCTGCAGCTCGCCGCGCTGACGGACGGCCTCGGCATAGAGCGCGTCCCATGCAGGGAGTGTTTCGACCAGGGCGTCGCTCTCCGGCAGTACCACACCGCCGAGCCCGTCAAAGCCGTGGACGTGCGCCGCGGTGCAAAGCGGGCGAAGCAGGGGCTTGTCCGCTCCGCGGTAGACCGGAACGTGCAGACCTGCCAGGGCGCAGACGTTGCGCGTGTTGGCGAATGTGTGCTCCAGCTCCACATTGCCGGCAACTGCCGAGATGCCGCGAATATCCAGCTGCGTCAGGCGCGAAGCTACCAGCAGCGCGGCGGCATCGTCCACGCCGGTGTCCACATCGAGCCAGACGGGGTATTTCTTTTCAATCATGCCTGCGGCACCTCCCATCCGTTATACGCCTTCACGGCGTCGAGCAGCAGCGCAGCAAAGCCGTCGCGGTCAACATCCATGACGCAGCGGGCATTGGCAGGGCCGAGCCGGCCGGACGTGTCGCCCACGGTCGTGCCGCGGCAGTATTCGCCGCGCGTCTCGATGGCAACGTGCATCTCACGGATCGTGAACAGCTCGGGGTGCAGCAGCGAGGCAATGGCGCAGGGATCATGCACCGGCGCACCGGCATAGCCGAGCGTGCGGTGGAAGCGGTAGAAAAAGTCCAGCCATTCCGCCACTACGCGGGCAACGCCGTTATCCACGGCGCGAATGCGTTCGAAATCCTCGGGGAAGATCAGCGCGCGCTCCGTCACGTCCAGTCCGCACATCTGCACGGGCAGGCCCGAGGAGAACACGATCTCCGCCGCCTCGGGATCGACCAGAATGTTGAACTCGGCGGCAGCCGTCCAGTTGCCGTAGGCAATGCCGCCGCCCATGACGCTGATGCCGGCGATCTTCGGCTTCAGCTCGGGATGCGCAAGCAGGAGCGCGGCGACGTTCGTTTCAGGGCCGGTGACTACGATGACGACCGGCTCCGCACTCTCGCGAAGGACCTTCGCCATCAGCTCCACCGCGGTAAGAGGGGAAAGCTCGCCCACCGGCTCCGGCAGCCTGGGGCCGTCCAGTCCGGACTGGCCGTGGATATTGCCGGCGGTAATGGGATCGGAGAGCAGGGGGTGGTGCAGTCCCATGGCGATGGGGGCGTCAATGCCCAGCAGCGCACAGATGCGCCGGGCGTTGTAGGTGGTTTTCTCCAGCGTCTGATTTCCGGCGCAGGAGGTGACGGCGCGGATATCCAGCAGAGGACTTGCCTTTGCCAGCATCCAGCCGATCGCGTCGTCGTGGCCGGGGTCGCCGTCAAGGATCACGGGAACGGCGCGACCGCTTGCACGGGCGGCGGCAAACAGGGTGGATAGATCAAACATAAACGGTTCCTTTCCGGAGAAGCTCTCCTGAGAACAGTCTGCCGCCCGAAAGGGCGGCAGACACAGGAAAGTAATCTTACTTACTGTTCTTTTCCGCGGTCTTTTTCAGTGCCGCGGCGGAATGCTGACGCTTGACACGCTGACGGGCAACGATGGCAAAGACCACGAGACCGAGAATCGTGACAAGGTACGGGATCGGGGAGACGAGGTTGGAGTCGATGCCCTTGGAGGACACCTTGATGCCCAGTGCCTGTGCGAAGCCAAACACCAGAGCGGCCAGCATGGAGCCGAACGGCTCGCCGCCGCCCATGGCCTGCGCCGCAAGAGCGATGAAGCCGCGGCCTGCCACCATGTCCTGCGACCAGCCCATTGCATAGTACATGGACATGAACGCGCCGCCGAAGCCGGACATCGCGCCGCCGAAGGCGATGGCAATGTAGCGGATCTTCAGTACACTCACGCCGACGGAGGACGCCGCGTTCGGGTTTTCACCCACGGAGCGGATGTTGAGTCCCAGCGGCGTGCGGTACAGCAGCACCCACACAAGGAACACCAGGATAAACGCGAGGTAGGTCAGCAGGCAGTGACCGGAGAGAATATCGCCCAGAATGGGGATATTCCGCAGAATCGGGATCTGCACCGAGGGAATCTGCAGGTTGCGCGTAATGAGGGAGGTGGTCGATGCCATGGCCTTGCCCTCGGTGAGGTCGGTGATGACCTTCACGAGAAACAGCGTGCCGCCCGAGCCGATCATGTTGATGGCGATACCGACAAGAATGATGTCGGTTTTGAGGTTGAAGGCGAAAAAGCCCATCAGGAGTGCGACAAGGATACCGATGAGCACCGCCACCGTCAGTCCCACGAGCCACGAGCCGGACCAGTAGGTCGTCAGCGAGCCGAACAGCGCGGAGATCATCATGATACCGTCCAGACCGATGTTGGAAACGCCGGCCTTTTCACCCACCACTGCGCCGAGTGTGGCGAAGAGAATGGGGGCGGTGATACGGAGCATGGAGAAGAAGAAATCGGTGTTGAAGAACATCTTACTTCACGCTCCCTTCCGCAGTCTCGGCGGCTGCTTTTTGCTTGAGCTCCTCCTGCGCGGCCTTGACCACCAGCTTCTGGCGGTACTTGGAGAGGAACTGCTCGGCAGCGAAGAAGACGAAGATGACGGCCTGCAAAATGTCGATAAGCTGGGAAGGAACACCACAGTAGGTGGACATCAGACTGCAGCCCTTATCCAGGTATGCCATAAAGAAGGCGGCAAGCGGCACGAACGCGGGGTTGTTGCCGGCGAGGATCGCCACAGTGATACCCGTCCAGCCGTAGCCGGGCAGAGCAGACCAGGAGAAGGTGGTGTAGCGGCCGAGCATCTCGATGCCGCCGCCCATGCCGGCGAGAACGCCGCCGAGCACCTGAGACAGCACCACCATGCCGGCAACATTCATGCCGGAGTACATGGAAAACGGCTGGTTAATGCCGATCATGCGAATGCTGTAGCCCCAGCGGGTGCGGTACATGAAAAGTGCGGTGAGCACCACGAAAACAAGTCCTATGATGAAGCCCCAGCTGAGCTTGGATCCGTTGTCGATGAGCTGGGGGATGGCGGACTGCGGCTGGAAGGGATAGCTCATGATCTGGCCCTTGCTCTTGTCGGCAAGGTGGGAATTCATCAGGTATTTGATAAGGTACATGACCACATAGTTGAGCATCAGGGAGTTGACCATCTCGCTCACACCCAGCTTTGCCTTGAGTACGGCGGGAATGAGCATCATGACGGCAACGCTTGCTGCGGCGGCAAGCACCGCGACCACCGGCAGCAGCACGCCCGGCAGCGGCACATAGATGGCGACCATCGCCGAGACGAACGCACCAAGCATGATGCCGCCCTCTGCGCCGAGGTTGAACTGGTTGGCAGAGAACATGACGCAGGTGGCAAGGCCCGTGAACATAATGGGGATCATGGACGCGAGCACGTCGCTGAAGTTTTTGACGCTGAACGCGCCGCTGTTCTTGAACAGCGGGCCGATGAGCAGCTGGCGCAGAGCATCCGCCGTCAGAGCAAGCTTGGCGGAAACGCTGCCGGCATCGGCGGAGACGAAAATCAGCAGCATCGCCACCAGCAGCGCGATGGCGATCGCCGCAGCGCTGCGGACAATGGTAAAGATCAGATCTCTCCGTTTGGAGAGCTTCAAAAGGCTTTTGTTACTCATGGCAAACCCTCCGAACTTCCTCGCTTGTCTGCTGCTTGAGACCAAGCATGTATTCGCCCATGATCTCGTCATTCAGGTCGGCGGTATCTTCAAAGTAGGCGGCAATATGTCCGCCGTACATAACGATCAGGCTGTCCGACAGCTCCATGACCTCGTTGAGGTCGGCGGAGACGAGAAGCACAGCAACACCGGCACGCGACAGCTCCACGAGCTTCTTGCGGATAAACTCCGTCGCGCCCACGTCGATGCCGCGGGTGGGCTGATCGGCGATGATGAGGCAGGGATCGTTGGAAAATTCACGCGCGACGACGACCTTCTGGATGTTGCCGCCCGAAAGATTATCCACGCGCTGTGCACCGGACTTGCAAAGCACCGTGTAGTCCCGAATGAGACGGTCCGTTTCTTCGCGGATGGCATCCATATCGAACAGCGGCCCCTTGTTCAGCCGCTTGGCACCGCAGCGGTCGGAAATGATATTTTCCTGAATGGAGGCGGCACCGGCGATACCGTAGATCATGCGATCCTCCGGCACGAGGCTCACGCCCTTGGAGCGGATCTGCCGCTGAGAGAGACCGAGAATGCTCTCGCCGTTGACGGTGACGGTGCCGGCGTTGGGCGTGTTGAGGTGGAAGAGCATATCCACCAGCTCCTTCTGGCCGTTGCCCTCCACGCCGGCGATGCCGAGGATCTCGCCCTTGCGCAGGGAGAAGGAGACCTTGTCAAGCATCTTCTTGCCCCACTCGTTGACGAACTCCAGATCGCGGACGCGAAGCACCTCGTCCGCGGGCTGAGCCTTTTCCTTCTGAACCTTGAGCACCACGTCGCGCCCTACCATCAATCGCGAGATCTCCGGCGGGGTGACGTCGGCGGTGTTGTGCACGCCCATGGACTTGCCGCCGCGCAGGATCGTCATGCGGTCGGTGATCTCCATGATCTCGTTGAGCTTGTGGGAAATGAAGATGAGCGTATATCCCTGATTTTTCAGGTTGATCAGCTCTTTAAAGAGCTCGGTAGTTTCCTGTGTTGTCAAAACGGCGGTGGGTTCGTCCAGAATCAGAATCTTGGCACCGCGCACCAGTGCCTTGAGGATCTCCACCTTCTGCTTCATGCCGACGGGGATATCCATGACCTTTGCATTGGGGTCTACGTACAGATTGAATTTCTTGGAGTATTCCTCCGTCAGCTCTACCGCCTTTTTAAAGTCAATAAAAAGACCCGACTTTTTGGGCACCATGCCCAGAACCATATTCTCCGCCACGGTGAGACTGGGCACGAGCATAAAGTGCTGATGCACCATGCCGATCCCCTTGGAAATGGCGACGGACGGAGAGGAGAGATTCACCTTCTCCCCATTGATCCGGATCTCGCCCGAGGTGGGCTGCTCCAGACCGAAGAGCATCTTCATCAGCGTGGATTTGCCCGCGCCGTTTTCACCCATCAGCGCATGGATCTCGCCCTTTCGGACGCTGAAATCCACATTCTGATTGGCGGCGATGCCGTTGGGATACACCTTGGTGATCCCTTTCATTTCAACGACATATTCTTCTGCCATGTTAAGGAGTTCCTCCCGTTCTATGTATTGCGGCGGCACGTGCGCCGCAGGGAAGTGCCGGAATGGAAAAGAGGGGGCTGGGAACCCCAGCCCCCTCTTTGCGGGAAATCTGATTGTGCAGCTTGGCGCGTCCCTTACGGACGGACAGCCTCGCGCAGGGAGACAGCCAGATCGGCGCCGCCGTCAGCAAGAGCGGAGTCGACCACGATGGTGCCGCCCAGAACGCCGGCCTCGGCGGCCTCAACGGCGGCCTTGGTCTCAGCGGAAGCCATAGCGTCAAAGTTCTTGTCGGTCACGATGCCAACGCCGCCCTCAGCAAGACCGAGGGTGACTTCGGTGCCCCAGTACTCATTGCCGGCATCCAGCTCGTCAAACACCCAAACCAGGGAGTTGCCGATGTTCTTAAGACCGGAGGTGAGCGTCAGAGCAGCCAGGTCAGAGCTGAGCGTGAGCTCCTGGTCGGAGTCAACGCCGATGAAGTAGGCCTTGCCGGTTTCCAGAGCGGCCTCAGCAGCGCCGTTACCGGCGTTACCGGCGACACCCCAGATGATATCGCAGTGGTTGTCGTTGATCATGGAGATGCCGTATTCCTTAGCGATTGCGGTATCCACATAGTCGTTGGTGTAACGGGTGTCGATCTTGATGTCGGGGTTCACGGACTGGGCGCCCTGGATGAAGCCGATCAGGAAGTCGTTGATAACGGGGGAATCCACGCCGCCGACGAAGCCGACAACGGCATCTTCGTTCACGAGAGGCAGGTTGGTGTCAACGGTCATGCAGGCGGCATAAACGCCGACCAGATAACCCATGTCGTTCTGCTTGTAGGTGAGGTTCAGGACGTTGCTGTTTTCGCCGACGTAGGTATTATCATCGAAGATGACGTACTTCTGCTCGGGATAAGCAGTGGCAACTTCCTTGAGGTAGTCGGGCATCTGATAGGTGCCGCAGATGACGACATCATATTCGCCGGACTCGGAGACCTCATACAGGTTGGACAGCCATGCGGGCTGATCCTCATCGGTGCCGCCCATTTCGATGGTGCGCAGGGTGATGCGGCCGTCAGCCTGAAGCTGCTCAAGACCGGCCTCGGCGGAGTCAAAGAAGGACTTGTCGCCCAGATTGCCGTTGACAAGGTAAACGACGTTGTAGACCTCGGTGCCCTCATCGACGGGCTCCGTGTCTGCGGTGTCCTTTTCGCCGCAGGCGACCAGGCTCAGAACCATCATCAGAGCCAGGAGAAGTGCAAGAAACTTTTTCATCAAAAATAACCTCCAAAAAAGATATATTCCAGAGTCGGACCGCTGCTGCGGACTGTGATCTGAAACATGCCTATTGTAGTCGATTTTTTTCTTTTTGTCAATTTGTTGTGAGGTTTTTCCTGTGCTTTTCATGAAATATTCCCTTTTTTGCCGTTACGGACGTGCGCAGCAGAGCGAATATTCTTGACGGCTGCGCCCGGACGGGAGTATTCTTAAGGAAAACAGGCTCCGGCGGTTTGCGCCGCCGGAGGGAAAAGAGAGGGCCATGCGATGAACGAAAAGTACTTCCCCAAGGTGGAGCTGCATCTGCATCTGGACGGCTCGTTCCTGCCGGAGACGGTGTGGGAGCTGGGCAGGGCAAAGGGAATCGCCATGCCGGCGGATACGCTCGAGGGCTATCGGGAGTATCTGCGCGCCACGCAGCACTGCAAAAGCGTGAATGAGTATCTCGAGCGCTTTGATCATCCCCTGCAGGTCATGCAGGACGCGCCTGCGCTCACGCGCATTACCCGCGAGCTGGTGGAGTTTCTTTCCGCGCAGGGTATGGCCTATGCGGAGATCCGCTTCGCGCCGCAGCTCCATGTGCAAAAGGGACTGACGCAGCGGCAGGCGGTGGAGGCTGTGCTTGAGGGACGCAGACAGGGCATGGAAAACTGTCCGGGCATTGAGATCGGGATCCTTCTTTGCATGATGTGCGTGGGGGACGAGAGCGTGAATTGGGCGGCGAATTGCGAGACGGTGGAGCTTGCGCCGGCGTATCTCGGACGCGGCGTAGTGGGTGTTGATCTTGCCGGTGCGGAGGGCATCGTGCCGCTGAGGAAGTTTGCACCGCTGTTTCGCCGCGCATCGGAGCTGGGACTTCCGTTTACCTGCCACGCCGGCGACAGTCAGGGCAGCGACACCGTGCGCGATGCCATGGATTTCGGCGCAAAGCGCATCGGCCACGGACACCATATTTATGAGGATCCGGCCCTGTGCCGCCGCGCAAAGGCGGAGGGCGTCACGCTGGAGATCTGCCCCACGAGCAACATCCAGTGCAAAACACGCGCGTCCTATGCCGCGCATCCTGCCAAGAATCTGCTGGACATGGGCATTGGCGTGTGCATCAACACGGACAACATGACGCTCGCCGGCGTGGAGCTTGCGGACGAGTACCGACACTGTCTCGAGGAGATGGGCTTCACGGCGCAGGACCTTGTGGAGATGGATCGCTGTGCCATTCGCGCGTCCTTTGCGCCGCAGGCGGTGAAGGAACGGATTCTCGCGGCGCTGGATGACGAGGCTGCGGCGGACGCCGCGCTTGCCGCCGCCGGAAAAATCGACTGAACGGAGGAAGCATAATGAAACAGCCGCACATTCAACTCGATGACACCCTCGGCATTCGCTATGCCGTGCTGCCCGGCGATCCCGGGCGGTTGGACCGAATCGCGCAGCAGCTTGAAAACGTACAGGAGCTTGCCTATAACCGCGAGTTTCGCTCCCTTCGGGGCAGCTACCGCGGCGTCGATATGCTCGCGATTTCCACCGGCATCGGCGGTTCCTCTGCCGCCATCGCCATGGAGGAACTGAAAAACATCGGCGTCACTGCCATGATTCGCATTGGCTCCTGCGGCGCGCTGCAGGAGAACATCGCACTGGGCGATCTCATCTTCGCCTGCGGCGCGATCCGGGATGAGGGAACGTCAAGAGCCTATGCCGACATCCGCTACCCCGCCGTGCCGGACACCGTGCTGCTGCGTCACTGCATGGACGTATCGGCGGAGCGCGGCTGGGAGCATCATGTGGGCATTGTCCACAGCCACGAGAGCTTTTACATCGACACCAACGATGCCGAGTCTGCCCACTGGTCGGCGTGCGGCGCACTGGGTGCCGATATGGAGACGGCGGCGCTGTTTACCGCAGGCCGTCTGCGCGGAATTCGTACCGCGTCCATTTTGAATAATGTGGTGCTTTGGGGAAAGGACACCGCGGACGCCATCGGTGACTATGCCGGCGGTGAGGATCGTACCGCCGTCGGGGAACGGCGAGAGATCGCGGTGGCGCTGGAGGCGCTGTACCGCATGAGTCGGGAGGAGAAGCGATGAAAACGGCACTGTTTGTGGATTGCTGCATCCGCGGCGAAGTGTCCCGCAGCCGAAAGCTGGCGGAGGAATTTTTTGCGAAGCTCGGCGGAGGGTACACGGTGAAGCATCTTGAGCTTCCGCGCGAGGAGCTTTCGCCGCTGACGCAGGAGAGCCTTGATGAGCGCGACGCGCTGCTTGCCGCGGGGGAGACAGGGCATCCGCGCTTTCGCTATGCCCGCGAGATTGCACAGGCGGATCTCGTGGTGATGGCGGCACCGTTCTGGGATCTGAGTTTCCCGGCTCTGCTGAAAGTCTATATTGAGAATGTGTCGGTGGAGGGCATTACGTTCCGCTCCACGGCGCAGGGCCTGCAGGGGCTTTGCCGCGGCACGGATCTTATCCTGCTCACGACGCGCGGCGGCATCTACGCCGACGGCTCCGACTGGGAGCAGGGCGTCCCCTATCTGCGCGCGATTCAGCGCTTTTTCGGTTTTGACCGCTTCTCATTCGTCGCAGCGGACGGACTGGACGTGCAGGGCTTTGACGGCGAGGGCGCGCTGCGCGATGCCTGCCGCCGTGCCGGAGAGCTGGCGCAGTCTCTGAGCAACTGAGGTTTCACCGCAGGGCAAAAAGTTGCGCTGCGGTGATTTTTCTGCTATACTGAATCCAAATTCTTCAAAGGAAGTGTGTTCCATGGCAAAAAAACAGTTCAAGGCGGAGTCGAAGCGTCTGCTCGACCTGATGATCAACTCGATCTACACGCACAAGGAGATTTTCCTGCGTGAGATCCTCTCCAACGCGAGCGACGCGATCGACAAGCTCTGCTACCTGTCCCTCACGGATGACAAGGTGGGACTGAGCCGCGGTGATTTCCGCATTGAGATCAGCGTGGACAAGGACGGCAAGACGATCACCGTGTCGGATAACGGCATCGGTATGGACTTAACCGAGCTGGAAAACAACCTCGGCGTGATCGCCTCGTCCGGCTCGTACAAGTTCCGCCAGGAGGCCGAGGCGAAAGAGGACATCGACATCATCGGTCAGTTCGGTGTGGGCTTTTACTCCGCGTTCATGGTCGCGCAGGATATCACCGTTATCACGAAGAAGTACGGAAGCGAGCAGGCGTATGAATGGAAGTCCGCCGGCGCGGACGGCTACACGGTGAGCGAGTGCGAAAAGGACAGCGTCGGTACGGACGTCATCATGCACTTAAAGGACGACACTGAGGACGAGAAGTACAGCGAGTATCTGGATCACTACAAGCTCTACTCCCTCGTGAAGAAGTATTCCGACTATATCCGCTATCCCATCCGCATGCTTACCCCCGTGCAGAAGGTGAAAGAGGGCAGCAGCGAGGACAAACCCGAATATGAGATGGTCGAGGAAATGACCACCATCAACTCCATGGTGCCGCTGTGGCAGCGTAAGCGCAGCGAGGTGAGCGATGAGGAGTATCAGAAATTCTACTGCGAGCTTGCACGCGATTTTGACAAGCCTCAACGCATCATCACCGTCTCCGCCGAGGGCAGTGTCACCTACAAGGCGCTTCTGTTCGTGCCGGGCAAGAAGCCGCTGAGCTTTAACACGGAGGACTTTGAAAAGGGCCTGCAGCTCTATTCTGCTGGCGTGATGATCATGGATAAGTGCGACGCGCTGCTGCCGGAGTACCTGCGTTTCGTGCGCGGCGTGGTCGATTCCCCCGATCTGAGCCTCAACATTTCGCGCGAGCTTTTGCAGCACGACCGTCAGCTCAAGGTCATCGCCGGAAATCTCGAAAAGAAGATCCGCGCCGACCTCGAAAAATTCCTCAAAGACGACCGCGAGGGCTATGAGAAGTTCTACGCCAACTTCGGCCGCGGCATTGAATATGGCATCGTGGGCGAAGGCGGCGAGACGCGCAAGGAAGGCCTCAAGGATCTGCTGATGTTCTATTCTTCGACCGAAAAGAAGCTCACCACGCTCTCTGAGTACGTTGACCGTATGCCCGAGAGTCAGAAGTATATTTACTACGCCGCCGGCAGCGACATTGCCTCCATCGACCACCTGCCGCAGACGGAGCTTTTGAAGGACAGGAATTACGAGGTGCTCTACTTCACCGGCGAGGCGGACGAATTCACCGCGCAGGCGCTGCAGAAGTACGGCGAGAAGGAATTCCGCTCCATCATCGACGGCGAGCTGGGCATCGACGATGCGGACACCGAGGTGCTTGACGAGAAGGAAGAGCTGATGAAGTTCATCCGCGAGACGCTCGGCGACAAGATCAAGGACGCGAAGGTGTCGCGCCGCCTCAAGACGCACCCGGTGTGCATGACCGCAGGCGAGGGCTTCAGCTTCGAGATGGAGAAGTACTTCAAGAATTTCGATATGCCGCAGCCCGTCAAGGCCGACCGCATTCTCGAGCTGAACACGAAGCACCCTGCCGTCATGGCGATGGAGACGGCCCTGCTGACCGACCGGGCAAAGGCGGAGACCTACTGCAAGATCCTCTACGATCAGGCGCTGCTCATCGCGGGGCTGCCGCTCGATGATCCCAGCGAGTACACCGATCTGGTCGCAGGACTGATGAAATAACGAAAACAGCTTGTCAAAAAGGACTGCCCGGCGGCAGTCCTTTCCGTTTTTTCACTGCGGCGGAGCGCGGAATCTTCTTTCCGCGCAGCACAGCGCCGTGTCACCCATGGAGTGTTTGGCGCTTATACTGTCATACAGGCGCTGTCGCGCCTGAATCGGAACAAAGGCGCTGATCGCTTACATGATACAATCTCTTCGATACGCCGCGCTCGGCACGGGATTTACCTTCCTG
>JAUMWI010000066.1 GCA_030529725.1 Eubacteriales bacterium | reverse complement strand
TTTTCTTCTGGTGCTTGTCAAGTTTCGTTGTTTAATTTACAAGGTACACGCTCCGACGCTTTAACCGCGGAACATTTTTGATTATACTCGACACAAAACCATTTGTCAAGAACTTTTTCAAGCTTTTTCAAATTTGTTTTGCTCGGTCTGTCTCTTGCAGACAGCTTTGGTAGAATACCATCCATACCCGTTTTTGTCAATACCCTTTTTGCTTTTTTATTTACCTTTTCATGGAAACGTAAAAATCAGGCGAACCGTATTCCGGCCCGCCCGATCCAATATGCTGGTTGATTCACTTCATCATTGCAGCGTAACGCATGAATAAAATCGCACACTGAGCGCGGCTGATTGCCTGCGTAGGATACCACACGCACTCTTTCTCATTGATCAATCCACTGTTCCACGCCCACGCTACAGCGTCCCGTCCTTCAGGAGAAACCTTCGGTGCATACGGATAATCCTCCAATGTACCCTCCGGCTTTGGTTCACCCGCCAAGCGATAGAGAACGATCAAGGCCGTCTCGCAGGTTATAAACCCATACGGATCAAACGTCCCGTCCCACTTGCCATTCATATAGCCATGGTTTGTGGTCCACGAAACATAGTCCATAAACCACTCTGTTCCCTGCAGATCAGAAAAACTGTTTGTCGCTTTTTCAGGCTCGCCACCGGCAAGGCGGTACAGCACGATAGCAAACTGCAGTCGCTGAATACCATATTCCGGCTCAAAAACCGGACCGTCCTCGCTGCCGTTCATCAGCCCCGTTGTGACAACATAGTTGACTGCATTTATATACCAGCTGTCCGGTGCGACATCCTCAAAGACAAACGTCTTCTGTGTGCCATCTTCTCCGGCGACCGTAATCCTGACACCGCCGTGTTCATTTTTCTCCACCCTGCCGAGTAATATTCTTTCTCCATCCGATTGAGCAACCGTCTCGATCGCTTCCTGATTATCCGTCAGATCCTCGGACGGTTCATTGTCTTTTCCATTGCAGCACTTGAGCACCACCATAATCGCCAGAATAATTGCAAGCACCGCAAGTAGTTTTATCTTTCGCATAGAAAGCTCCCTTTGTTTGTTGTTTTTATCTTACCACAGACTCACCGATAAGTCAAACCGTCACAAAATCAGCAGTTCTTTTGGAGCTTTGGTGATGTTGTCGCAGCCGTCTTCGCGCAGTACGATCACATCCTCGATACGCACGCCGAATCTGCCCGGAAGATAGATTCCCGGCTCGGCAGAGATCACCGCTCCGGCAGGCAGCATCCCCTTATAATTAGGACTTGCGTTCGGCGCCTCATGGATCTCCACACCAACACCGTGCCCGAAGCTGTGACCGAAATATTTTCCGTAGCCCTCTGCCGTAATAATATCGCGCGCCGCAGCATCAATATCGTGTCCGCTGACGCCCGCCTTTGCCCGCTCAATGCCGGCGAGCTGCGCACGCAGCACAGTCTGGTACGCCCTGTTCATTTCCTCTGTCACATGGCCGACAGCAACCGTGCGCGTCATATCCGAACAGTAGCCCCGGTAGATACAGCCAAAATCCATGGTAACAAAGTCACCGTCCGCAATCGTCTTCTCTCCCGGCACACCGTGCGGCATGGACCCGTTGGCACCGGAAACAACGATCGGATCGAACGACATATTTTCCGCGCCGTAGTGCAGCATCAGATAGGTAAGCCTTGCTGCAATTTCTTTCTCCGTCACACCGACGCGGATATCATTGTAGATCTCTTCCAGTGCCCTTTCCGCAATGCGCTGCGCGGCAACAAGCGTCTCTAGTTCATCGGCGTCCTTGACCATGCGCAGACGCGTCAGCAGATCTGTTGCAGGAACGAGCTCGCAGTTGAGCTTATCACGATAGATATTGTATTCCGCAACCGTCATATAGGCATCCTCGAAGCCGATGCGCTTAATATGATGCTTTTCAATCGCTTCGTTCAAAAGCGTCACATAGCCACGTCCGCTTTTCGTCATCTCGATAACGGCATCTTTCACCTGTGCATTTGCCGCTTCAATATAGCGGAAATCCGTAAAATAATACGTCTGATCGCGCGTAATGAAAGCTACCCCATCGGTGCCGGTCGATGCAAAGCCGGATGCATAATAACGGTTCGCCGCACAGGTAAGCAGCATGGCATCGATCCCATAGTCGTTCAGTTTTTCGCGTATGGCAGCAAAATGGTTCATGCCGATCTCCTTGATTCCATCTTGTTTTTTACCATTATAGCCATTTTCCCGGGAAATAGCAAGCTGCACCTTTTTCATGCTGCTGCATAGGCTGAAACGCAGGGGATTTCTCTGCGCACAATCCTTAAGGAGGGTGATCCTTATTAACCGTTTTCACAACAACTGCAATCAGGTATCTGATTGCATGACCCATGACCCTTGCTGCCACCCTGTCAGCTGTTGCTGTCCGGATGTCTGTAATCCGAACTGCGGCGGCAGCGTTTGCTGCATTGGCCCCACCGGTCCGCAGGGTGTTCCGGGGCTTCAGGGCCCGCAGGGTCCGCAAGGTCCGATCGGTCCGACCGGCCCGCAGGGTATTCAAGGTCTGCAGGGCATTCAAGGCGTTGCCGGCGCTACCGGCCCGGTTGGTCCTACGGGTCCCGTCGGTCCGCAGGGGCCACAGGGCATCGCAGGTCCTGCCGGTCCTACCGGCGCAACCGGTGCCACAGGTGCTACGGGT
>JAUMWI010000007.1 GCA_030529725.1 Eubacteriales bacterium | reverse complement strand
ACTACCTGATGCAGCACGGCATTTCCTGTGAGCTTGCACCGGCACCGCTTCTCTATCAGAATGCTGTCGGGGTCGCATTGGCGGCAGAACACGGCAAGAGCGTTTCCGCGCAGGAGCTTCTGCCCGTCTATCTCCGTCCCGCACAGGCAGAGCGTCTGCGCAGTGAGCGTGAGAGCCGGGAAAACAAATAATTTTTTGATAACTATTTTTTAACGGAGGATATCATCATGTTTGAATCTGACAAGAAAGTACACATTATGGATCACCCCCTTGTTGCCCATAAGCTGACGATTATGCGCGATAAGGATACCAGCGTCAAGGATTTCCGCGAGCTTGTCTCCGAAATCGGAATGCTGATCACTTACGAGGCCACCCGCGACCTGCCGCTGACCACCAAGCGCATCGATACCCCGATCTGCAGCATGGACGCCCCCACCCTCGCCGGTAAGAAGGTCGCTGTTGTTCCCATTCTGCGTGCAGGTCTCGGTCTTGTCGACGGCGTTTTGCGCATGGTTCCCTCCGCCCGTGTCGGTCACATCGGTATGTACCGCGACGAGGAAACGCTTGAGCCTCACGTCTATTTCTGCAAAATGCCCAAGGACATTGCCGAGCGCGATATCATCATCGTTGACCCGATGCTCGCTACCGGCGGCAGCGCCTGCGCTGCGATCGATGAGATGAAAAAGCGCGGCTGCAAGAATATTAAGCTGCTTGTCCTCGTTGCCGCTCCTGAGGGCATCAGGTGCATCCGCGAAACGCACCCCGATGTCGATATCTATGCCGGCGCGCTGGACGATCACCTCAATGAGCACGGCTACATTGTCCCGGGTCTCGGCGATGCCGGTGACAGAATCTTCGGCACCAAGTAACGCAAATTAACAGTTTTTCAATAAAGCAGACGAAATAATTGAGAGGAATGAAGTAAAATGAGTGCATCCAGAGAAAAGAAGTCCCGTCAGGAGCAGATCGCTTCCGGCTACGTTGATCCGAAGGTCGCCCGTACCGCAGAGGAAAAGGCCAAGGCGCGCCGCAGCAATATGCTTTATGCCGTGCTTGCCATCATCTTTGTCGGTGTTGCCGCAATCGCGATTATTTCCAACAGTCATGTGACCGAGCGCAACGCCAAGGCCTACACCGTCAACGGCGAAACCTTTACCGCTGCTGATGTGAATTATTACTATCACAACGCCTATAACAGCTTTGTCTCCCAGAACTCCGGTCAGGTCAGCTACTATTTCGACACTTCAAAGGATCTGCGCGAGCAGGACTGCTCTTTTGCTGACGGCACCTGGTTTGACTACTTCGCTCAGCAGGCGTTCCACACGATGGATCAGATTTCCGCTCTTGCACAGAAGGCAAAGGCGGAAGGCTTTGAGGCAAAGGATGCCGAGGAAGTTGCTCTTGCAACCGATTACTCCTATATTGACTCCTATGCTGCCATGCAGGGCTACACCCGTGCGCAGTACCTCAAGGGCGTTTTCGGCAGCACGATGACGACCAAGGTGTTTGAGCGCAATGTCCGTTTGGTCGCACTGGCAGAAGCCTATCGCAATGCCTATATGGATTCCCTGACTTACAGTGATGCTGAAATTCAGGACGCCTACGATGCCGATCCCACCGCCTATCAGAGTGTTGATATTGAATTCACCGTCTTCACCTATACTGCCGAAGCCGATGCGACCGATGAGCAGAAAGCCGCTCTTCTTGACGAAACCAAGGAAACCGCGCAGACTGCGCTTGACCGCAACGCTGGCGGCGAAGCATTCGACGCCCTTGCCGAAGAGCTCGGCGGCACCTATTATCACCAGTCCCACGCCTCCCGCAGCGTGTATTCCGAGATGCTCAACTGGGCATTTGACGATGCGCGCAGCAGCGGTGACACCACCGTTGTTCCCTACGGCAGCAACGGCTACTACGCCGTCATCTTCCATTCCCGCACCATAAACGACTACCATCCTGTTTCTGTTCGCCACATCCTTGTCGATACCGAGGAAATCGCCAACTCCGTGCTTGAGCAGTATCTTGCCGGTGAGCAGACAGAAGAGGCTTTCGGCGCTCTCGCTGCACAGTACTCCAGTGACGGCAACGCCGCCTCCGGCGGTCTGTATGAAGATATTGCCCTCGGTCAGATGGTCGAGCCGTTCGAGACCTGGTGCTTCGATGGATCCCGTCAGAGCGGCGATACCGGCATCGTGGAGACTGAGTACGGCTACCATGTCATGTACTTCGTTTCGACCAATCCTCTGGAATACTGGAAGGTAGATGCCCAAAACGATCTACGCTCCGCCGACTACAGTGAGTGGATCGAAGCCCTCACCGAAGGCATTGAATCTGAAGAACTCAGCGGCATGAAGTACGTCGGTTGACCCTATCGCTGATCAACTAGAGAAGCCGGCACTCGCCGGCTTCTTCTCGTAACAGCCCCTTGCAGGATTTGAAGAAAGGCCGCATTATGCAGGAACAATTCTTACGCACACAAATGCTGTTCGGTGAAGAAGCGATGCGTTCTCTCCGAAGCAGCCATGTTGCCGTTTTCGGGCTCGGCGGCGTGGGCAGCTACGCTGTCGAGGCTTTGGTGCGCTCCGGTGTGGGCGAGCTGACGCTGATCGACGATGATACCGTCAGCGTCACGAACCTCAACCGGCAGCTCGAAGCACTGCATTCCACCGTCGGGCAGTCGAAAACAGACGCAATTGCCGCGCGCTGCCGTGATATCAACCCGGATGTGATCCTGCACCCCATTTTTGCGCGTTATGACGCAGAGCATCGGGAAGATTTTTTTGCCGCACCATACGATTACATCATCGACGCCATCGACACGGTTTCCGCTAAGCTCGACCTCATTGAAACCGCGCAAAAACGCGGCATTCCCATTCTCTCCGCGCTTGGCACAGGCAACAAGCTCGATGCCTCGCAGCTTCAGATCACGGACATTTCCAAGACCTATAACTGCTCGCTCGCACGTGTCGTGCGCAAGGAGCTTAAAAGCCGCGGTATCACACATTTGGATGTTCTCTTCTCCCCCGAGCTTCCGGTAAAGCCGGACGCACTGGAAACTCCCCCACCCGGTCGGCGCAGCGTTCCCGCAAGCGTTACCTGGGTTCCCGGCTGTGCCGGACTGATGATGGGCGGAGAAGTGATTCGACAGCTTATTTTACGCAGAAAGGCAGAGAAAAAATGATTCTAACCGGTACGATTGTCAACTCACTGACCATCATCGCAGGCACCATCGTGGGCATGCTTCTCGGCAGGTTTATTCCCGAACATCTGAGCGACGCGATCTCCAAGGGTGTCGCGCTGTGCGTCCTCTACATCGGCGTTGACGGCATGCTTGCCGGCGAAAATGCGCTCATCGCGATCATCTCTATTGTTGTCGGTGCTATTATCGGTGAGCTTCTGCGTCTGGATGACCGGATCCATGATCTCGGTGACTGGGTAGAACGCCGCTTCGCCGGGAAACATACCAAGGGTTCCATCTCCGAGGGCTTTGTGTCGGCTTCCCTGCTGTTCTGCGTCGGTGCAATGGCGGTCATGGGCTCACTTGACAGCGGCCTTCTGCGCGACCATTCCACGCTCTATGCAAAGGCAACGCTCGACGGCATCACCTCGATCGTCTATTCCTCTACCATGGGCGTCGGTGTTGCACTCTCCGCCGTGCCCATTTTCCTCTATCAGGGTGCTATCGCATTGGGCGCGTCCTATATTGAGCCGTTTCTCACCCCGGTCGTCATCGCAGAAATGAAGTGTGTCGGCTCAATTCTTATTGTCGGTCTTTCCCTGAATCTGCTGGGACTGACAAAGATCAAGGTCATGAACTATGTTCCTGCGGTATTCCTTCCGATCCTTCTTTGCAGATTTTTATAAGAGTGCGCCAGCTGGCACGCAGATCATCAGGGGGTGTTTTTCATGATACAGCGATCCGCCGGCATCTTATTGCCGCTGTTCTCCCTGCCCTCCCCCTACGGGATCGGCACGATGGGCAAGGCAGCTTACGATTTTGCGGATTTCCTGCACGATGCCGGTCAGCGTTACTGGCAGATGCTCCCTCTCGGCCCCACGAGCTACGGTGACTCCCCTTATCAAAGTTTTTCTTCCTTTGCCGGCAATCCCTACTTCATCGACCTCGATGCTTTGATCAACGATCAGCTCCTTACGCGGGAAGAGGTCGAGTCCTGCAGCTGGGGTACCAACCCCCGCTATGTCGATTACGGGAAAATTTACGAGAGTCGTTTCACGCTTTTACAAAAGGCGACACAACGCGGCTTTGTGCGTGACCGTGACGAAGTTTCCCGATTTGTTGCGGAGAATGCACACTGGCTGCCGGACTATGCTCTTTTTATGGCGCTCAAGCGGCATTTTGACATGAAGCCGTGGACCGAGTGGCCCGATGAGGACATTCGATGCCGCAAAAGTCAGTCCGTTTTGGAAACATACCGCAGGCTTCTTCAAAAGGACGTCGAACTGTTTACCTATATCCAGTTTCTCTTTTTCCGTCAATGGACTGCCCTCAAGGAGTATATCAATGCGCTCGGTATCCGCATCATCGGGGATTTACCCATCTATGTTTCATTGGACTCCGCTGACGTATGGGCAGAGCCGGAACTGTTTCAGCTGGACGATCGAAATATTCCCACCGCTGTTGCCGGTGTTCCGCCTGACTATTTCAGTGCAGACGGGCAGCTTTGGGGTAACCCACTCTATGACTATGAAAAAATGTCTCAAACCGGCTTCGGCTGGTGGATCCGCCGCGTGGGCGGTGCGCAGAAGCTCTATGATGTGATTCGCATTGACCATTTCCGCGGCTTTGAAAGCTATTGGGCTGTCCCCTACGGAGAAACGACCGCCAGAAACGGTCACTGGGTAAAGGGGCCCGGCATGGCGCTTGTCGGCATGCTGACAAGCTGGTTCCATGATCTGGACTTCATTGCCGAGGACTTAGGTGAGCCGTCTGACGCAGTCAGTGCGCTGCTGAAGGAATCCTCCCTGCCCGGCATGAAGGTGTTGGAATTTGCCTTTTCCCCTGACGCAAACAGCTCCTATTTGCCGCACAACTATCACGGCAATTGCGTCTGCTACACCGGAACACACGACAATGCTCCGCTCACGCTCTGGCGTACAGAAGCATCTCCCGAAGAGATTTCCTTTGCTGAGCGCTATCTCGGGTTAAATGCGCAGGAAGGCTTTGACAGCGGCATAATTCGCGGCGGAATGAGCAGCGTTGCCACGCTTTTTATCGCTCAGATGCAGGACTATTTACAGCTCGGGCAGTACCACCGCACGAACACTCCCGGAACTGCCAAAGGCAACTGGGAATGGCGTATGCTGCCCGGTGAAGCCAACGGTGCTCTTGCCGCGCACCTTGCTGAGCTCAGCCGCACATACGGAAGAATATAGAAAAACGATAGCTGCACTGAGCAGCTATCGTTTTTTTCAGAAGTCAATCGTCCCGTTGAGCACTCTGAGATCGTACGGCTCAAAGACAACATTGCGGTACTTCTCCACATCGAGCTTGACGCCTGTCCAGTCGGAGTGGATATCGCCGTTCTGCTTGATGAGGATATCGTAGAGAATATCATACGTCACGCCGTTCTCGTCCGTCTCCACGATGGTTGAATAAGGAAGCGTCTTGTGGTAGGTCATGTGCATACCCTTATACGCAAAGTGGAAACCGTTTCTCATCCGGCAGCCGTCAAGTCCCATGTACCGGAACTGCGCCTTGAGATCCTGCAAGATCTTGTCGTGTTCCTCTTCGTACAGGTTTTCCGGTGTCGTCGCCGTATAATCGTAGCGGAACTGAATGGGAATATCGTACTTGCGCCAACGCTCAACATAATCGGTCAGCTCGTCAGCAGGGTAATCCTGATACAGTACACAGTTGATGCGCTTTTTGGTTGCGATCTGCGCCACGACCTCATCGGGGGACTCCTCCACATAGCGCTGCAAATGGCGGGAAACATTGATGCAGGTGATTTTATCCTTGTTCCTGCGCGTAAAGGCTAGCATCTCCTCTGCGCTGCAGCCGGGCTGAACGGGGAATGTCGTATTAATATAGATCTTATGCGTAGCGGGAATTGCGTCAAGCATACGCTGCAGCTGCTTGAGATTGGCAAACGGCTCGCCGCCGGTGAATACAAAATCACACTCCGGCGTGATCTCGTCCATCACGGCGATGCTCTTCAAAATTGCCTCTACACTGAATCCCTCATTGTGGGCATATTCCTGTTTATTCACGCAAAACGGGCAGTGATTGCGGCAATCGTACGGCACAAACACCGTCACTGTTGCGCCGCCTGCGCGAGTCTTATAGGGGTGGCTCATAAAAGCGGTTCCGTCCTCTTCAAAAAATCGTTTACTATTGTACTCTTATAACAGTATTTTTGCAAGGGAAATGCAGAAAAAAGGAATACTTTTTGTCATCTTGCAGTTTTTCCTTCGTTTTTCAGCAGATTACGCACATGAGCAAATGCCGCTTCCTCTCCCTGCTCCTTGAGCACAAGAAGCATTTCTTCGATCCGGTCGCTGGTTTCCGGGTGGATGAGGATATGTGTTTTCGAGCGAATGTAATAATCATAAGGTGCTGAATCGGTATAGTTCTCCTTCAGATATGTCCTGCACGCGGCAATCCGGTCACAGAACATCTCCGCCACATAACGAAGCGGCATCCTGCATCCGCCCATATAGACCTTTCCGTCCTCGCCGATGCAGTAGTCGATCCAGTACTCAAAATGGTGGCGGTTGCGTCCTTTGTGGTGCAGCCAGGCAAGTGACACGCCGTTTGCCTTGCGTTCGGCGTCATTTGGGCTGCGATACCCCTGGTAATACTTTGCACCGCGCCAGAATTCAAAAGGGCTGTATTTACTCAAATCGTGCAGCAAGCCCTGACGGTAGAGTCCAAGTCGAAAACAGTATGCGCATACCAGATGGCGGTGATGCGTGATCGTTCTGAAGTGGGCAAGTACCTGCATTGCTCTGCACCTCCCTGTCGAATGAAAAATCATTTGATTTAGTATATCATATTATTTTGAAAAGCAACAGCGTATTTTCGCAGAAAAATCGTACAGAATAACTGCAAGGGCAGGCAATGCGGCAAAAACGTTCGCATCACTTCCCCTTTTGCGCCATCGGCAGCGTTCTTTCGCGCAAAGGAATACCGCCGATGGCGCGTGAATTTATTCAAAAAAGGAACGCCGCCCTTCGGCAGCGTTCCTTTCGCTTTGAGAAATTCCTTTTTTACAGGCTCTTCTCGTAGGACTCGATCATCTTCTTGACCATCTGGCCGCCGACAGAGCCGGCCTCGCGGGAGGTCAGGTCGCCGTTGTAACCTTCCTTGAGGTTAACGCCGACTTCGGAAGCAGCTTCCATCTTGAACTTATCCATGGCAGCGCGTGCTTCGGGAACGTTGATACGATTGCTGTTCTTGCTGGACATAATTGTTTACTCCTTTTTGATTTGTGTGATTTGGGTATCGCAACGGTAGCTTTGCCGAATTCCGCCGCAGGTATGCAAAAAGGAGTCTGGTATGTTTTGGCTGAAAGCAATGTTGCTTTTGTATCTCGATATGCACCGTATGATCCTTCCTATCGCAGGAGCAACATTAGCATTATTGTTTTTAAACTGCATCATGTATTGCCGAAGCATTTTTGTGTGGCTGAATAGCTGCACAAAAATGCCGGTTTTGGGGATCTATCTGCTCCGATTTGAAGATTGTTCCAATTCGATGATTTGATACCGCCCATCGACATTCTCCTCTGCCCCTCGTATCCCATTTTCACGGTCAGGTCAACGAGACACTTATCACATTGTTCCATGCTGTATAAATTGACTGCAGTTTCTTGAAACATATCAAACGATATGCTATGCTGTACGTATAAGATGAACAGTAATCAACTGGTAGAATTTGAAAACAGTGTTGCTTCATCGGCAAACGAAGCGCAGGAAAAAACGCCCGATGCGCAAGCCCGAAGGGCGATGCAGATAAAGAGAATAAAAGAAAGGTGGACTGACGGGTAAAATGGATATTGTTGAGCTTAAAGAAACCGTTCTGGAGGACAACAACGCGGATGCGGAGGTCCTCCGGCAGGAGCTGAAAAGCAAAAAAATATGCCTGTTGAATTTGATGTCGAGCCCGGGAAGCGGTAAGACGAGCACCCTTCTGGCGCTTGACCGATATTTCCATGACATCATCCGATGGGGCGTAATGGAAGCGGACATCGACTCCGATGTGGACGCCCGAACGATTCTTGCGGCAGGGATCCCCTCAATCCAGCTGCACACGGGCGGCATGTGCCATCTGGACGCGGATATGACCCGTCAGGGGATACGGGCTTTCGGCAGGGACGATCTGGACCTCATCGTTCTGGAAAATATCGGCAATCTGGTCTGCCCCGCCGAATTCGACACAGGAGCCGCGCTGAACATGACGATCCTCAGCGTCCCCGAAGGCGATGACAAGCCGGCAAAATATCCTCTGGTATACCAAACCAGCGACGTGATGGTCATCAACAAGATCGACACCATGCCGGCATTCGATTTCAGCCGGGAGCGGGTTGAGAAGTATGTCAGGGAGTTGAATCCCGGTATACGGATGTTTTATGTCTCCGCAAAAACAGGCGAGGGCGTAAAGGAACTGGCGGAATACCTGATAAACTATGTGAAAGAGTGGAATGGAAATGAGTGAAGTCCGGGTTATAAAGGTAGAAGAAAACGTTTTTGCTCAGAATGACATTCAGGCGGCGGCCAACCGGGCGCGGATGACCGGGAACGGAACCCTGTTTCTCAACTTCATGTCCGGCCCCGGGGCGGGAAAGACGACGACCCTGGCAGCCCTGATCAACAGGCTCAAGGAGGAGTTCCGCATCGGCGTCATGGACGTGGATATCCGGTCGTCGCTGGATGCTCAGAAAGTTGCGGACGCCACCGGAATCAGGGCGATGCAGATTCATAACGGCGGTCTGTGCCACATTGATGCGGACATGACGGCCCAAGCCCTTCGGGAATACGGAACGGACGATCTGGATCTGCTGATTCTGGAAAATATCGGCAACATGGTGTGCCCTGCGGAATTTGACACCGGCGCCCACAAAAACGTCATGCTGTGGAGCATAACCGAAGGCGATGACAAGCCGCTGAAATATCCGCTGATGTTTACGGTCAGCGACGTTGTGCTTATCAACAAGATCGATGCCCTGGATTATTTTGACTTTGACTTTGAAAAAGCGGAACAGAGACTCCGCGCTCTCCGCCCGGATACGGTGATCTTCCCCATCAGCGCCAAGACCGGTGAGGGCCTGGATGCGGTGGCGGATTGGATAAAAGGCGAAATCGGCGGCATCAAAGCCCCTTTGACAGACGGCTGACGGAGCCGTACAGGCGATATATGGACTTTTGCAAATTTTTGAGCGCATGTTTTCAAAAACATGCGCTCAAATTCGCGGAACTTCCGCCCACATGAAATTATCTTGTTTATGCGGTTTGGAAACGCTGCATAGCAATTACAAATGTGTATCGCGCTCAATCTTATCGTAGTGCTTTAATAGCCACGGCTCGATCAGGGCGGTTAGCTTCATATCGAGATTGAAGAAATACACCGTAAATGTTGCGGCAAACAGGACAAAAATCACAAGCAGCAGCTTGAGCAAGATCTTACGAAGCATTAACATGGTCAATTTCTCCTTTCTCACTTACCAGGACTGCTCATCGGGCAGGACTTCCAAAGAGGGATCAAGGGGCTCTTCCCGCATGACGGTACGCATATAGCTGTTAATCTGTTCACGCACGCCCTGACGGGACACCACGCGAGGATCGAACAGATCGTGAGTGACCCAGACAAGATTGATGCCCAACTCACGAGCCTTTTCCTCAAACTGACCGTGCATACCGTTCAAAGCCTTGCAGCTCATATGCTCCCATAGGATGACCATATCGGCGTTGAACTCCTGACAGTACTCCCAAAGCTCGTTCAAAAGCACCTTATAGCCGCCGTGGGTACGGTTACGCATGATCATGTTTTCGGTCAGCCAAGCCATGTCGTAGATGGCCTGTTCCCTGCCTTCGGGTGTATTTTCCGTGGCAAGCTTTCTCGTAGACACCATGGACAGCATATCCGTCAGCGGCACGATGCCCCAGCAGTTCTGCAGCCACAGCAGGAAGTCCATATAGAAATGGGACTGCACGCCCCACACGATGGCACGGTGGCGGTATTCCTTGGCTGCACGCTTTTTGGCAACGTAGGCCTGCTCTGCCAGCTTGGACAGCTTGCGGTCAGCCTCCTCAAATTCCTTGACCTTACCGCAGATGGCCATGTAGTTGGTTTCGGTATAAAGCGCCAGATTGGAGCCGAAAATCTGGGGATAAGCGGTCTTGTTCATGTCGAGCCAGTTCAAGCGGCACTCGGTGGCGAAATTGACACGCTTTGCGCACTCGAAATAGTAATTCCAGTCCCACTTTTCGCCGGTATGCTTCTCGATGAAAGCGATGGCGTTGCGAATCTCCTGCGCCGCGTAGTCCTGCACATCGTCCTCGCGGTGACGCAAAGGTGCCGCCAACTGGAAGCATGGAATACCGTTCTCCTGCTCCAAGCGGCGGGAATGGTGTCAGGCATTTTTACTTAACACGCCTCAATTTGCTTGATATTCATTTCATTCCCCTGCTGCAGCCAGGTCTCACCGCTGCCGCAATAAGGACAGGTCTTACCGTATTGCACAGTGGGATAGGTTTTTTTACAGTTGTTGCACCAGGTGATGGCAGGGATGATCTCATAGCGAAGCTTGGAACCCTGAATAGTCGGCGTCTTTTTGGCATACCAATCCCAGCAGTCCACCAGATACTCCGGCACAATACCGGAAACCTCGCCAAACTCCAGCGTGACCGACTCGATCCGGGTCAGTTTATGCTCCACCGCCAGTTTTTCCACCCGCTTGATCACATAGGTGACAATACTCAGCTCGTGCATAAGTTTCCTTTCCGTTTCATTTGGAAAGTAGGCATGGTAAAAGACCATGCCTACTTTCCGAGAATACAAAATTGTTTACTTTTTCAGCGCCTTCTTGATGATCTTGACCTCACGCTTGGCAGCGTAAGCACCGATGGCTTTCAGCTTATCCTCGGCAGCGATCATTCTGGAGCATTCCGGCAGCTCACGGCTGAGATGGATGGCATCGAATTCGCACTTGGTAGTGCAGATACCGCAGCCGATGCACTTGTTGGGGTCGACCACGCTGCGACCGCAGCTCAGGCAGCGGGATGCCTCGGCCTTGATCTGCTCCTCGGTAAAGGTCTTGCGCTCATCGCACATGGTCCTGACCTTGGTCTGATCCACGCTGACCACAGCGCGGGCAGGCACCTTTAAGCTTTCAGCGGGAAGCACGATATTCTTCTTATCCAGCTCCACAAACCGGCGGGTATTGCGGTGAATAGTCAGGGACTGACCCTTATTGACAAAGCGGTGCAGGGACACAGCACCCTCACGGCCTGCAGCAATAGCGTCAATAACGAACTTCTGGCCGCTATACACGTCGCCACCCACAAAGATGTCGGGCTCATCGGTCTGATAGGTCACCGCGTCTGCCTTTGCAGTACCGTTGCGGTTAAACTGAACATTGGTACCCTTCAGCAGGTCCTTCCAATCCACCTTCTGTCCGATGCAGTACAGCACAGTAGCACATTCAGCTTCCTCGGTCACATCATCGTCAAATACAGGAGCAAAGTGGCCTGCGGCATCCTTCACGCTGACGCACTTGCGGAACCTGATGCCGGCGCACTTGCCGTCTGCTGCCACAATCTCGGTCTGACCCCAGCCGGCACGAATAGTGATACCGTCCGCCTCGCAGGCACTGCGGTCTTCCTCGCCCATGGGCATTTCGTCATAGTCCTCCAGGCAGTACAGGGTCACGCTCTCAGCGCCGCTGCGTACCGCAGTACGGGCTACATCGGCGCCGATATTACCGCCGCCAATCACGACTACCTTGCCCTGCAGCTGCTGACCGCCGCCGATGTTGACATTCTTCATGAAGTCGATACCGGCCATGACGCCCTCGGCGTCCTCACCGGGGATATTCAGCTTGCCGCCGGATTGCAGACCCACTGCCACGAAGAAGCCCTTGAAGCCCTGAGCGCGCAGCTCGTCGATGGTCACATCCTTGCCGACTTCCACGCCACACTTAAACTCCACACCCATCTCCCTGAGGATGTCGATTTCAGCCTTGACAACATCCTTTTCCAGACGGAAGTTGGGAATGCCGTGCATCATCATACCGCCGGGAGCCGCTTCCCTTTCAAATACCACCGGCTTGTAGCCCTCGATGGCCAGGAAGTAAGCACAGGACATGCCGGCAGGGCCGCTGCCGATAATGGCGATCTTCTGGTCAAAAGGTTTTCTGGTGCAGGAGTTCATTGCGGGCACATAGCGGTGCTCTTCCTTCAGATCCTGCTCCGCGATAAACTTCTTGATCTCATCAATAGCCAAAGCCTCATCCACGGTGCCGCGGGTGCAGGCAGATTCGCAATACTTGTGGCAGATAGAACCGCAGACGGCGGGGAACGGATTGTCCTTCTTGATGAGCTTCAGGGCGTCCTTATAACGGCCTTCGCTTGCCATCTTGATGTAACCCTGCACAGCAATATGTGCCGGGCAGGCCACCTTGCAGGGTGCCGTACCGGTAGGCCAGGTCTGGATCACGCCGTTTTCGTTGCGATAATTCTTGTTCCACTTCTCCTCGCCCCACTTCACATCATCGGGCAGTTCCTGATGGGGATATTCCACAGGACCGGTGGCGGTGCATAGCTTCTGACCCAGACGGACTGCGCCGGCGGGGCAGGTTTCCACGCATTTGCCGCAGGCGGTGCACTTGGTCGCGTCACTGGATGCAATATAAGCCGAGCGAGACATATTCGGGGTATTGAACAGCTGAGAGGTACGCAGGGCGTTACATACACCGACGGCGCAGTTGCAGATGGCGAAAATCTTATTCTCGCCGTCGATATTGGTCACCTGATGTACATAGCCTCGATCCTCTGCCTTTTTCAGGATCTCCATAGCCTCTTCGTAAGTAATATCGCGGCCCTTACCGGTTTCACGGCAGTAGTCGGCGAACTCGCCCATACCGATGCACCAGTCGGCCTCAATATCGCCGGAGCCCTCGTCACGGATACGCTGCTGCTTACGGCAGGAGCAGACAGATACGCCCAAATGGCCCTCGTACTTTTTCAGCCAGTGGGAGATATGCTCGATATCCAAAGACTGGCTCTCGGCAGGGATCGCCTGCTCCACGGGGATGACATGCATACCGATACCGGCACCTCCGGGAGGTACCATTTCGGTCAGCCCCGCCAAGGGCAGATAGGTCATGCGCTCAAAGAAGTCCGCCGTCTTGGGGAACTCATCGCAGATGTCAGAATGAATGACCATCAGCTCGGCGCTGCCGGGCACGAACATATCCAGGATCCAGCGCTTCTCATGATTAGGATTCTTGCCGTCCAGATTCTCCCAGTTATACTCTACCAGGCCGCAATCGGACACAGCTTCCAGCAGCTTTTCCAGATAAGATGCTTCAAAGCCGGTCTTTTTCTGCATCTGGGCAAGTGTGACCGGCACACGTTTTTTCATGCACAGCATCATATCCAGCGCATCCGCGCTGATGTTCTGGCCGTACTTGTTGCCGATGAATTTTAATCCAGAATCAATGCCCCAGTATTCGGGAGAGTCGGTGGTAATTTTTTCTAAGCCAAGAATGACCTTTGCACGGTCAGTAATCTCTTTACCCAGCTTAAAAATCTTTTCATCTCGAGTCATAGATCCATTATCCCTCCTGATCATTTTTCTTTCTTAAAACATCGTTATGATACACGAATATTATCACACAAGGATATGATATAAGATGCCAACGGAAACTGCAATAGAAATTCCCCGAATTCTACACTTTTCACAAAAAAATTCCCTCTGTTTTTGCAGAATAATCGTAGAATCAGTAACCGTCAGGCAGAATAGTGAATTGAAAAAAGGCGGCTCGTTGAGCTGTAGACTGATAGGAAGGAATACAAGGCAATGGCTTCCTGCCCATTATGAAAAGAATTTATCATCGTAGTGTGTAAAAATGGTGAAAAAGAAGTCGTTTCCGATTTATCATCAATACCGATTTATTTCTTACAACCCACGGCTTTACACTCAAAAAACTGCTCTTGCAAATGTCCATATGTTATGGTAAAATATTCATTGAGGAATGTATCTGCGAGAGATGGTAAGCGACTGCAAAGGCGTGACTACATCACCGAGCTCGTCGATAACAGCGCAGTTGTGCCTGAACTCGGAAATGCCGATACCTACAAAATACACTAGATAAAAACGCCGCATCTGCAAGAAAGGAGAAATCATCTATGTTTTTTGAGATCTATGGACAAACTGCCGGTTACCAATTGCTGGGATGGCTTTTGGTGTTTGTGGGGTTAATCCTCGCAAATGAGTTTGCACGCCGCACGAAAATTGGCGGTATCACCTGTTTCCTTGTCATTCCGGCGATACTGACCGCTTACTTTATTGCAATCTATATTGGCGCAGCCAACGGTGCGGAATGGGCGCTTAGCAATGATACTTATGTTCACATGAACAGCTGGTTTCATTATGCCAAACTCTATGCGGCAACTATCGGATGTATTGGCTTCATGGTCATCAAGTACGAATGGGGCAAGCTCGGAAAAGCACATTGGTTCCGCTGCTTCCCGTTTGTAATCGTCGGACTCAATATTCTGATTGCCGTCGCTTCTGATTTCGAATCAGCTATTAGGGCCGGTTCTCTGGCAGGCGGTTGGTGGCTCTCCTCCGAAGGGGTTTGGCTCTATGGCGGTTGGTGGAACCTGCTGAACGGTATTGCCGGTATCATCAATATCGCCTGCATGACGGGATGGTGGGGTGTCTACTCTTCCAAGGGCAAGAAGGATATGCTCTGGCCGGATATGATTTGGATCTATATCATCGCGTATGACATCTGGAACTTCCAGTATACATACCTGAATCTTCCTACACACGCATGGTATTGCGGGCTTGCACTCCTGCTTGCACCGACAGTCGCAAACTTTCTCTGGAACAAAGGCGGGTGGATCCAGAATCGTGCCAATACTCTTGCCCTCTGGTGCATGTTCGCGCAGGTGTTCCCGCTGTTTCAGGACAGCAGCATCTTCACGACCGTTTCCTCGATCTACGGAGAAGGCGGTGCCGCAGCAGCAATGGGAACTTCCATGCCGGTTATGGCTGATCCCCGTATGCAAGGTATCATTTCCATCATTTCTATTGCAGTAAACGCTCTTGCACTTGCGTGGATCATCAAACGCTCTATTGAGCAAAAGAAGAATCCCTACACGAACGAGATATTCTCCGATACGAAGGATTTCCAACTCGCTATGGCAAGAAAAGAAGCCTGACAAACGAATAATTACGACGTTTCAGCAGAACCGGATGGGTGACGCATCCGGTTCTGCTTTTTTATCAGGCAATTAATATCCACCCGCTATGTGAAGTTGTAAGATAAAGATAGACACATGACACGGCAGAGACCAACGCTGTGTCCAAGGGTAGGCGCAGTCAGGATCGAATAAATACAATACCATTATGTTCGCTTTCCGCACGAACATATTTCCCGCCACCAACATGTACGCCCACAAGTCCGGGCGCATAAAAACCGGGAGCAGTCACATCGGCAGATCATACACCGGTTCTTGGTGATGTTATTCTTCACAACCTGATTTTACCACAAACAGGGACATCAGCCAGCCTTTCCGGGCCAACTGATGTTCTCGTTTTTTAGGTCGTGACTTTGCAACGTGCCCTTTCATAATAAGCCGTCAAATGGCAATGGTCGCTTTGTATCTTACCTCCACTTCATGCCCCATCGCCGTTCTGTCCGCTCGCTCAAAGCTCATGCATCGTGCGAGTGTCATCTTCTTGACCATCCGGCCGCCGGCAGAGCCGGTCTGAAATAAAAGCTCCAGAACAGTGCTGTCGCAAAAGTTCAGCGATACAGCTTTATGAAACATATCAATTTAGCGGCGGAAGCTTTTTATACTGCTGCTATATTGTATTTCTATGGAATTTTTACTTTGCAATAACCTTCTCACAGAAACGCTGGAACATCGCCGCAGCCTCGACGCGGGTGGCCGTATGCGTCGGATAGAGCATTCCGTTGTCTCCGTTCACAACACCGGCGGCAATGCAAAAGTGCATTCCGGCACCGGCCCAGTCGCTGATGGTAAACACATCGGTGCAGGACAGTGTGCTGGTATTCTCCGTGAACTTGTTCGTGTCGATGTTCTTGAGCTGCGCATAGCGGTAGAGCATCGTTGCGAGCTGCTCGCGCGTGATGTCGGCAGTCATATTCGTGCCGTCGGAGATTCCGCTTTTAACTGCCCATTCCGTACCGGGCACAAACCACACCGCGTTGGTGGTCGTATCGACACCGCTCAGGCGGGCGAGCATGGTCACGACCATGCCGCGCGTCAGCGTTGCGCCGGGGGCAAACATATCGTTGCCTATGCCGTTCATCATGCCGCTGTCCACGCAGTAGTGGACACCGTCATGATACCATGCCGTCGTGCTTGCATCGGTGAACTTGGCAATCGGGCAAGCCGCATCCTGTGGGCAGGAAGCATAGCTGCTGCCGTCAAGCTGTTCGATGACGTAATGAGAGAAGTGTGTGACGGTAAAGGTCGCGGTCTTGCCGTTGAAAGAAGATGGCACAAGTTCCTTGGTGCCGTTGTCGGCAACATACCACACGCGGATGGGTTTCATCGTGGGATACTCAGCCGTTAGCTCGGCCTTGCCGCCCTTGAAGTCGGAAATGCGCTTGCCGTTCGAGACAAAGTAGGCATCGAGGACAATGGGGTTATAGAGCTCCTTGATTGCTTCCTTCTGCGCGTTCGTCAACGACTTTTCAGCATTGGAGTCCTTATCGACCACGAGCTGAATGTTGCTGCCCTCAGCCTGCTCGGCAATCGCGGCGACCGTGGTCTTGTCGAACACGGCGGTGGTGCCGTTCGGAAGCTTCACTTCAAGACCGGCGGCCTCGGAAGAAGCGACATTCTCCAGCGTAGTCTTGGGGATCGTCACACCGGTAACGGACTTGGAAAGGCCGCTTAAGTCAATAGTAACCTCCGCGCCGGTGCCAGCCTTGGTGATCTCCTCGCTTGTCACATTTTTGATGGTGGCGTTGCTGCCGCTGACCGTGGCGTTGACCTTGACGGTATCCTTGCTGCCCTCAACAGGGACGGCGACAGAACTGCCGCCGCCGGAGGAATGGGCCGGCTTGGGCACAGCCTTCACCTGAAGCACCAGATGGTTATTCGTGACAACAATCTCATATTTTGTGCTGTCATCTGCAACGAGATAAGTCTTGTACGTCCCCGTGCTCGTGTCGTTTTCGGTGAGCTTCACGGGATTGCCCGACGTCGGCGCGGTCTCCGTCGTCACGCCGATGCTCATTTTGCTCGTAGGCGCCTGAACATCCTCGCCGGTGCCGAACTTGGCGAGCAATAGATTGTCGCACAGATAGAGATTGTTTGCTGCCTTATTTTTCGTATTTTCCGTAACCTTTGCGTCTTTTCCAAGGAAAATGCTGCCCTTGTCGGCATCGTTGTTGCCGCCGGCGAGGTAGATGCCGCCGCCGTTACCGCCGGTTGCCGTGTTGCTGTTGATCGTTGCGGTTTCCAGACCAATGGCGCCCTTGCTGTAGATACCGCCGCCGTCCTTTGCCGCTGTGCAGCCGCTGACCGAGGCGCTGTTTCCAAAGGTAGCTGTTCCGCCGTGTTCGACATACACACCGCCGCCGCACGCGTCATCACCGATGGCACTGCAATCCTGAATCTTTCCGCCGTTGGTCTCAAACCGACCGTTCGCCGCCACATATGCGGCACCGCCGAATTTTGCCTGACAGTTCTTAATGGTGGTAGTGCTTCTGAAATCTACATAGTTTGTTGTGTAGATACCGCCGCCCTTGCCGGCTGCCGTGTTGCCATCGATTGTGGCGGAGAACAAATTTAAGGTGCCACCGTTGCTGTGGATACCGCCGCCGTCAATGGTCGCGGTGTTATTGCTGAGCGTGGTAAGAGCATAGAGTCCTAACGTAACCGTGCCGCCGTTGTTGTAGATACCGCCGCCGTTGGCAGCTTTGTTGCCGGTGATTGTGCCTCCGTAAAAGGTAAGCGTACCGTTGTTGCAGATGCCGCCGCCGTCGCCGGTCGTATTGCCGCCGGTGATCGTGCCGGTTCCGAGCACTCCAAGTGTTGCGCCGGAACTGACCGTGATGACGCCGCCGTTTTCGACCGTCTCAGACAGATTGCGGTTGATCGTGTGGTCCTCTAATCTGAGGGTGACGGTCTTGTTCGTGGGGACGGTCAGCGTCGTGTCGCCTATGCCCGCGGTGATGTCGGACAACAGTGTAATATCAAGCGGGCTCGTGTTATTCACGCGGAACACGCCGGCAACCGATGTTGGGGTTTCCGCAGACAGTGCCGCCTTGAGCAGACTCCAGTTGGAGCCGCTGACGAGCTTCAGCGCATTGCTTTCATGCACAACATGATAGTTGAGGTCGTCCGAGAAGAAGTACTTCACATGGTCTTGCGTTGCACTGGTGGTGGTGAACGCGCCGGCAGTCGCCATCGTCACGCCGACCTTCATACCCTCCGCGGGTGCGGTGTCAGTGCTGAGGGTAACCGTCACGCCGTCATAGAGAAAGAGGTTGCTGTCATTATTTTTGCCGTCGGTGTTGTCGGTAATCTTCGCCGTGCCGCCGAGCGTGACATTCGCGCCGGAAGCGACATAGACACCCGCGCCGCGCATATCCGCGACATTGCCGAGCGCGTTGCCGGAAATCTCTCCGCCGGTCATGGTGAAGCTGCTTTCGCCGTACAGATACACCGCGCCGCCCTTTGCCTTGACTTTGTCACTATCGGTCAGACCGCTGACGGAGCAGCCGGTGATCTTGCCGCCGGACATTTCCATATTGCCAACGACATATACCGCGCCACCTGCAACGCTTGCCGAGCAATTCTCGATTGCGCCGCCGGTCATATTGAACGTACCGCCCTTGGCAACATAGATCGCACCGCCGCGTCCGAGCTGGCTATTTGTCGCGTCGTAATCGATGGAAGTGATCTGGCAATCAGAGATCGTGCCGCCCTCCATGTTGAGCGTCGCATTTGTTGCCACGTTGATCATGCCGCCGCCCGTACCGTTAAAGCGGCTGCCGGTCAGAATCACGCCGTCTTCGAGGTTGAGCGTGTTGCCCTGACGGATGGCGATGGGGCGGAAGTCATTCACGTCCTCTGTCAGCTCCGGTTTAATGGTCAGCGTCTCGCCTTTATCGCCGCCAGAGAGCGTAAACGTCTCTTCACCGTCCTTCTTGCCGAGCATCATCGGACCGGTAAGCGTGAGCGTGACATTTTTGTCTTCCGGCTTAATGGTCAGGCTCTTGTCGCCGGTCTCCAATCTGCCGCACTCGATATCAGACAGAAGCACTATGATATCGCCAACTCCTGCTTCTTCGAGTGCTTTGGCAATCGTCTTAAAGGGATGATCATGGTCGCCATATTCTTCGAGTTTGAGCTCCCCCCTTTCGCTATCGCTGCCTTTGGTGTCATCGACGTAGTAAGTCCTGTAGCTTTTCGCCCACGCCATCGTCGGCAGCAGTGACAGACACATGGCCATCGCCAGCAGGATGCTAACAAATTTCTTTTTCATCACATTTTTCCTTTCACAAATAATTTCCTTTTATCTTCTCAGGTGCTGCCTGTTGTGCAGAGGTTTGGGTGCGTCCACCCGGGTCAAGCCCCAACGGAAACACGAACGGGAAAAGAGCGCACTCCGCCGCTTGTAAGTTTATGATGGTTTAGCACACCCTGTGTGACAAACCTGTGACACTTTCTCCCGTTTCGTATCTGCTTTAGAAAAACATGTATAAACTGCTCGAAAACGACCCCTGTCAGGATATTCTCTTCGCCATGCTCCTGCTGGGCATCGCCGATATCGTCTTTATAATCTATGGCTCTGCCACCGGTAAAATGTTTCATTTGGATGAGGCCTTGCATTATTCCAAGGGACCTTTTCTGATTTTTCCGTAAAAGCAAAGAGAGGTCAATTTTGACCTCTCCTGCTCCTACAAATTGTAGTCTGTTATTCTGCATTATTCAATTCGCAAGAAGCGTGTTTAGACGTCCCTGCCTTCTGGATCTCTTCAGCTCTTATCCATTCTTCAGAAAATCCACAGTTGCTGCAAATATATCGATCTACCGGAACGGCTGGAAAAAATGGTCATTCCGGCTTTAATATCATCGCCTCTGCCGTATGCTCCGGAAAAACCATCAGAAGGTTTGACCTCGAAGCAGGTGCTTCCATTCCCAACGCTTAAAGGGTGCGAATAGCCGCAATCAGGGCATCGGCATTTGCCTCCGTGGTCGCCCAGCTGGTGCAGATGCGGAAGATATCCGCCTCACCGCCGCTAATGTCCCACGCGCCGAGCTCAAAAGTTTTTCCCAGCTCCGCATACTGTGCGCGGGTCAGGATCGGGAAGAGCTGATTGGTGGGAGAATCATAGGCCAGCGGAATTCCCATCTCCAACAGCGCCGCGCGGATCTTTCGTGCCTGGGCAACGGCATTGCGGGATACCTCCAGATATAGACCGTTCTCAAACATGACCTCGTACTGAATACCAAGCAGGCGTCCCTTTGCCAGCATACCGCCGCGCTGCTTAATCATATTGCGGAAGTCCTTCTTCAGCGCATCGTTCGTGATGACGACTGCCTCACCGAACAGGAAGCCGACCTTGGTGCCGCCGATATAAAACACATCGCAGAGTTCGGCATAATCCGGCAGTGACAGCGTTCCATCGGCGGCAAGGCCGTAGCCCAGGCGGGCACCGTCGAGAAACAGCGGCAGCCCCGCTGCGCGGCAGACTTCGGAAATAGCCTGCAGCTCCGTCTTGGAGTACATGGTACCGTACTCCGTGGGCTGGGAGATATACACCATACCGGGCTGCACGATATGCTCATAGTTCCCGTCATGGCGCAGCGCATATACACACTTCTCGATCTGCTCCGCCGTCAGCTTGCCATTGGCATGGGGAAGCGGAAGCACCTTGTGTCCGGTGGACTCGATGGCGCCGGTTTCATGACAGTTGATGTGGCCGGTGTCAGCGGCGATCACGCCCTCCCACGGGCGCAGGATGGCGGCGATCACCGTGGTGTTGGTCTGTGTTCCGCCCACAAGAAAGTGAATGTCAGCATCCGGTGCATTACATGCCTCGCGGATCAGTTCCCGGGCGTGCGCACAATGTTTGTCCTTACCATAGCCCGGTGTCTGCTCCATATTGGTCTTTGCAAGTGCCTCCAGAATTTTGGGATGGCAGCCTTCAATGTAATCAGAATCAAATCGAATCATCTCTATATTCCTTATTCCTTTGCAAGTTCAGCATATTGTTCCCGAAATCACGCATGGTTCTCCGTCAAATACTTTTTCAGAAAACGGATCGCCTCGATATATCCGTCAAAGCCAAGTCCCTTGTACGTCTGGATACAGGCTTTGCCGGCATAAGAGATCTGTCGAAACTCCTCACGGCTGTCCACATCAGAGATATGGACCTCCACCGCAGGCAAAGCCACCGCCTTGAGCGCATCAAGTATTGCAACGCTTGTGTGCGTATAGGCAGCTGGATTGATCACGATGCCATCGTACACACCGTAAGCCTGTTGAATGGCATCAACAATCGCACCCTCGTGGTTTGACTGGAAAAATCCGACGTCAATCTTCTCGTTTTCGCAGGCAGTACTGATCAGCCGGAGCAAATCAGAATAGCTCTTTTTCCCGTAAATATCCGGTTCACGAAGGCCCAGAAGGTTCAGATTCGGCCCGTTGATCACAAGTATCTTCACAGCAGATTCTCCTCGATCCGCTCTGCAGTTTGCTCCGCAGAGCGGTTGTTTTCAATCATTCGATCGGCAAATCGTTCATAGAGAGGCTCGCGTCTGGCAAACAGTTCCTCAACGGAATACCGCTGAGACAGCGGACGACCTTCCACGGGAAGCTCATCCAACGGCCGCTTCAGCCAGAATATCTGTCCGTTCTGGTGCAGCAGCGGATAGTTCTCTGTGCGCGTAACACAGCCGCCGCCGGTGGAAATGACCGCACCCGTCAGCTTGCCCAGTTCCGAAAGTACCTCACTCTCAAGTTCGCGAAAACGGTCCTCCCCACTGCGGGCAAAAATTTCCGGTATCGACATGCCGGCACGCTGCTCCACCATCGTGTCCGACTCGTAGACCGGGCGATGAAGCCGTTTGCCGAGCGCCGCCGCCACCGTGCTTTTTCCACAGCCCGGCATACCGATCAGGATAATATTTTGAAGCTGCGCTCGCATCAAGCGCTCGATCTCGTCGATTCGTGAAGTGTCGACCACACTGCCGGTAAAGCGTTCGCAGCTGCGCGCCGCCTGAGCGACCAGCATTTTGAGCCCGCAGCAGCACGGGATCCCAAGCTCCTCCGCCTGCAGCAGCAGTGCCGTGCGGGCAGGGTTATAGATAAGGTCGAACACGCCCTCACACTTTGGAAACCGGCGCAGATCCACGGCTGTTTCCCCGTTGTTCGGATACATTCCGAGCGGCGTAGTGTTGACAACGATCTGCGCATCGGCGTGGCGGTCAAGATTCTGATAGTTGTCCTCGCCGCTGCGCGAGATGACGGTGACGCTTCCTGCGCCCATTGCGTGCAGCACAGCACAGACCGTAACGCTGGCACCGCCGTTTCCCAGCACAATGGCACTGCGCCCGGCCACCTGAATACCGCTGTCTTTCACAAGACAGGAAAAGCCGTAATAATCTGTATTATCCCCATAAAGTCTGCCGTCCGGCAGGCGCACAAGCGTATTTACGCTGCCAAGCTGCCGTGCCTGCGGCGAAAGCTCATCGCAGTATGGGACGACCGCCTTTTTATAGGGAATCGTCACATTCAGCCCGTCCCATTCCGTGCTGCGAAGAAAAGCCTCCAACTGCTCCGGTGAACGTTCATAGAGTTGATAGGAATAGTCGGCAAGCTGTGCATGGATCATCGGAGAATAGCTGTGTCCGAGCTTCTCTCCCAACAAACCGCATTTGAGCATCATACCACCTCGTTATAGCTGTGCCGTCAGCTCCGTTGCCGTACCCAGCAGGCGGTTCTGATAGCTGCGGCTGAGTTCAAAGAGCTGCGAATAAAGCGAAGCCGTGTACTCCTGCATTTCTTCCGGGACGGATGCCGCGATCTCAAGCAGCTTTTTTCTTTCCCGTTCGGGGTCATATACCGGTCTTCCCTGCTCCTTTTTCCACGCCGCAATTTTCGCAGCGATGTCCATGCGCTCGCAAAATAGGCTGACCAGCTGCCCATCAATACGGTCAATTTCGCGTCTGTATTCTTCAAGGTCCATATCTTCCCTCATTCTTCTTCCCTTTTGTGTCCAAGCAGGGCATCGTACACAGCAATTGCCGCAGCCGCCTCCACGCAGGGGACGGCGCGCGGAACGATGCACGGGTCGTGTCGTCCCGTAATTGCAAGCCGCTCCGGCTCCATTGTCTTGAGGTTAACGCTTCTCTGCTCTTTGGCGATCGACGGTGTCGGTTTGACGGCAACGCGGAAGGTAAGCGGCATTCCGTTTGTGATGCCGCCGAGGATTCCGCCGCAATGGTTGGTCAGTGTTTTTACTCTGCCGTCTTCCACGAAATAAGGATCGTTATTCTCACTGCCGTGCAGAGCAGCGGATGCAAAACCGCTGCCAAACTCAATGCCCTTGACCGCCGGAATGGCGAAAATGGCCGATGCAATTCGATTTTCCATTCCGTCAAAAATCGGATCGCCAAGTCCTGCCGGCAGGCCGAGCACCGCACATTCGATCACGCCCCCAATGGAGTCTCCCTGCGCTCTGGCGTCTTCAATTTCAGCGCACATGGCTTCCCCGCAGGCATCATCTACCGTCGGAAACCGCTTCTGCGCGGTTGATTCCGTCAAGTCGCCGACATCATGTACCTTCCCGATAGATAAAATGCGTGAGATCACCTGAATCTTCTCCGCTGCAAGCATTTGCAGGCAGATTCCGCCGGCAATACAGAGGGGTGCCGTCATGCGGCCGGAAAAGTGCCCTCCGCCGGAGCGATCCTGCGCACCGCCGTATTTCATCTGCGCGGTGTAATCAGCATGTCCCGGACGCGGCAGCGAAGCAAATGCCGCATAGTCCTCGCGACGGATGTTGGTGTTGCGGATGATCGCCGCGATCGGCGCACCGCAGGTCACATTCCCCACAAGTCCGGAAAGAAACTCCGGCTCGTCCGCTTCCCTGCGCGGCGTCGAGTAGACAGCGCGGCCGGGAGCGCGGCGATCGAGGAAACGCTGAAGCAGTTCCCTATCAATTCTCTGCCCGGCAGGGATCCCTTCCATCGTCATGCCAATGGCCGGAGAATGGGACTGGCCGAATATGGTCAGTCGAATGTTTTCACCGTAGCTGCTGCTCATCGTCAGTCTCCCCTCTTCAACTTGTTAAAATCCGTCCAAAAATCGGGATAAGATTTTTGGACGCATTCGCTGCCGCAGATCGTTATCTCGCTGCGGCAAATACTGCCTGCCACGGCAGCCGACATGGCAATACGGTGATCCCCGAAGGCATCCACCGTGCCGCCGTTAAGCGTTTTTCCGCCGCGAATCACCAGTCCGTCCGGCAGTTCTTCTACCTCTGCACCCAGCGCAAGAAGCATCTGTGCGGTACTGTGCAGGCGATCGGACTCCTTGAGCCGCAGTCGCTGCGCGTGAATCACACGGGTCTCCCCTGAAGCGGCTGCCGCTGCAACACTCAGAACAGGGATAAGGTCGGGAATAGGTGAGGCGTCAATGGTGATGCCGTGGAGCATTCCGCGCCGCACCGTGACACTGTCACCGTCCGCGCTGACCTGTGCGCCCATCTGTCTGAACAGCGGCACGATCGCCCTGTCCCCCTGCCGGGAACCCGGGTTCAGTCCGGTTACGCAGATCCCGCCCTCGGACAGTGCGCCGGCGCAGAGGAAAAAGGCAGCGTTTGAGTAGTCGCCCTCCACAGAAAGCTCCGGTGCAAAATAATAGTGCTGTCCGCCCGGAATACGGTATGTCGAACCGTTTTTTTCAATTGTTACACCGCCAAGAGAAAGCACTTCCTCCGTCATAGCTACATAGGCGGCGGATTCCAGCTTGCCTTCGATGTGCAGTGTGCTTTCCCCCTCCAGCAGTGGAAGCGCCATAAGAAGTGCAGAAATATACTGCGACGAGATGTTTCCCGGGAGACAGAACATCCCCGGTCGGAGTTGTCCGCGACAATGAAGCCGCGCGCCGTCGCTGCAAATATCCATGCCGCTGCGGCACAGCTCCCTTTGCAGCGGCTCGATGGGACGCTCCGGCAGCCGTCCTTCCCTGTTGAAGACCGCCGGGACGCCCAGCGCTCCCACAAGAGGAAGCAGAAAACGAAGCGTCGATCCGCTTTCGCCGCACGGAAGCTCGCAAATATCCGATGGGACACCGGAAACAGGGCGAAGACGGATCAGGTCACCCTGCGCGGTAACGGAAGCACCCAGCGCATTGAGACACTGCGCCGTTGCGGAGATGTCCTTCGACAGCCCGCGGCAGCGAAGCATCACATCACTGCTCCCCATCGCTGCGCACAAAAGCATTCGGTGCGCCTGCGATTTGGAGGCAGGGATCTGCACCGTGCCGGTGCGTGCGCCCGGCAAAATCGTTTCGTTCATGAAATCCCTCCGGCTCTCATCCAGTCCCTTATCTCATTGGAAGGAATGCTCACGATCCGGCAGCGGCCGATCTCCTCCGGAACGATCAGGTGCATGGTCGCCCCGGAAAGCTTTTTGTCAGACAGTGCTGCCTGATACAGTGCATCAAGCGGCAGCTCCGTCTCCGTTGGCAGATCGTATTGCTTTAAAATGGCAAGCAGACGTTCCCGCGTTTGCTCCGTACAAATCCCTTTTGCAGCGGCTGCACGCGCAATGACCGCCATGCCGACCGCCACAGCCTGTCCGTGCAGAATACCGAAATCGCTGCAGGATTCAATCGCGTGAGCCACGGAGTGACCGAGATTCAGCATCCTGCGGCGGCCGAAATCAAATTCGTCCGCCAACACACAATCCCGCTTCATCATAACACACGCTTCGATGACCTGTTCATACTGTTCGCAGATCGGAGTGTGCATCAGCCGGTCAAAAAAGTCGGCATTGCCCAAAACGCCGTATTTGATCACTTCCGCGCATCCGCAGCGATACTGCTCCTGCGGAAGTGTGACAAGAAGCTCCGGATCGCAAAGCACCAGAGACGGCTGGTGGAAGCAGCCCACCTGGTTTTTTCCTGCATCCAAATCGACCGCAGTCTTTCCGCCGACCGAGGAATCCACCATCGCCAGAAGCGTTGTCGGCACCTGCACAAAGCGGATACCGCGCTGGTAGGTTGCTGCAACAAATCCGGCAAGATCACCAACCACGCCGCCGCCGAGTGCGACGATGACATCGCTTCGCGTCAGATGCTCCTTGCAGAGCATATTAAGTGCACTGCCGTAGGTAGCAAGTGTTTTGGATGCTTCGCCGTGCGGAAAAACAAAGTGCAGCACGCGGAATCCTGCATCGCGCAGTGCCTGTTCCGTGCGCTGCCCGTAGAGAGAAAAAACCGTATCGTCGGCAATGACAGCAGCACTACAAACGCCTATGCTCTCGGCCATGATCTGTCCGAGTTGATCCAAAAGTCCGCGTTCGACAAGGATATCGTACGCACGGGAGGCTTCCATGTGTATGCGTTTCAATGTCCGTCGACCTCCTCTTTTCTCCGCTTTCCGTCCTCCAGCAAGGTGACCAGAGCGAAATAATTGTCCGCTTCCATCGCCTCGCGGTACTGCTGCAGCTCACCGATCAGGTTGTCCAGTTCGTCAAGCAGGCAGTCCTTATTCTCCAGAAACAGCTCCGCCCACATCTGCGGATTGAGCCATGCCACGCGCGTCATATCCTTGTAGCTGCCGGCAGAAAAGCCCCTGTGTTCCTGCGCAGTGGGGCTTTTAATGTAGGCATTGGACACCACATGCGCAAGCTGCGAGGTAAAGGCGATCATACGGTCATGCTGCGCCGCCGTGGTAACGGAGAAACGTCCGAAACCTGCCGGAGCGAGCAGTTCCTCCGCCCTGCCGAGCAATGCAATGTCGTTTGCATCCTTCGGCACAAGCACCATCGGTGCGCTGCGAAACAGCGTGGACGATGCAAATTTAAAGCCGGAATAGTGTGTACCCGCCATCGGATGACCGCCAAGGAAGGTAAACCCGTATTGCTCCGAAAGCGCGAATCCCGCCTCGCAGACAATACGCTTTGTCCCGCAGCAATCGATCACGATCGGTTTCGTCCCGAAATGAGGTGCATGCTCCTGCAGGTATTCGATCGCCGCGCGGGGATACACCGCAATGAGGATGAGGTCGCACATTGGAATCGTCTCTTTCGTCAGGGGCCCGTCCACCGCACCGTACATGGCGGCAAAGTCATAGACGGAACGATCCTTGTCAAACGCCAGGACACGGTGTCCCTGCTCGTGGAACACCTTCGCAAATGAGCCTCCGATCAGTCCGAGTCCAACAATTCCAACCGTCATTTGCCGATCACCCTGCGAATTTCACGTACTTTCTCCGCCACCTCTTCGTACTGCTCCGGACGCAGGGACTGCGCGCCGTCGCACAAGGCGCGGATCGGATCGTTGTGCACCTCGATCATGAGACCATCCGCTCCGCAGGCAGCAGCCGCCATTGCCATAGGCGAAACAAGGCGGTTGATGCCGGTAGCATGGCTCGGATCGACAATGACCGGCAGGTGTGACAGCTCATGGAGCATGGGAACAGCCGCAAGATCGAGCGTATTGCGCGTATAGTCATCAAACGTGCGGATTCCCCGTTCACAGAGAATGACGCGCTCATTGCCGCTCGCCATGATATACTCAGCACTCATCAGCAGCTCCTTGAGCGTATTGGCAAGACCGCGCTTGAGCAGGATCGGCTTGTCCGTCTTGCCCAGTTCACGCAGCAGATCAAAATTCTGCATATTCCGCGCACCGACCTGCAGCACATCAACATCCTCGAAAAGAGGAAGTGCCTCCTTGCTCATGATCTCCGAAACAATGGGCAGGCCGGTTTCCGCACGGGCAATCTTCAATAGTTCGAGACCGCTTGCCTTCAGACCATCAAAATCATAGGGAGAAGTGCGCGGTTTGAAAGCGCCCCCGCGCAGCATATTTGCGCCGGACGCCTTGACCGCCTTTGCCACCGCGACGATCTGCTCCTCATTCTCCACCGAGCAAGGGCCTGCAATCATGCAGAAATTGCCTCCGCCGACTTTAACATCGCCGATTTCAACGACTGTATCTTCGGGATGGAATTTGCGGTTACAGCACTTAAACGGCTCGGTGACTCGCTTGACAGAGTCCACGATCTCAAGGCTTCCCACCAGATCCATGTCGACTCTCGTCGTATCGCCGACAAGGCCGAGAACCGTCTGATACGCGCCCTCCGAAATATGAATATCCAATCCGAGATTCTTCAGCCAGTCGATCAGCTGATCTCGGTTCTCCTTCGTTACACCGGGCTTCATAACAACAATCATCGCTGCATCCTCCTAAAAAATAAAGCCACACAGGGCTAACCCGTGTAGCGCAATAGAAACAGAAAACTGTTTTGTCCAACTTCCGCAGCACAAATTAGCCTTACCCCAACAATACAGTAAAGTAGAGATAATATGCAAAAAAATCGGACTTACACATAAGATGAACTCCTAAACCTGAATGGTATGCACTAATTATAATAACGTAAAAATACATTGTCAATATGGAAAACGCACGTGATTCGGCGCATCCTGCGCATATTTCAGTGATGCGTTACACCTGCAGCAGAATCGTCATTTCAGTGAAATTTGCTATTGTGGCGTCGGAGAAGTTGTGCTATGATAATTGCGTTGCCGATTTGCGGGTATGGTGGAATTGGCAGACACGCTGGATTTAGGTTCCAGTGGGCGACCGTGCAGGTTCAAATCCTGTTACCCGCACCATAATGATGAAGACCGCTGAGCTTACTGCACTCAGCGGTCTTCATCGTATTCTATAAAATCTGTCAGAGGTTTTCACTGGAAATCATGCCGCCCGGGTCGCCGGAGCAGATTAAACCTCTTCCCGATCTCAAGGTCATTTTCCTTATTTTACAGTATAGAAACTATAACGGGCTATACCGTTGTATTCTTCATGACTGTTCCACTCGGCAATAACCTCATAAATATAGTTTCCATCTTTCAACTCAACAGAAGTAATTGGTGCCGTTTCAACATTGGAGTCAACCAGCAGCGTGCATACTTGAAGTTCTTCACTTTCGGCATCGGGTTGTCCCCAGTCTTTTTCATTCCAACAGCGAACAGAAGTCTTGTCAGGCGCAGCATCCCACTGCATTGTGACTTTTAAGTGGGAACCGGAAGACGTTATAACGGGCAGCAGCTTCAGGCTTGGCATATATTCTTTGGCCTCCAATGGGTGTATGCTGTCTGCCTCAAAGCCCGTCCAGGTGCCATCCTCATTCTGATACTTCCAGGAAGTCGTTCCCCTCAGTGCTTCTATGCTGTTGTTTTCACCATATATCACAGTCAATGCAGACGGCTCTTTGAGCACATTGGTTTCCTGCGATGTACCGTTGTTTTCGGGGAACTGTATCTGTTGCGGTACTTCCCCTGTTTTTTCTCCTCGCTCCTGGGCGGAACAAGCCATTAAGCCCATCACACAGACTAATGCTAAAACGACTGCTGTAAACTTTTTCATACCACTACTCCTTCGAGAGATTTTGATTTTCCAAGCATCGTTCACTTTTTTTCCGTTTTATCACATTTTGAAAATGACAAATGGATCACTGCTGAAGACATCGTCATTATCACAGCGAATGTCTGTAAGGGTAAAGCTTTCGTCCTTCATCTTATAATGACCGTCTGCAGTAAAAAGCACATCCCCGGGCAAAATCTCTTTTGCATATACGGTAAAGAAGAATCTCTGCTGCTGATAGTCAACGGAAATAAGCGCAGGATGGCGTTTCTCTTGATACAGCACCTTTGTTTCCGTCTCATAAACGGTCAAGCCATCGACGGGATCGCAATAATTCAGAGGCTCTTCCGCCGGTGCATCGCTGACAACCATCGTAATGATGCCATCCTCCGACTCCCAGGCGGTACCGCACTGTGCAAAAGGCGCATTCAACAGCTCATGAGAAATCATACGCTCATGTATTACAAGAGAAAGAATGAAGCCCACGAAAAGTACGATCAGCAGGCTGCAGAGAATCAGTATCTGTTTCGCTGCTTTTTCGACGATTTTCATTGGCTGCTCCTCACTCACACTTTTTTCTCTGCGCTGTCCGTATTTTGTGCGGTTGTTTTGAACAGCTTCGCCGTCCGGTAAAGGTACACCATGAGGATAACCGAGCAGGCCAGCATGCCGAGCGAGGAAGGCACCGCCAAGAGCAAAATAACTGTCCCCCAGCCATTGAGATACGCAAAGGGGTTGCCTGCAATCAAAATTTCCAAAAGGATTGCAGCAAGGGTTGCCGCAGTCAAGCCAATCATCCATGCGCGCAGCTTGATCCACTTTTCAGCAAGTTCCTCATCCACATATCGCGTGACATGATGAAAAGCGGTCATTTCAAAGTAGTACACCACGGCAGCAAGCCCGAGAGCCAGTGCCAGCAGAACGGCCACAAGCGCCTGCACACCTGCTCTCTGCGTCCGGTCACTCACAATCCCCGCAATCACGGCCGGATCTGCCCCGCCCAGCGTCACCTGCGTGATTGCCAGAAAAACGGTCGACGCGGCGTTAATGAGGGCAAGCATGCGAAATTTCCGATCTGCTTTTTGCAGCTTCCATGCCGCAAGAATCTGGAGCAGTGAAATAAGATAGGTCGCAGCTGAAAGCACCAGTCCCGTGACCGGCACATACTTCGGCAGCTTGATCGTGTTCTCAAACCCGTTGCAGACAAAGCTTGCAACCCCCAGCCAGAAGAGTACCATCAGCCATTTGGCAAGCGTCGGCGCGTGTTCTTTGAGCCACGCAGCTTTCGCTATGTCCTCCGGCGAGGGTCCGGCTTCCACTGGGGAAATCTCCGCCAAATCAGCAATAGGCGCATCGTTCTGTTCGGTCTGTGCCGGCAAGATTGCGGCATCGGGCGTGACTGCGGTCTCCATCGTGTTTTCCGCTTCGTTTCTGATCTCGTCTGTCATGTCGCGTCTCCCTTTCTCTTGATTTTGGCTTTTTGTCTATGTACAGATTACCAAATTTCTCGAAAATGTCCAGCAAGCTCCGGTTGCCTTTTGACTTTTCACAATGTTTTTTGGCAACTTAAAGTTTACATGCCGGTCGTTACATAAAAAGAGCTTAAACTTCCTCTCAGCACTTGTCTATCGGCTTAACCGGTTCTTACAGCTAATGCATATCGACGCTCACCGTACCATCGATCCCTTCCTTGGGCGCAAGCAGCACAATATCGTAGCTGCCGCTGCGTTCGAAGCCAAGGGAGACGCTTTCGCCCGGTTTGAAATAGACGACCGTGCCGTCGCCGCTGCTCGGCTTGACGATCGCGCAAACAGACGCGTAGGACGGCGACCACGCCCCGGAGAAGGTCACCGCTCCCGTCGGCAGCTCGAACGTGCCGACGGTCAATCGGGTGCTGCCCGGAAACTCTCCCCGGATGCTCATAACGGTTTGCGAGACGCCGTCCTCCTCATGGGTTTCTTCCTCCAAGGGAAGTACGGCCTCCGGCAGATCACCCTCCAGCAGCGGGATCGCCTTTGCGCGAATCCATGACGCGATCCACGGCGCGTCATAGTACGCCTCCGGACGGAAGTATTTACCTTCCTCGTCAGCGCGGAGAGCGCCGAGTACACGGATTGTATTGGCGTAATTCCCGTCGGCTGACAGGTTAATCATATATTCGTCTTTGTTGTCTCCAATCACGAGGCAGATCGCGCTGTCAAAAGCGTCCGCATCGGGCAACTGTACCCGCTGCTCTGCCGTCAGAGCACGGAGGAGCGGCGTAAGCTCCGATGCCATGGACTTGAGCGTTTCGCCCGTATAGCCCAGTGCCGCTGCACCATCGACAGAGATCGAGAGATTTGTCACATTTTCGTCCCGGAATCGGCTGCACCATTGGATAAAATCAGTTGCGGATGCTTCCTCGGTCAGACGAAACATCCCGCGCAGAAAATTCGCCAGCGCCGCATTGTCGATCATGGCAACCGGTTTTCCATAGGTGAACGGCTCACCGTCTGCCTCGTACTCTGCGGGCGCGATCAGCGCGACCTGCCAGTTCTCGCTCAGCGAAAAGCCAAAGCCCTCACGTCGGTCAGCGATAGATAATGTATAGGTGACTTCGTTGGAACTGTCTGTCGGTGGGGAAAGCTCCTCCGCGCGGATGCTTTTGACAGCCTGAGCAAACGCAGCCGCCATCTCAGTCGGTTTTCCGTCAAACGCCTTGAAATCTGCCGCGCCGCTTTCGGCCAGCCATGAGGCGGCGTTTGCATCGTCAATGTCGAAGTCCTCCGCCCAGTCGAGAAAGGCAAGGCACACCTGTGCGTCCTCAGCGGAGAAGCCCGCGTCAAACCATTCCTGCGTGACGGTGTACGTTTTCGGTGCACCCGTAAAAGTGCAGGCAACGGAGAGACACGCGATGAGCAGCACGGCGATAGCGGTGCAGACGGCGGTTTTCGGTTTCTTCACAAGCAGCGTGATGCGCTCACGGAGCCCCTTGCCGCTGTCGGTCATCATGGTGGCGGTGACGAGCAGCGCAGGGCGCTGTTCGCAAGTCATGCGGATGAGCGTTCTGCCGTAGGCGGCACGTTCCGTTTCCCCGAGCGCGTGAATGGTCGCTTCGTCACAGGCGAGCTCCGCGTCATGGCGGCTCAGCTCCGCCGCCCACCATACGAGCGGATTGTACCAGTGCAGCGCAAGGCATACGCCGCGCAGCACCGCCCAAAGATGGTCACCGTGGCGATAGTGCGTCTGCTCGTGGGCAAGCGCGTAACGCAGCGTGTCCGCGTCCGAGCAGGCGTCGGGCGTGACGTAGATACTCGGTTTCAGCAAGCCGAACAGACACGGCGTCTCCGTCTCGGCGCTCTCATACACCGGCAGTCTTGCGTCTGTGTCTGCGATGCTCCGGCGTGAGCGGCGCAGCTTTCTGCCGAAGCGCAGGTTCGAGGCGAGGAATGTAAGTCCCAACACCACCGCGCCGGTAAGCCAAACGGTTCTTGCGATGCCCGCCCAGTCGGTTTTCTCAATTTTCGGTGCGGTGTCCGTAACGATCGTATTCTGCATGAAGTCAGACGGCAGCGGCGCGTCGATACCCTGTGCTGGAACAAACGGCGCAGCGGGTGTCACGACGTTTTCCGTCGGGATCGTCACGCTCTGCTGTATGCTTGGCAGGCGATCCGGCACAGCGTTCATCACGCTCAAATCGCTTGTACCGAAGCTCATCGGGATGAGCAGGCGGACAAGCACCGGCAGCCACAGGGCATACTGCAACCGCAGGCTGATCTTCCCACGCAGCGCAAAGCGGAGGGCGATCACAACCGCGATCAGCACGCTGGACGAAATGATCCACTGCATCATTTCGCGCCCTCCCCCATCTGCCGCAGCAGCTCATACAGCTCATCAAGCTCTTCCTTGGAGACCGCCTGCCTGTGCGTCATGGCACTGACCATCATGCTCAGGCTCCCCTGATAGACGCGATTCAAAAAGGTCTCCGCCTCGGCAAGTGCCGCGTCCTCGCGGCGCACGGCGGGCGAAAACGTGTTCTTCGTTCCCTCCGTGTCGCACAGCACCGCGCCCTTGCCGACCATACGGCGAAGAAGCGTCAGCGTCGTGCTGCGGCTCCAGCCGATGCGCTTTTCCATCGCCTCCGTCAGCTCGCGCCCGGTCTGCGGCGCACGCTCCCACAGGCACTCCATGATGTTCCATTCCGCGCTCGTCAGATCATATCTCTCCATTGCACCGTCCTCCTTCGTTATATTGTGGTTACTTCTGTAAACACAATATAACATGATTGGCTACGTTTGTCAACAGAGAATTCACAAGCAGTTTGAAAAATACTGCAGCACCTGCAGCCGAAACGGCTGCAGGTGCTGCTAAGCAGTCATTGACTACATCATTCGACAGCCGTGGGCATTTCCCATGCCGTATGGTCGGTGTGGAGCAGGTGATGCGACTTTTCACCCAGCGGTTTTCCGAGGAAGTCCCTATACAGAGCCGCAACCTCCGGATTTTCATGGGAAAAGCGGATCGTTTCCCCTTTGTCGAGTCTCCAGAGCACCCCACCGCGCTGCTCAGCCAGCTCACAGCCTTCGTGAATCGGCTGTCCGCCGCCGCCTGCGCAGCCGCCCGGACAGGCCATGACCTCCACAAAGTCGTAGGCAACCTCGCGGCGTTTGAGTGCCTCGAGAAGCTTTCGCGCGTTGCCGAGACCGCTTACCACCGCAACACGGACATCGCCTGCACCGGGAATGGAAAACACTGCTTCCTTCCAGCCGTCCATACCGCGCACGGCGGTAAAGGTGTCCGGATCGGGATTGCTGCCGGTAATGAGATAATAGGCGCTGCGCAGCGCTGCATCCATCACACCGCCGGTCGCACCGAAAATAACGGCTGCGCCGGTAGATGCGCCGAGCGGACTGTCAAACTTCTGCTCCTCAAGGAATCTCGGGTCAATGTGGTTCGCGCGCATCATGATGTTCAACTCGCGCGTGGTGATGCTCACATCCACATCCGGCTCGCCGCAGGCATCCTTCATCGTCGGCAGCGCACACTCGCTCTTTTTGGAGACACAGGGCATGACCGAAACGACGAACAGCTTTTTGGGATCGACACCGATTTTTTCGGCAAAATAGCTCTTCGTAATTGCGCCGAACATCTGCTGCGGTGACTTTGCCGTGGACAGATTCTCCGTCAGCTCGGGGTACTGTGACTTGAGAAAGCGCACCCAGCCGGGACAGCAGGAGGTAAACATCGGCCAGGAATGCTCCGCTTTGTTTGTGAAACGCTCGATGAACTCACTGCCCTCCTCCATGATGGTAAGGTCCGCTGCAAAGTCGGTATCGAACACATAGTCGAAGCCGACCTCGCGCAGGGCGGAAACCATACGCTCCGGCGTTGCCTCCTCGGAAGAAAGGCCGAACTGCTCCGCCCAGGCCGCACGCACGGCAGGTGCAACCTGCACGACCGTAATCTTATCGGCATCGTCAATGGCATCGTAAACCTTGCCGGTATCGTCGCGCTCACGCAGGGCGGCAGTGGGACAGTGCGTAATACACTGTCCGCAGTAGGTGCATTCCGTATCCTGAATATGGCGGTTATGAGAAACCTCGACCACGCTGCGCGAACCCGTGCCAAGCAGATCCCAGATCTTGACCGACTGCACCTTTTCACAAATCTGAATGCAGCGCATACACATTACGCACTTGTCATTCTCGCGGATCAGGGGCGCCGTATAGTTGATCGGTTCATGGCGCAGCTTCTTGGGATAGTGGGTGCCGCGCATATTGAAGTCGTTGGCAAGCGTCTGCAGCACACAGTTGCCGCTGCGGGTACAGTTCGTACACGAAACATCGTGATGGGAAAGGATCAGGCGCAGGTTGGTGCGGCGCGCTTCACGCACCTTGGGACTGTTGGTATGAACGACCATACCGTCTGCCACGACATTATCGCAGGCAGGAACAAGCCGCTCCATACCGTCCACCTCTACCACACAAAGGCGGCAGGCGCCGATCTCGTTGATATCCTTTAAGTAGCACAGCGTAGGGATATTGATGTTGGCGGAACGCGCCGCCTCGAGAATGGTGGCATTTTCGGGCACCGTTACCTGTTTTTTATCAATGGTCAGTGTTACCATGTGCCTTTCCTCCCTCCCCGGAACACGCCGTAGCCGAAGTGGTCGCAGCGCAGGCAGCGGGAAGCTTCCTCGTGCGCCTCCTCATCGGTCAAGCCGCATTCGATACACTGAAAGTCGTGTTTGCGTTCGCATGCTTCGCGTTCCGTAGTATTGATGCGTCCGTGCGGCGGCTTGTTATTCAGCCGCGGCGTCGGAATTTCCACACCCACATTGATCTCGTGGTGATAGCCGAGGTATTCGTCAATATTCGCTGCAGCAACCTTACCTGCTGCAATGGCACGAATAACGGTAGCAGGGCCGGTAACACAGTCACCGCCTGCAAAAACGCCGTCCATATCGCCGATCTGACCGCTTGTCTGGGCAACAAACGTACCGCGCTTAACGGAGATCTTGCTCTGCTCAAATCCGTGCGTCTCAATGCCCTGTCCGATTGCAACAACGATCACATCAGCCGCAATACGGCGCTGCGCGCAATCCGCCTTCTTCGGTCGCGGACGGCCGGCGGAGTCCATCTCGCCGATGACCTGCGGCTGCGACCAGAGAGCGACCGCCTTATTCTTTTCATCTGTCTCAATGCGAACAGGCGCTTCCAGCGTCACAAGCTCCACGCCCTCGGCAACCGCACCCTCGACTTCCTCGGGAAGCGCCGTCATATCCGACTGGCGGCGGCGGTACACACAGGAGACCTTCTTTGCACCCAGTCGGATCGAGCTGCGGCAGACGTCCATGGCAACATTGCCACCGCCGATCACAACGATCTCTTTTCCCGTAAAGTCCGGCTTGTTGTCGTCACCGATCTCTCGCAGAAGCTCAACGGCGGAAACAACGCCTTCGCTGTCTTCCCCCTCAATGCCGGTCTTTTTATCGGTGTGCGCACCAATGGCAATATAGAGCGCATCGTACTGACTTTTCAGCTCGTCAAAGGTGATCTCTTCACCGATATTCACATCGGTATGCACCTCAATGCCGACCGAAAGGATCGAGCGGATTTCCTCATCCAGCACTTCACGCGGCAGACGGTAGGCCGGAATGCCGTAGCGCAGCATACCGCCGAGCTTCCTGCGCTTTTCGTAGACGCTTACCTTGTGCCCCATCAGCGCAAGATAATACGCTGCGGAAAGTCCGCCGGGGCCGCCGCCGATCACAGCGACCGTCTTTCCCGTTGCTTCCGCGCAGGCATGGTTCGGAACAATGCCGGCATGATCGACCGCATAGCGCTTCAATCCGCGAATATTCACCGCGTCATCGATCATATTGCGGCGGCAGCGTGCCTCGCACGGGTGCTCACAGATATAGGCACACGCAGAGGGGAAGGGGTTGTCCTTGCGGATCAGTCTTACAGCATCGGCGTAGCGACCGTATTTGACCAGTACCAGATAGCCCGGAATATCCACGCCTGCGGGGCAAAGCGCCACACACGGAACGGGATTCTGCATCCCGCCAAGGCAGCGATGGTGCATAATATGTTCTTCATAGTCATCGCGGAAACCTGCCAGTCCGTCCAGGACAAGACGCGCTGCATCGCGTCCGATGGCGCAGTCTGCCGAGTTAACGATCACACGCGCCGTGCGCTCAATAATTGCAAGCGTCTCCATGGTTGCCGTGCCGTCCAGCACGGATTCCATCAATGCCGAAAGCTGCCCCAGGCCAATGCGGCAGGGCACACACTTTCCGCAGGTCTGCGCATGGCAGAGATTCAAAAAATTCATCGCAAGGTCAACAGGACACAGTCCCGGAGGGCTTGCGGCAATGCGGCGCTCTACGTCACGGTACAAACCGTCAATGACCGTCTGTGCACGGGATGGCGTCATGATGTCCAGTCTGCTCAAAGTGATCTTCCTTTCCTGAGCTTCGTCTAAAGCTGAAATAAAGTGCCTGCAGGCGCGTCCCAAATGCAGCGGAAACGTGCAGGGAAACAGCCCCAAGCCGAAAATGCGAGATCATCACCATCTTCTTGCATTCTATTATAGATGATATCTATATGTTTGTAAAGTATCGTTAATTATTAAACTTTTTCCTCCGGATGGAACCACCGAACCGACCGCGATCTAGCATGCAGCAATTTCACAAAACAAGTGCCTTGCGCTTTACGCTGATCTGTGACATAATTCTTTTAATCATTCTGCACTTTTCAAATTTTTGCCGCTCAAATGCAGGCAGATTTAAGGATAACTTGTATGAAGAAGATTACGGTCGGAATTCTAGCCCATGTGGATGCGGGCAAAACAACGCTCTGCGAAGGGCTTCTATATATGAGCGGCGCACTGAGAAAGCTCGGGCGCGTCGATCACGGTGATGCCTTTTTGGACACCGACTCGCTGGAGCGTAAGCGTGGGATCACGATTTTCTCCAAGCAGGCGATCCTCACGGTCGGCGATACTGAGCTGACGCTGCTCGATACGCCCGGTCATGTGGATTTTTCCGCAGAAATGGAGCGCACGCTTTCGGTACTTGACTATGCGATTCTCGTCGTCAGCGGCACGGACGGCGTGCAGAGTCATACGCGCACACTCTGGCAGCTTTTAGACCGCTATGGGGTACCTGTTTTCCTGTTTGTCAATAAGATGGATCTTGCGCTCACGCGTCGTGAAGCACTGATAAACGAGCTTCAAAAAAAGCTCAGCCCCGGCTGCATTGACTTTACCGATACGCACGAGGAAGCCGTTGCCATGTGCGATGAATCTGCGCTCGAGGAGTATCTCGACAACGGCAGCGTCGGCTTGTCACGCACGACCGAGCTCATCGCCGCGCGCAAGGTGTTTCCCTGCTTCTTCGGCTCAGCGCTGAAGCTCGACGGTGTGGAGGAGTTTCTCACCGCAGCCGCCGGACTGATGAAAGAGCGCACCTATCCAGACGGATTCGGAGCAAAGGTGTTTAAGATCTCACGCGATGCACAGGGCGCACGCCTGACCTGGCTGAAAATCACAGGCGGCACGCTCAAGGTCAAATCATCGCTTTCCTACTCTGTCGGTGAGATGCAGTATGAGGAAAAAGCCGATCAGCTGCGGCGCTATTCCGGTCAGAAGTTTCAAACCGTAAGCGATGCCCATGCCGGAACGGTTGTTGCCGTGACCGGTCTTGCGCACACCTATGTCGGACTGGGACTCGGCGCAGAGCGCGAGTCCTCCGCTCCCCTGCTTGAACCGGTGCTCACCTACCGTCTGTCGCTCCCGAACGGAGAGGATCCACACACGGTTCTGCCGAAGCTCAGGGAGCTGGAGGAAGAGGATCCGATGCTGCGCATCGTGTGGGACGGGCGCCACAGTGAAATTCACGTTCAGCTCATGGGCAAAATCCAACTGGAGGTTCTCAGCGCCCATATCGCCGAGCGTTACCACCTCACCGTCAGCTTCGATGAAGGCAGTGTCGTCTACCGCGAGACGATTGCAGACCGCGTACTCGGTCTCGGTCATTTCGAGCCGCTGCGACACTATGCGGAGGTGCAGCTCCTTCTTGAACCGCTGCCGCGCGGCAGCGGGGTGCGATTTGCGTCCAAGGTTGCGACCGATGTGCTCGATCTGAACTGGCAAAGACTGATCTGCACCCACATTTTTGAGCGCGAACACTGCGGTGTTCTGACGGGTTCCCCTGTCACGGATATCTCCTTTACACTCGTTGCAGGAAGAGCGCATCTAAAGCACACAGAGGGTGGTGATTTCCGTCAGGCGACCTATCGCGCCATTCGTCAGGGACTGATGCAGGCAGAAAGCATTCTGCTCGAACCGTACTACGATTTCCGTCTGGAAGTCCCCTCAGAATGTGTCGGACACGCCATGACAGACCTGCAGAATATGAGCGGCACAGTCAACGCGCCGGAGACAGACGGCGAAATGACGACACTCACCGGATATGCTCCTGTCGCGCCTCTGCGTGACTACTTCAGCGAGGTCGCCGCCTATACCCGCGGACGCGGACGGCTCACCTGCACGGTGCACGGCTACGAGCCGTGCCATGACCGGGAGGCAATCGTGGCTGTTCTCGGCTACGATGCCGAGCGCGACACGGACAATCCCTCCTCTTCCGTCTTCTGTGACCACGGCGGCAGCGTCACGATCCCGTGGAATGAGGTCGCCGCTTATGTCCACTGCGACAGCGGTATAACTTTGGAGGAAGCGAACGAAACCGCCGCAGAAACCCACGCCCACCGCAGCGCACCGTCCGGCTCGTTTGAGCAGGATAAGGAGCTGCAGAGCATTTTCGAGCGCACCTACGGAAAGGTCGAACGCAAAGCGTTTGAACCTGCGAGAAAGCCGGCACGCACTGCGCTCGATGAGCGCAAATACAACATTCAAACGCAGCATTTTGATACCGAGTACCTGCTCGTGGACGGATACAACATCATCTTCGCGTGGGACGAGCTCAAAGCCATCGCCGCGCAGGATATTTCTGCGGCACGCGAGATGCTTGTGAGCATTCTGTCGAACTATCAGGGATTCCGGAAATGTAAAGTAATTCTGGTTTACGATGCCTACAAGGTCAAAGGAAATCCGGGCAGCGTACAGACGGCGAACGGCATCAAGGTCGTCTATACCAAGGAGGCGGAGACCGCCGACACCTACATCGAACGTGCCACCTACGAGCTTCGCAAAGAGCGCCGCGTGCGCGTGGCGACCTCGGACAATATGGAGCAGGTCATCATTCTCGGACACGGCGCGATGCGCGTGAGCGCGCACACTTTTCACGCTGAGGTCGAGGAGGTCGAGGGACAGATCAGCGCGTTCGTTGAGCAGCTCAATCTCAGAAATCAGGATCGGCGCACGATCAGAAGTATTGCAAAGCTGACAGAATGACGCTTCGCAGCCGATGGTTGTGGAATAGTCAGATGCTATGCGCTCACACTATAAAACGGCAATTTTACAATTTATCCATTGATTTTGCCACCATAATTCTGTAACATGGTGTGGTTGTTGAAATCAAGGAAAGGAAGTAATCATCAAATATGGTACATGTAATCAAGCGTTTGGGAGCATGTGTACGGGAATATAAAGTCCCTGCGCTCCTGACGCTCGTTCTGATTGTCGGTGAAGCGGTCATCGAAGCATTCATCCCCTTCATCACCGCCGAGCTTGTCAATAGGATTCAAGGCGGCGTGGAGATGCAGGAGGTCGTGAGAACCGGCATTCTGCTGATTGTTCTGGCGCTGTGCTCCCTTGCCTGCGGCGCACTTGCGGGGATTTCTTCCTCCAAGGCCGGCACCGGCTTTGCCAAAAATCTGCGGCACGATATGTTTGAGCGTGTGCAGGACTTTTCGTTTGAGAATATCGACAAGTTTTCCTCCTCCTCGCTCGTCACGCGCATGACCACCGACGTCAACAGCGTACAGATGTCGTTCATGATGATGATCCGCATTGCCGTGCGCTCTCCGCTGATGCTCATTTTCTCCATCGTGATGGCGTACATCATGGGCGGCGCACTGGCAACAAGCTTTGTTGTCATCATTCCCGTGCTGGCGTTCGGTCTCATTATGATCGGCAAAAAGGCCATGCCGGCGTTCCGCGCAGTCTTTAAGAAATACGACCGTATGAACGAATCCATCGAGGAAAATGTGCGTGCCATGCGCGTGGTCAAGGGCTTCAGCCGCGAGGCGTACGAAAAGGAAAAGTTTGCCGCTGCATCCGATAATATTGCCGCCGACTTTACCAAAGCCGAGCGCATTGTTGCCTGCAATATGCCGCTGATGCAGCTTTGCATGTACTTCAACATGGTGTTCGTGCTCTATGTCGGCTCACGCATTGTGGTCAGAACGCAGGGCACGGTGATCCAGGTCGGTCAGATCTCCGCCATGCTTACCTACGGCGTGCAGATCCTCATGTCGCTGATGATGCTCTCGATGATCTATGTGATGCTCACGATGTCCATTGAAGCCGCCAAGCGTATCTGTGAGGTGCTCGATGAGGAACCGACGCTGCGTAATCCGAAGCATCCCGTCACCGAGGTCAGGGACGGCTCCGTTGACTTTGAGGGAGTCAGCTTCAAGTACTCCGCAAACGCGCAGAAATACGCGCTCTCCGGAATTGATCTGCACATCCGCTCCGGCATGACGGTCGGTATTCTGGGCGTGACCGGTTCGAGCAAGACAACGCTCGTGCAGCTCATCCCGCGTCTGTACGATGTAACCGAAGGCTGTGTCAGGGTCGGCGGCACCGATGTACGCGACTATGATCTGGATACTTTGCGTGAGTCTGTTGCGATGGTACTGCAGAAAAACGAGCTGTTCTCCGGCACCATTCGGGATAATCTTCGCTGGGGCAACCCGGATGCAACGGACGAGGAGCTGATCGAGGCATGCAGGCTCGCGCAGGTACACGATTACATTTCCTCCTTCCCCGACGGTTACGAGAAGTGGATCGAGCAGGGCGGCGCGAATGTCTCCGGCGGTCAGAAGCAGCGGCTTTGTATTGCCCGTGCGCTTTTGAAAAAGCCGAAAATCCTGATTCTCGATGACTCGACCAGCGCGGTCGACACCCGCACTGATGCGCTGATCCGGCAGGGTTTCCGCGAATACATCCCCGAAACGACCAAGATCATTATTGCCCAGCGCGTTGCATCGGTACAGGACGCCGATCTCATTTTGATTTTGGACAACGGGAAAATTGCTGCGCAGGGCACCCACGACGAGCTGATCCGCTCAAGCGAAATCTATCGGGAAATCCACTCCCAGCAGACGAAGGGAGGCGAGGAAAATGCCTAAAAACCGCGGCAACGTCAAGCTCAACGCCAAGGGTCGCCCCGTCTTCAACGGCAAGGCGTTAAAGCGCGTCATCAAGATGCTTGTCTCCTTCTACCCCGTCCTCTTCCCTGTTATTTGTGTCTGCACGCTGTTCAACGCTGCAGCCTCCGCCATTCCTGCCGTCTTCACCCAGAAAATCGTCGCAATTACGGAAAAGTGGTATGTAAGCGGCGACTGGGGCTCAGCAAGTGCGGAAATCGTGCCGCAGCTTAAAATTCTTGTCGTTCTCTATCTCATCTCGCTCATCGCCATCTTTGCTCAGGCACAGCTCAATGCCGTTATGACGCAGGGATACCTCAGCAAGATGCGCAAGAAGCTGTTTTCCGGCATGCAGGATCTTCCCATTCGCTACTTCGACTCGCACCGTCACGGTGACATCATGAGTCACTATACCAACGACATCGACACACTGCGCGAGCTGGTATCGCAGTCCATTCCCGCGCTGCTGCGCTCGGGCTGCATCGTGGTGGTCGTGTTCTTCATTATGGTGTGGTACTCCATTCCGCTCACGATCCTGATCATTCTCGGCATCGCTGCAATGACGATCGTCTCCGGCAAGCTCGGCGGCGGCAGCGCAAAGTATTTCGTGCGCCAGCAGAAAAGTGTGGCGGCAACCGAAGGTTTTGTGCAGGAAATGATGAACGGTCAGAAGGTCGTCAAGGTCTTCTGTCATGAGGACATCTGCCAAAAGGACTTTGACGCCCTCAACAACGCGCTTTGTGAAGATGCGCGCCGAGCACACGCCTATGCCTCCTGTCTCGGCCCCGTCATCATGAATATCGGCAACATTCTCTATGTGCTCATTGCCGTGTTCGGCGGCGCATACCTGCTCGCAGGGTTGCCGAATCCCAGTCTCTCTGGCAAGGTGCTCGACATTTCCATTCTGGTTGCATTCCTCAATATGGTCAAACAGTTCACCTCCAACCTCAACCAGCTTACCCAGCAGGTCAACGCGATCGTCATGGGTATGGCAGGCGCGGAGCGTGTACTTGCCCTGATGGATGAGAAGATCGAAGCGGACGACGGTTCCGTCACCCTCGTCAATGCCGAAATTGCACCGGACGGTACCATTACGGAAACCGACCGTCACACCGGTCGCTGGGCGTGGAAGGAGCCGCACGGGGACGGAACCGTTTCTTACACCGAGCTTCGCGGCGATGTGCGCCTGACCGATGTAGATTTCGCCTATGTGGAGGGCAAACAGGTCCTCTATGATGTTTCCGTGTATGCCGAGCCCGGTCAGAAGGTCGCCTTCGTCGGCGCGACCGGCGCAGGCAAAACGACGATCACCAATCTCATCAACCGTTTCTATGACATTGCCGACGGAAAGATCCGCTACGACGGCATCAACATCAACAAGATCAAAAAGTCCGACCTGCGCCGCTCGCTTGGCATCGTGCTGCAGGAGACGAATCTCTTTACCGGCACGGTGATGGACAATATCCGCTACGGAAAGCTTGACGCAACGGATGAGGAATGTATCGCCGCGGCAAAACTTGCCGGTGCAGACGACTTCATCACAAGACTTCCGAGCGGCTACGCGACCGAGCTTACCGGCAACGGCTCCAATCTCTCACAGGGTCAGCGCCAGCTCATTGCCATTGCGCGCGCTGCTGTTGCCGATCCTCCGGTCATGATCCTCGATGAGGCGACCTCCTCCATCGACACGCGCACGGAGGCGATCGTTCAGCGCGGTATGGATAAGCTGATGGAGGGACGCACCGTGTTTGTCATCGCCCACCGTCTGTCCACCGTCATGAACTCCGATGTCATCATGGTACTCGACCACGGACGCATCATCGAGCGCGGCGACCACGAAAAACTGATCGCCGAAAAGGGCACCTACTACCGGCTTTATACCGGTGCATTTGAACTGGAATAATGTCCGTGTTCTTCCCTGCAGCATTAATAATCTGCGCAGCCTGCCAAACGAGAGTTTTGGCAGGCTGCTTTTTTCTGCTTTCTGCCATAAAAAAATAAAGCGGCACCGCGCAATTCTCCGCTTGACAACGATTTACTCTTGTCATAAAATGTCTATGAGGCAAAAGCATAACAACATATTTTGTTCTTAAGGAGAGGACATTATGGTGCGTATAATGGACGCTATCGTCAAGCCGACCGCCGGTGTCGGTCTGGAGCTTCGTCAGGTTCCCATCCCCGTTCCGGGTCCCGGCGAGGTACTCATCAAAGTTCACAAAACCGCGATCTGCGGTACCGATGTTCACATCTACGACTGGAATGAGTGGTCCACGCAGCACGTCAAGCCTCCCATGGTCATCGGGCATGAGTATGTCGGTGAAATTGCCGAGCTCGGCGCCGGCGTCACGGGACTCTACATCGGGCAGCGCGTCAGCGGCGAGGGACACATTACCTGCGGCCATTGCCGCAACTGCCACACCGGCAACATTCAATGGTGCAAAAACACCAGCTCGGTCGGTGTTGACCGCGACGGTGCCTTTGCGGAATACGTCTGCATTCCCGCTTCCAATGTCATCATTATCGATCCCAATCTCGACGAAGATATTGTCGCCATGTTTGACGCAGTCGGCAATGCAACGCACACGGCACTGATGTTCAACCTCGTGGGTGAGGACGTTCTTATTACGGGTGCCGGCCCTGTCGGTATTCTGGCCATCGCCATTGCCAAGTATGCCGGCGCACGCCGCGTCATCGTCACCGACCTCAACGACTACCGTCTGGAGCTTGCGCGTAAAATGGGCGCAGATGCCGCGATCAACACCGGACGCGAAAATCTGCAGGACGCCATGCGCGCGCAGGGACTGGTCGAAGGCTTCGACGTCGGCTTTGAGATGTCCGGCAGCGGCGCAGCACTTAATCAGATGATCTCCGTCATGCGTAACGGCGGCAAGATCAGTCTGCTCGGTCTCGGCAACGCCAACATCAGTCTCAACATGAACGATGTCATCGGCAAGGGACTGACGCTTCAGGGCATTTACGGTCGCAAGATGGATAACTGGCACCAGATGAGCTACATGGTGCAGGGCGGTCTTGACCTCTCCCCTGCCATTACCCACCGCTTCCACTACACCGAATTTGAAAAGGGCTTTGCAGCCATGCACAGCGGCAAGAGCGGCAAGGTCATTCTCGACTGGACGAAAAAATAAGGAGGAACGATCATGAAGACAGCTTATGAGCAGTACCGTGCGGAGCTTGCCGCCATTCGTGAGGCAGGCACCTATAAGGACGAGCGCATCATTACCACGCCCCAGCGTTCCCGCATCGACACCACCGCGGCCAAAGCCGTGGTCAATATGTGTGCCAACAACTATCTCGGTCTTTCCAACAACGAGCGTCTGATGAACGCCGCCAAGGCAAGCTACGACAAATGGGGCTTCGGCCTTTCCTCCGTGCGCTTTATCTGCGGCACGCAGGAGATCCACAAGGAGCTTGAGCGCAAAATTGCCGACTTCGTTGGTATGGAGGACGCCATCCTCTATTCCTCCTGCTTCGATGCCAACGGCGGTCTCTTTGAAACGCTGCTCGGTGCGGACGATGCCGTCATTTCCGACGAGCTGAATCACGCCTCCATCATCGACGGCGTGCGCCTTTGCAAGGCACACCGCTACCGCTACAAAAACAGTGACATGGACGATCTGCGCCGTCAGCTCACCGATGCCCGTGCCGCAGGCTGCAAGAAGATCACCATTGCCACCGACGGTGTATTCTCGATGGACGGCTACATCGCCAATCTCAAGGGCATCTGCGACCTCGCGGACGAGTTTGACGCGCTTGTCATGGTGGACGACAGCCACGCGGTCGGCTTCATGGGCGAGCATGGACGCGGCACGCCGGAGTTCTGCGGCGTGATGGGCAGAGTCGATATCCTCACCGGCACCTTCGGCAAGGCCATGGGTGGGGCCTCCGGCGGCTACACCGCGGCAAAGCGCGAGATCGTTGACCTCCTGCGTCAGCGCAGCCGTCCGTATCTGTTCTCCAACTCTCTCGCTCCGGCTATCTGCGCCGCAACGATCGAGACGATCAATATGCTCAACGAATCCACGGCGCTTCGCGACAAGGTGCACGAGAATGCGCGCTACTTCCGCTCTGAGATGGAAAAACTCGGCTTTGATCTGCTCCCCGGCGAGCATCCCATCGTACCCGTCATGCTCTATGACCCGAAGGTTGCCAATGAATTTGCACGCCGCATGCTGGAAAAGGGCGTGTATGTTGTCGGCTTCTGCTATCCGGTCGTCCCCAAGGGACGCGACCGCGTGCGCACACAGATCTCCGCCGGCCACACGAAGGAGGATCTTGATTTCGCCGTCAAGTGCTTTGGTGAAGTGAAAAAGGAAATGGGCATTTGATTTAAATTCCGCAAAAAATACCGCTGACCTTGCAAAAGGTCGGCGGTATTTTTTTGTTAAGCCGTCGGCAAGGTTTGCAAAACCATTCGGCCCGTCATATTTTAGCCTGTCTGCCGCTATATCTAAAATTAGAAGATCATAGACAGGAGGCTTCTTATGAGAAAATCGTATCTGCAAACATACGGATTTTTAGGCGCCATGCTCTTTGCCATCGTACTGGGATGTCTGCTTGGCGCACTGTGGCCCGGGGCGGTATGCCTTGAGCCGCTGGGGACAATCTTCATCAACCTGATGTTCTGCATCGTTGTCCCGCTGGTATTCTGCTCCCTTGCCGGCAGCGTTGCCAACATGCACTCGCCCAAACGCGCCGGAAAAATTATGGGCGTCACGCTCACCGTATTCGTGATCACCGGACTGATCGCCGGAGTACTGATGCTGCTTATCGTGCGCATCTATCCTCCGGTTTTGAATGCCTGGACGGACGCCGCCGCCGGCACAGTGGATGATCCTACACCGCTGCCTACCCTGATCGTCAACTTCTTTACCGTCAGCGACTTCTCTTCGCTGCTCTCCCGCAGGGCAATGCTCCCGCTGATTATATTTTCTCTTCTTTTCGGCTTTGGGGTAAATCTCTCCGGCGGCAGCGAGACCCTTACGGCAAAATGGCTTTCCGACATAACAAAGTGCCTTCTGAAAGTCGTTTCTCTTATTTCCTGCTATGCCCCCATTGCGTTTTTCGGCTTCTTCGCTTCCCTTGTAGCGGCCTACGGCGCGCAGATCTCCGCGTCCTACGGCCGCG
>JAUMWI010000049.1 GCA_030529725.1 Eubacteriales bacterium | reverse complement strand
CCGTTTGCCGTGCGTGTAATGATATTGACAATGTTCGTCACCACAAAAAGCGTCTGCATATTGCCGACATACTCGTCATGATCTTCCGCGCAGGGAACAAGGCACAACGCCATCATCGGCCCTCCGATGCTGAACAGTCCCGAAAAGATGCCGGAGACTGCACTGCACACAAGTACCACCGTCCTCGTTGGGCGAAGCGACGTTCGCTTCGAAAAGGCGAGATTATAGATCGACAGCGCCAGCAGAAATACGCCGAACAGAACTCCAACAGCGTGCAGGTCCATTGATTTGATCAGATTAATGGCGAAAACACCGCAGGCGGAAAACACGAGGATCGGCAGGGCGATAAACTTAAAGTTTGTTCTGTGCCGGAGCTTCCACGCAAGCATTCCCGACAGTGCAACGCAGATCGACGTCGATACCGCGGAGGCTGTGACCACGCCGAAAATACGCGGCAGTGCCAGCATCAGAACGACCGCCGCGCCAAAGCCCGTTACCGTTTGTACAGCGCCGGCAGCCAATGCCGCGATCGCTGCAGTTGCGTAAGCCATGCCGTCCCTCCCTTAAAAAACACTGTCGGTGGTTCGCACCACCGACAGTATAGCATGATTATTTCTTCTTGCCAAGATAGGCTTCCTTGACCGCTTCGTTTTCCAGAAGCTCTCTGCCGGTTCCGGTCATCGTAATGCGTCCGGTCTCCATGACATAGGCATAGTCCGCGATCTTGAGCGCCATGTTGGCGTTCTGCTCGATGAGCAGAATGGTCACACCCTGACGGTTGATCTCACGGATGATATCAAAAATGCCCTGCACGACGATCGGCGCAAGACCGAGCGACGGCTCATCCATCATCAAAACTTTCGGACGCGCCATCAGTCCACGGCCGACTGCCAGCATCTGCTGCTCACCGCCGGAGAGCGTACCGGCAAGCTGCCAGCTTCTCTCTTCCAGACGGGGGAACAGCTCGTAGACCCACTTGATGTCCTTTTCGATCCCGTCCTTGTCGTTCCGCAGATACGCACCGATCTTGAGGTTTTCCAGAACGGTCATATCCGGAAACACGCGGCGTCCCTCAGGAACGTGAATGATGCCGGTTTCGATGATACTTGTGATAGGTTTTCCGACCAGCTCCGTGCCGTCATACTGAATGGAGCCGCCCTTTGCCTTGACAAGGCCGGAAATCGTGCGCAGCGTGGTGGATTTGCCAGCGCCGTTGGCGCCGATCAGCGTGACGATCTTGCCGTCGGGTACTTCAAGGCTGATGCCGCGCAATGCCTGAATGCCGCCGTAAGCGACCTGAAGGTTTTCGATTTTAAGCATCTTCTTCCACCCCCAGATACGCGTCGATCACGCGCTGATTGTTCTGGATCTCCTCCGGTGTACCGGAAGCGATCAGCTTGCCGAAGTCAATGACATAGATGCGGTCGGCAATATCCATGACCAGATCCATATGATGCTCGATGAGCAGCACGGTCTTCTGGAATTTGTCGCGGATCTCGCGGATAAAGGCTGCCAGCTCCATCGTCTCCTGCGGATTCATGCCGGCCGCCGGCTCGTCGAGCAGCAGGAGCTGCGGATTGGTCGCCAGTGCTCTGGCGATCTCCAGGCGGCGCTGCTTGCCGTAGGGCAGGCTGGTCGCCAGCTCATTCTTGACATCGTCAAGGCCCACGATCTTCAAAAGCTCCTCCACCTCGGCGCGCTGCTCCGCCTCTTCCTTCGCGTTGAGACGGAAGGTGGCAGAGAACACGTTGGAGGTACGCAGCATATGCTTGGCGATCATGACATTATCGAACACCGTCTGGGACTTCCAAAGGCGGATATTCTGGAAAGTGCGTGCCATACCGCGCTTGGTGATTTTATCGGGCGTGGGGTTTAAAACGTGCGAAGAAAAGGCAAATCTGTCGCGATTCTTCTCTTCCTCCACTTTTGCGGCGCGCTCTTCCTCACTCAGACCATCCAACCCTTCGAGTCGATAGTCTGCTGTATACTTTTCCGCGTCGCTGCCCTTGTAGGCCTTCTGCATTTTGCCCTGCGGATGGTTGCGGACGATCGGTTCGCCCAGAAAGCTGACCATTCCGTTGGTCGGCTCATAGACGCCGGTGATGGTGTTGAATGCCGTGGTCTTACCAGCGCCGTTCGGGCCGATGAGCGCGACGATCTCGCCCTCGTTGACTTCCAGGGAGAGGTTGTCGACTGCCACAACACCGCCGAACTGCATCGTGATATTGTCCAAACGAAGTACGTTCTTACTCATTTGCGCCGTCCTCCTTCTTCTTGGATTTTCCGTGTTTTCTCAAGAGGTCGGGCAGCTCCTTATCGCCCATGATGCCCTTGCGGAAAAACAGCACCACGATCATGATGATGATCGATACGACCGCCATACGGAAGCCGTTCTTAAAGATGCCGGGCGCGCTGATGCCGAGGAATTTACCGGAGTCCAGGCCGCGCAGCAGCCACTCAAGGCTTGCAACATAGAGGAAGCTCGTGAGCACCGAGCCGGTAATGGAGCCGATGCCGCCGATGACAACAATGAGCAGGATCTCATAGGTCATGGTGCTCTTAAAGGACAGTGCCTGCACCGCGCCCATATACATCGCCAGCATGCCGCCGCCGATTCCGGCAAAGAACGAGCTGATAATGAAAGCAAGACGCTTGTGGTGGGCAAGATTGATGCCCATGGCCTCCGCCGCCACTTCATCGTCACGAATCGCCTTGAACGCGCGGCCGTAGGTGGAGTTCACCAGCAGCACGATACACGCAATAAATGCTCCGGCAAGAATAATATAGGCGCTTGCACGAGAGAGGTCGGGATAGCTCTTTAAGAGGTTGGAACCGTTGGTGATGGGGCCGAGTGCGTTCCACTGGAAAAATGCACGCAGGATCTCAGCAAAGCCCAGCGTCGCGATGGCGAGGTAGTCGCTCTTGAGACGCAGCACCGGAAGACCGATCAGGTAGGCGAACAGTGCCGCAACCAGTCCACCGATCAGCAGCGCAACGAGCATACCCACGGTCGTGCCGACCTTGTCACCCAGAATGCCGGAAAAGATCTCCGGAATCGAGAATTGGACAAGGCCGCCGTCAAAATACTGATACACGCCCGCCCTCTTGGCAACGGGAATGCACAGCACCGCATAGGAATACGCGCCGAGAAGCATGAAGCCCGCCTGGCCGAGAGAGAACAGTCCGGTAAAGCCGTTGAGCAGGTTCATAGAAACGGCGACAAGGGAATACACACACGCCTTCTTAATGACCTTGATCGCAATATGATAGCTGGGGAGCATGGAGTCGAGCACAAATGCTGCGGCAAGGATCGCCAGCAGGATCACAGCGGTGATAATGTACTCTTTCTGAATCGTCTTTTTCTTCATCTTGCTGCACCCCCTTTAGACCTTGTCGGTGACTTTCTCACCGAACAAGCCGGTCGGCTTCACACAAAGCACGATGATAAGAATGACGAATGTAAACGCATCGGAGAAGGTCGTGTAGCCGAGGCCCTTGATGATCTCCTCGCAGATGCCGATGATAAATGCACCCACCACTGCGCCGGGAATCGAGCCGATACCGCCGAACACCGCTGCGACAAACGCCTTGAGACCGGGCATACCGCCGGAGGTGATCGCAACGGAGGGGTAGTTCGTAAAGTACAGCATCGCACCGACAGCAGCCAGGAACGAACCGATAACAAACGTCATGGAAATGACCGAGTTGATCTTCACGCCCATCAGCTGTGCCGTTTCAAAATCCTTGGCAGCAGCACGCATGCCCATGCCGATCCTTGTGTGGTTAATGAGATACACCAGCACAAAAACGAGGGCAATGGTCAAAAACGGGGTGACGACCGTTACGCGCTTGGTCGTGCTGCCAAAGAGCGTAATGGTGTCGGAGATCCACGGAATGGGATTGGTGACCGGCTGAGGAAGACCGCCGGTGATGTAGAACGCAAGGTTCTGAATGAGATAGCTCACGCCGATGGCGGAAATCATCAGCGACATACGCGGCGCCTGACGCAGCGGCTTATAGGCCGCGCGCTCGATTGCAAAGCCGAGTGCGACTGTTGCAATCAGCACAAGCGGGAGCGCTAAGTACATGGGCATAGATGCACTGGCATAGACCATGATAAGGCCCGCCACCATAAAAACATCGCCGTGAGCGAAGTTAATGAGGCGCAGAATGCCGTACACCAGCGTATAGCCGATTGCGATCAGCGCATACTGACCGCCGGCCGTAACGCCATTGATCAAATACGGTAGCATAGAAGCTCCTCCTGTCTTTTTTGGAACAATACCGCATCTTTCATCAGGAGGGATGGAATGCGGCGCTGTCCTGATTTTTCCGGATCGTCGGGAAAAGCCAAACCCTGTTCGCCCTTTCCGGACGACCCGACGCAAGGGGAAGTACCGGCGCTTGATGTGCCGAAAACTTGGCGGGGCTTGCGCCCCGCCAAGTTTCACCTTTTAGGGAATATAGAATCGTCTGTGCCTTAGTTGACGCCCTGGATCTTGACGAACTCCCACTCACCGAGCTCGGTGTTGGCAGCCTTGATGTAAGCAACATCACGCTTGGCATCGCCGATCTCGTTAAACTCGATCAGACCGGAAACACCTTCATAGCTGACGGAGGGCAGAGCTTCGAGGACAGCCTGAGGATCCACAGAGCCGGCCTTTTCAATCGCCTGCAGTGCGGTCATGTAAGCGTCATAGCCCATTGCGGTAACCGCAGAGACCATGTCGTTGCCGCCGTTGTTGGTCAGTGCATCGGGGTTGGCGTTCATCCATTCCTTGATGCCTGCGTCGAACTCGGGGTTACCGCCTTCCTGATAGAAGGTGGTGATCTTAACGCCGACTTCCTTGCCCTTGGCGCTCTCAACGACCATGTTGTTGTCCCAGGTGTCGGAACCGAGCAGCTCGCCTTCGTAACCCTGAGCGGCGGCAGCCTCGATGATCAGCTGAGCGTAGTTGGTGGAAACGGGAGCAAAGATAACGCCTGCACCGGCGCTCTTAGCGTTGTTGATGTAAGAAACAAAGTTTGCGCTGCCTTCGGGGAAGTCCTCGGGAACGACCGTGCCGCCGAGAGCCTTGAATGCCTCGGTGAAGTAGTAGACGAGACCCTGGTCATAGTCAGAGCCGAGCATGGCGAGCGTATAAGCAGTGGTCACGCCCAGTTCCTTATAGGCATAGTTGGCAAGAACGGTGCCCTGGAACGGATCGAGGAAGCAAATGCGGTAATAAACGTCGCAGTCAGAAGTGACCTGGGGGTTGGTGCAGGTAACACCGATAGCAGGAACGCCTGCTTCGGAGAACACTGCGCCGCCGGCCATGGACACGCCGGAGCCGTAGGAACCGAGAACGACGGACACGCCGCGGTTCACCAGCTCAGCAGCTGCGGACGGGCCGTTTTCCGCCGTGGTGCGGTTGTCAACGATCTCAAGCTGAACCTGATAGTCCTCGCCGCCGATGTTGACGGTGGGCTGAACGTAGTTGGCATACTGCATACCAAGGATCTCCTGCTTGCCGCCGGCACCGTTGTCGCCGGTCTGGGGCTCAAACACGCCGATCTTAACGACCTTTTCACCGGAGTTCTGGTCGGTGTTACCGGCATCGCCGCCACCGCAGGCAACAAGGGCAAGCGCCATGGCAAGCGCGAGGACAAGTGCAAGAATCTTTTTCATCATGGAATCCTCCTTTATTGCTTCACAAATTACCATTTTGTGATTTTTACTATCATAGCGGAATCTTTTTTTCTTCGCAAGAAGCAAAACCGCCAATTTTTTTGCTTGTTTTCTCCTTCTCTCCTCGCTTGTTTCTTTACGGACAAGTCATTTGTCTTTGTGAGAAGGACACTTTTTTAAATTGCGGTCGAGCTTATTCAAAATGTCTATCAGAAAAAGACATTCGCTTTTGGTTAAAATGCACAACACAATATAATAAACAAATCGTGCCTTTCCCTCCGAAGCCGGTCGGGAAAGGCACGACATCTATTACACTATCTGTATCAGATACTTTATTGCTGTCCTTCGCCTGAACAGACAGCGAGAAACTCCTGTGCATCCATCGTTTCGTGTGCAAGCAGATATTCTGCCACGGCGTCAAGATGCGCACGCTCCGCTGTGAGGATTTTCTCTGCCCGGACATAGGCGGCATCAATGATCGCCTTGACCTCTTCGTCGATCTGAGCCGCGACCTGTTCGGAGTATGGCTTGGCCTGTGCCATCGTTTTGCCGATGAACACCTCATCATGCCCACTCTCAAAGGAGATCGCGCCCAGCTTTTCGCTCATACCGTAGACTGTGACCATGCGGCGGGCAAGCTGGGAGGCGCGCTGAATATCATTGGACGCTCCGGTAGAAATATCCCCGAGACACAGTGCCTCGGCAACACGACCACCGAGAAGTGAGACGATCTGCTCTTCCATGTAGCGCTTGGACTGGTAAGAGCGATCCTCCTCCGGCAGCGAGATCGTCATTCCGCCCGCCTGTCCGCGCGGAATAATGGTGATCTGATGCACCGGCTCGTGCGTGGGAAGCGCGTGCATGACAATGGCATGACCGGCCTCGTGCCAGGCAGTGAGTCTTCGCTCCTGCTCGGAAACGACACGGCTCTTCTTTTCCGGTCCCGCGATCACCTTGATTTCCGCCTCGTTGAAGTCCTCCATCGTGACGAACTTTTCGTTGCGCCGTGCCGCCAGAAGCGCTGCTTCGTTGGCGAGATTTTCAAGGTCTGCGCCTGTAAAGCCCGGTGTCCCCTTGGCGACCGTCTTAAGGTCAACATCCTCAGCAAGCGGCTTGTTCTTCACATGAATTTTGAGAATATCCTCACGTCCCTTGATATCGGGCAGGCCGACATAAACCTGGCGGTCGAAGCGTCCCGGACGCAGCAGCGCAGGATCGAGAATGTCCGCGCGGTTGGTCGCCGCCATCACCACAACGCCCTGATTCGTGCCGAAGCCGTCCATCTCAACGAGCAGCTGGTTGAGCGTCTGCTCGCGCTCATCGTGTCCGCCGCCGAGGCCCGTACCGCGCTGGCGGCCGACCGCATCGATTTCGTCGATGAAGACAATGGCGGGAGCCACCTTCTTCGCCTGTTCAAACAGATCGCGCACGCGGCTTGCGCCGACACCGACGTACATTTCGACGAAGTCGGAGCCGGAGATGGATAAAAACTCCACCCCCGCTTCACCGGCAACGGCGCGGGCAAGCAGCGTCTTGCCGGTGCCCGGAGGGCCGACAAGGAGCACGCCCTTGGGAATCCGCGCGCCGAGGTCAATGAATTTCTTGGGGTCTTTCAAAAAGTCGACGATCTCGGCAAGTTCTTCCTTCTCCTCTTTTGCGCCAGCTACGTCGGAAAAGGTCGTGGGACGGCTGTTATCCTTACCGTTTTTAAAATTCGCCATACCGAACTTTGCCATTTTGTCGCCTCCGCCGCCCACTGTGCGAACGGAGATAAAATACCAGATGGCAAACATACCGGCAATTGCAATGACATAGGGCAGGAATGTTGCCAGATAGTTCGGCGAATGGTTTGCGCCGTAATCATAATCCTCCAGGATCCCCGCCGCCTTCTGCTGTTCGACCAGGTCGTTGAGATCCTCGTAAAACAGGTCAAAATCATAAAGCTCCTTGGTAACGGTTGTCGAACCGTTCACTTCCTCGCGCAGCTTCAGTTTGAGCGTCGTGTCGGAGATCGTGAATGACTTTACTTTCTCCTGCTCAAACAGTGCCTTGATCTCCGCGTAGGACGGCTGCGGCTGAGGATCCTTGCTGAAATGTCCGAAAACGCCGACAAGCAGCAGCAGGATCAGCAGATACGGAACGAGACTCGGGCGTTTGGTTTGCTGTGTCACGCAGATCACTCCTTTGAAGCGGAAAAGAGGCGAGCAGTCGCCTCTTTTCCAAAAAGTCTCAGGGGGGTTACTTGGAATACACTTCCGGCTTCAGCACGCCGATATACGGCATGTTGCGGTACTTCTGAGCATAGTCAAGACCGTAGCCGACCACAAATTCATCAGGCACTTCAAATCCGGCATAGTCCGCCTTAATGGGCTTGGTGCGGCGGGCGGGCTTATCGAGCAGCGTCACGATCGTCACGCTCTTGGCGCCTTTGGTTATGAAGTAGTTCTTGAGGAAATAGAGCGTGTTGCCGCTGTCGAGAATGTCTTCGATGACAACGACCTCGCGCCCGGTGATATCCTGTTGAAGGTCATGCGTGATCTGCACGACACCGGAGGAAGAGGTCGCATTCTGATAAGAGGACACGGCAATAAATTCAATGTCGCTCTTGATCTGGCAGGCACGGACGATGTCCGACATGAAGATGAAGCTTCCCTTAAGAACACCGAGGAACAGCGGATTTCTGTCCTTGAACACTTCGTAAAGCTCCTCGCCCATTTCTGCTACGCGCTTTTTCAGCTGTTCCTCGGAATAAAGTACCTTCAGAATATCCTGGTCCATGTTGCTCTTAGCCATAGTGTTTCCCTCGCTTTTTTATTTATTAGTATTTATCTTTTGAATTTCTATCACAACGGTGTCTCTGTCCGTATCCGGCAGAAACGCCCGATCCACTCCGATTCCATAGACAGCAGCTACCGTTCCGCCCACAAAAAAAACGGGCGTGCTGTCGCGCTGCGTCGGAGAAATGCCTGCCTCGGCAAAAAGCCGTTTGAGAGAGCGCGGCGTTTTCCCCGGCAGTGTCAGCCGTTTGTGGGAGTCCCATGCGCCGACATACAGTGTTTTGTTCATTGTATCACACCGCAGGCAAAAAGTATCCTCGGCAACTGCACGATTTTTCTCTGCTTTTCGGGCGAAAATTGTGTATTCCCCCCAAGTGATGCGCTCCCCGACGCGCAGCAGCCTTGCTTCGGGCGCACCGCCGCTTTTGACCGCTAATGTCAGCTGTCCGTTGTTCCGGTGCGCACTGACGCCGTGCGGCAGATCAAGGTGTGCCTGTCCCTCTCCCATGCTCAGCGCAACAAGGCTGTCGATATGTGATGCCGTAAAGTCCTTTTTTCCGACCGGCAGCATATCAAGCAGCTGGCGCACCATACGCGCTCGCAGCACACCCGGCGCATCCTTCACCGCCCGAGAGGAGATCGTGACTTCGCTTTCCGTCTGCCGCGTTTTTCTCAGCAGCTCCGCCGCCAGCTCATCGAGGTATGCGTCCTCTTCTCTCTGCCGCAGGGCGGCTTTGCTCATGTGCAGAACAGCCGCATCGTTGACTTTCTCCAGAAGAGGAAGTACCTCATGGCGCAGATAGTTTCTCGTATATGCGGTATCGTCATTCGTGCGGTCCTGTCGATACGGCACGGCATTTTCCACGGCGTAACGCTCAATTTCTTCCCGTGTCACCGTGAGCATCGGACGAATCAGCCTGCCTCGCACCGGCGCAATCGCACCGAGTCCGCCCGCTCCCGTTCCGCGCACGAGGTGAAAAAGAAGTGTTTCAGCATTATCCTGTGCGTGATGCGCCGTCGCAATACGCTCCGCTCCGATTTTCTCCGCCGTGCGCTCTAAAAACGCATAGCGCGCCCTGCGTCCCGCTTCCTCCACCGTCCAGCCGTTCTTTGCGGCAAGCGCGGCAACATCCTCGCGTCCTGCGTAGAAGGCAATTCCTCTTTGCTCGCACCAGTCGCGTACAAACGCTTCGTCTCCGTCCGCCTCCGCTCCGCGGAGCTGATGGTTGAAATGTGCCGCCGCGACACGCACTCCCTGCGTATGCAGATAATGCAGCAAACACATGGAATCCACGCCGCCGGAAACTGCGACAAGGACAAGCACGCCTTCAGGCAGCATACCATGCTGTTTGGCAAATGCGTTGATCTTCTGCTTCATTTATTCTTCATAACGGCGGTCGAGCGTGGAGAAGGTCGTATACTGCGGCGACCATGCAAGCTCCACCTTGCCGGTTTCACCGTGGCGGTTCTTGGCAATGATACACTCGGCAATGTTGTGCTTTTCCGAATCCTCATTGTAATAGTCGTCACGGTACAGGAACATAACAACGTCCGCATCCTGCTCGATGGCGCCGGACTCACGGAGGTCGGAGAGCATCGGGCGCTTATCCTCGCGCTTTTCATTGGCACGGGAAAGCTGCGAAAGGCACAGCACGGGAACATTCAGCTCCTTTGCCATGATCTTGAGCATACGGGACATATCGCTCACCGCCTGCTGACGGTTCTCGCCGCTGTATCGGTTTTCGCCGCCGGCAGAGGTCATCAGCTGCAAATAGTCGATCACGATCAGACCGAGATTTTCGATCCGGCGGCATTTGGCATTCATATCCGCAACCGTCAGCAACGGATTATCGTCAATGCGGATATCCAGTCCGCTCAGAACCGTTGCTGCGTTGGCAATGCTGATCCAGTCCGTCTCGCGCAGGTTGCCTGTAATGAGTCGCTGATTTTCGACGGTTGCCTGATTGGACAAAACGCGCGTCACAAGCTGTTCCTTCGACATTTCCAGCGAGAAGATCGCCACCGCCTTGCCGCTTGACTTTG
>JAUMWI010000048.1 GCA_030529725.1 Eubacteriales bacterium | reverse complement strand
ATAAAGGCAGGCGACATCATCAAGGAGATCGCTCCCATTGTCGGCGGCAAGGGCGGCGGCAAGCCCGACTCTGCCATGGGCGGCGGCAGCGACAAGAGCAAAGTCGGCGATGCCCTCAGGGCCGTGGCTCCGTTTGTCGAGAAGGTGCTTTCCTGATGCTGCCGAGCGACCCTGTGATGCTTTTGAGCGTCATCAACACCAAGCTGCGGGACGAGTACGAGAGCCTTGATGAGCTGTGCGATTCACTGGATGCACCGAAAGATGAGCTTTGCGCAAAGCTTATCGCCATTGGCTATGCGTACGATCCCGATAGGAACCGATTTATCTGAAAGGAGTGTTCTCTATGAAAAACGATTGTCTGTTCTGCGCCATCGCTGCCGGTGAGATCCCGAGCAGCAAGGTCTATGAAGACGAGATCTGCTACGCATTCTACGACATTGACCCACAGGCACCTGTGCATTTTCTTGTGATCCCGAAGGAGCACATTGCCTCTGTTGCCGGCATTGACGGGAGCAACAGCGCCGTCGTTGCGCACATTTTTGAGGTGATTGCCAGGGTGACGAAGGAAAAGAATATTGAGAGCTACCGTGTGGTGTCCAATATCGGTGAGCAGGCAGGGCAGAGCGTGCCGCATCTGCATTTCCATGTGCTCTCCGGCCGCGACATGACCTGGCCCCCGGGCTAATTCGCAGAAAAGCATCTGCAAAAAAAGCAGCACTGTATTTCGATGCGGTGCTGCCTTTCTTATATTATTTTTCCGGTTTTCGATTGACATATTTTTTTTCAATAATATAATTATTTTTGTCAATTCCTGTCAATTCCCGTCGATACCTGTCCTGGGCTTTTGACGAATGTCGGATTGTCATTTCTGCAGCATCCATAGAGAATAAATGGTAGAGGGAGAATCGAGTATGTTGAAGAAATTGATCAGCTTGAATCTGGCAATTCTGATGCTTCTTACGCTTTTGCCAGCCAGTGCGTTGGCTGCGTCTGAAGAGGTTGAGACCGATGAGGTTTCCACGGAAGTTTTCCTCAATGAGGGAATGCCTGCGGAATCCGACGCAAATTATGTCCTCATCCGTCCTGTGGACGGTGTCCCTGCCGAGAAGAGCAATTCCGCTGTCGACGGCGTTATGTATTCCACCGAGGGATATCCGTTGACCTATCGGGATGTGGATTTCTCGGTTGATATGCCCGAGTTTCTGGTGTCCCCGTCCGGCGAGGAAATCCCGGCGACAAAGGCATCGCTGCCCACTTCTTACAGCAGCGTAACTGCCGGCAAGATCACTCCTGTTAAGGACCAGTACCCTTATGGTACCTGCTGGTCTTTCGGCGCAACCAACGCTGCAGAGGCATCGCTGATCACTTCCGGCGGCAGCTTCAAGGGAACGAAGGCCACCAACAAAAATCTGGACCTGTCCGAGCTGCAGTTGATTTATTTCTTTTATCACAATAAGGTCGATCCTCTGGGCAATGCTACGGGCGATAAAACCACAAATTTAAGCGACAGTATTTTAAATCAAGGCGGCAACCATATTTTCACCGAATGGGCGCTGGCCGGCTGGACCAACGGCGCTGTGGAATCTACCATGCCGTACAACAAAGCCACAAGCAGTTTTAATGATTCCCTCGCTTACAGCAACGACGTAGTCCACCTGCAGAATGTCCGCCAGATTCCCATCCAAAATAACAGCACCAGCCGCGACTGCATCAAGCAGGCTATCCAAAACTATGGTGCAGTTGCTATGTCTTACTTCCATGACGACGATGCCTACAATTACTATACAGCTGCACATTTTACCAACATAACCAGCACCAACCACGCCGTATCCATCGTCGGCTGGAACGATAACTATCCTGCTGATAACTTCGATTCCTACCTCTATGTGAATGGCAGGTGGGACTTGTATCAGCCCATATACAACGGCGCCTGGCTTGTGAAAAACAGCTGGGGCACCGACTGGGGTACTGACGGCGATGCAAATCCCTCTATGGGTACCCGCGCAGGCTATTTTTGGCTGTCCTACTATGATGCATCCTTCCTGAGCAGCGGAACCGCTTATGCTTTCCTGTTCGAGGATGCCAACAATTATAAGTATAACTACCAGTATGACGGCTCCAATGGCGTTAAAAGCACTTCCTTAAGTTCCGGTTCTCACATCGGTGCAACCTATCAGGTCAAAGGTGACGATGCTGCACAGTCTATTGACGCTGTGGGTATCGCCTTGGAATCCACCAATGTGAAGTATTCTGTTCAGCTATACAAGGTAGATAGTCTGACTGCCGATCCCGTCAAAACCGGTACGGAGCTGCTGTCTGAACCAGTTACCGGAACCACGGATTACGCCGGCTATTACACCATTCCCATTCCCAACGGTCCCGTTCTGAATAAGGGCGAATATTTCTCCGTAGTTATCACGCTCCAGAATGGCGGCTCCGTGTATGTTGACAAGTCTTATACAAACGGCGATTGGATCAGTTTTACCGCTGACACCTCCCATGACCACACCTTCAAGTATTCCGGCAGCAGCTATACCGATTTGGCTAAATCCGGACAGACCGCTCGTGTCAAAGCCTATACCAATCCCGCAAAGGGCGCCACTCCCATTACAGACCTTAAAATTACCGCACCCGACAACCAGACCGAACTGGTACCCAAAGCAACCCTACAGCTTACCGCAGTAAGAACTCCCGCAGATGCAACTGAAGGCGTGGTCTGGTCTTCCTCCAATGTCAATGTTGCCACCGTGGATCAGAACGGTAAGGTAACCGCAAAGGCAGGCGGCACCGTTATCATTACGGCATCTTCTGCTTCCGGAAAGGTTTCGGCAACGTATGGGATCACCGTCGTGCAGCCCATCACCTCTTTGAAGCTGGTGGATGAAAATGGCAAGTCGGTCAGCAAGCTGTCTGCGGTTTCGGGCGGTGAGGGTACCGTGTATGTACTCCCGACACCCAACAAGGGCGTGAGCTGTAGCTTGGGCTATACTGCACCCGACGGCATTACCGCCATTTTCGGTGATGCGCAGGAGGACGGCAAGATTCCGGTGACCATTTCCGTCCCGGATGATTATTCGGGAACCAGCGCCTCTGTGACTATTAAAGATACCCTCAGCGGTAAATCTGCCAAGTGTACGCTGTCCATCGTTGTGAAGGCACAGAGTATCACTTTGAGCAGTGATGAAATCGTGCTGCAAAAGGGCAAAACGGCGACGCTGAAGGCGACACTGAACCCGAAAACCAGCAAGGAAACTGTTACATGGAGCAGCAGTGATGGAGGCATTGCGACAGTTGACAAAAATGGCAAGGTCAAGGCTGTTGGCGGCGGCGTATGCACCATTACTGCAAAGACCGACTCCGGACTGGAAGCTGACTGCATGGTCAAGGTCATTGAGTATATCAGCAAGATGAGCCTTGACCAGACGAAGCTTTCCGTTACCAGCGGCAGCGAAGCTGAGCTGGAGCTCACGGTTTCTCCTTATCGTGAGGGCGTTGATTTTGACATTGACTGTGCAATCTCCGGCAGCGGGATTTCTGTGGCTCAGGTGGGAGAAGTAGCAGACAATTTTGATGGCACCGCGACGATTACCTACCGTGTAGAGCTTGGGGAAAACTGCGGCACAAAGGCAACGCTGACCTTCAAGGATGCCTACAGCAAGAAGAGCGCAAAGTGCAGCCTGACCATCACGGTGAAGGCAACAAGCTTGACTTTAAACAACGAAACGCTGTCTCTTGTCAGCGGCAAAACGGCAACACTGAAGGCAACACTTGGTCCGAAAACCAGCAAGGAAACTGTTGTTTGGGAAAGCGACGATCCTGGCGTTGCAAAGGTCGATCAAAAGGGTAAGGTAACAGCGGTTGCTGTCGGTACCTGCACGATCACCGCGAAAACGGCATCCGGTGATGACGTTTGTGATACCTGCGAAGTGACTGTCACGCCTGTTCTGAACAAGGTGACTGCGACGAAGGATAAGACCCTGCTGACGATTTCTGCCGGCGAACTGGTCACGCTGGACGAGCTTTACAAGATTGAATGGAAGGGCGAAGAGCCTGACGAAGGTGCGTACGAAGTGAGCTACACCACCACGGCAAAGCCTGCCGTCGGTACGCTGGACATCGAAGAAGGAACCTTCACAGCCGCCGGTACTATTGCGAAAAAGACCACGGCAAAGGTGACGGTGACGGTAAGGTGCGGCAGTCAGAAAAAGACCTGTTCGCTGACCATTACGATCCTGCCGGAGTAATTCGGCTCTGTCGGTCAGAACGAGGAAATATTTAAATAAATGATAAATGGGAAAATCGGGCAGGTAAAAATCCTGCCCGATTTTCATTTTCTTCTTGGTGCGTTTCGCTGCTTGTAAGGTATTTCTGAGAAAAAACGATTTGCATTGTCGGAAAAAACTGCTATACTATTTGAAGCCGAACGGGTGAAGAATACCTCACAAAATGTTACCAAATGGTAGCATAGATGTGAGGTGATTGTATGCATTTCCAACGGCTTGAAGATTTGCGCGTTGACCATGATAAGTCTCAAATTGAAATTGCAGAATATCTCAATCTTAACCGCAATGTTTATTGGCGTTATGAAAAGGGACAGCGCGAGATTCCTGTTTGGGCAGTAATCAAGCTTGCCGAGTACTACCGTGTCAGCACGGACTATCTGCTCGGACGGACCGATGATCCCTCGGTAAAATGAGAAAGCTGGCAACCGTCTGCTTTGCCTTTTCGACAGGGATTTTTTTGGCTCAATATTTTCTGCCGAAGCAATGTCTTTTTTCGCTGGCGGCAGTTTTTGGCCTGCTGTCGGTCGCGGCATGGTTTGTGCTCAGGGGGAAGAGGCGCCTGCGTGCGGTACTAATTTTATCATCGCTTGCGATTGCGCTTGCATATAACGCTGCCTATACCGAGCTGGTACAATCGCCGAACGAGGCGCTTTGCGGAACCGTCGAGACAATGACGCTGGAGCTGTGCGATTATGCACAGGAGACGGAACACGGTGCAAAGGCGGAGGTTCGCATTCTGGAACGCGGACTACACGGCAAGGCGGTATACTATAGCACGAAGGAACTGCTTACCCATGAGCCGGGCACAAAGCTGAAGGTTCCGGTTTTTGTTAACAGCAGCGCGAAGGTGTACGATAATGAGATCACGACCTTTACGTCCAGGGGCGTGTATCTTCTGCTCTACAATCGCGGTGCGGAGGAGTATCTCTGCGAAGCAGAGAGCGCGTGGCGCTTCTTTCCGCAGCGCATGGCAAGGCGCACGCAAGAGGTCATCGCGCAGACGTACCCCACTCGGACAGAGCCATTTATTCGCTCCCTTTTGCTGGGCGACAGGTCAGATTTTTCCGTGGAGGAGCTTACCTATCTTAACGAGTCAGGCCTATATCACATTACCGCTGTCTCGGGACTGCACTGTGCGTTTTTGATTTCCCTGCTGACCGCTCTGGTCGGCGCACACCGTAGAAGACTGCTCTCTGCGATTGCGATTCCTTTGCTGTGCTTCTATGCGCTCATGGTTGGGGCAAGACCGTCTGTTGTACGCTCCTGCGTGATGCTGATTATGGTGCTGCTTGCGCCGCTTTTTGAGCGCGAAAGTGATGCACCAACCTCACTGTCGCTTGCGTTGATGCTCATTCTGCTTGCCAATCCCTTTACAGTTGCATCCATCGGACTGCAGCTTTCCTTTGCAGCGATGGCAGGTATTCTGTGGCTCACGCCGAAGCTGTGCGCGGCAATCAGTACGGAGCGTGGGCGCATAGGGAGAACCATCTTGACTTCCTTTGCCGTCACTGTGGGTGCATCGGTGTTTACCGTGCCGCTTTGCGCGTATTACTTCGGGATCCTGCCGCTCATCGCTCCGATCGGCAATCTCCTGTGCCTGTGGGCGGCAAGCGCGACCTTTATGGCAGGCTTCTTGTGTACGGCACTCGGCTTCGTGTTTGCACCGCTGGCGCGTACTCTTGCGTTTATTCCGCACATTGGTGCGTGGTATATTCTGACTGCAGCAAGGCTTCTTTGCAAAATACCGTATCATGCGATCTTTTTCGCCAACAGTTTTCTCAAATACTGGCTTGTCTATGTTTATGCACTCTTCAGTGCGTGCTATTTCGCCAAAAAGGGGACTGGACGCTATGCAGCTGCCTCTGCGCTTTCTGTTTTGACACTTGCGCTGACGATCCTTCTCAACACGCTGCCGTATTCCGGCGGCTCGCTCCATGTCGTTGTGCTGGATGTGGGGCAGGGGCAAAGCGTTGTGCTCCACTCGCAGGGCAAGACCGCGATGGTGGACTGCGGCAGCAGCAATCCCTATATTTCCGCAGGTTCGGTCGCGTCTGCCTATCTCCAGAGCATCGGGCAGGAGCATTTGGACTATCTCGTACTCTCGCACTACCACGCCGACCATATCAACGGTGTGCGCCAGCTCTTAACGCAGATTGACGTTGACACGATGGTGCTGCCGAATGTTGAGGACGAGACGACGCAGAAGGATAAGATTTTGCAGCTTTGTACGCAGCATCACATCAACGTACTCTACGCTTCGCAGGTGGAGGAGCTTACCCTCGGTGATGCGGAGCTGACGGTGTATCCGCCGCTCGGAGGAGGCAGTACCAATGAGGAGGGACTGACCGTTTTGTGCACGGCAGGCACCTTCGATGTGCTTCTGACCGGGGATATGGACTGCGACACCGAGGAAGTGCTGATCGAGCGATATGACCTGCCGGATATTGAGATGCTGATGGTGGGACATCACGGCTCAAAGAAATCAACAGGAACGCAGCTTTTGAAAGCGGTCACGCCCGAGATTGCCGTCATCAGCGTGGGCGATAACAGCTACGGACATCCGACCGATGCGGCACTGTACCGACTTAGTGATGAGAATATCTCCGTTTATCGGACGGATTTACAGGGAAATATACACATTACCGTGAGTTGAGGAAAACCTATGGCAGAGAAAAAACAACAAAACAGCGGCTACCAAAAGCTGAAAGACGCCTTAAAAGAGGGAAACATCGGACAAATTTACATCTTTTACGGGGAAGAGAGCTATCTGCGCGAATACTATCTCGGGGAGCTAAAGAAGAAGCTTGTTCCGGAGGGATTTGAGGAGTTTAACTTTCATAAGCTCACCGGCAAAGGACTTACCGTGCAGGAACTCTCTGATGCAGTGGAGGCAATGCCGATGATGGCGGAGCGCACGCTTGTGGTAGTAACAGACTGCGACCTCTATAAACTCAACGATGATCAGCGTACAGCGCTTTTGGCGATGATAGAAGATTTTCCGGAATACTGCTGTTTGGTGTTTGTATACGATCAGATTGAGTATAAGCCGAATAAGACCTATAAAAAGCTGTATGAGGCAATCGGCAGGAGTGCAGCAGAGGTCAAATTTGCGCCGCAGGATAAGAACGATCTGATCAACTGGATCATGCGTCGTTTCCGTGCGCTTGGGAAGGACATTGATGCGCAGACGGTAGAGCATCTGATTTTCACCTGCGGATGTCTGATGACAGGACTTGTGCCGGAGATCGAGAAGATCGGTTCCTACGCCAAAGGCAGACAGGTCACGATCGATGACATCAATGCGGTTGCGGATCCGATTCTTGATGCGGTGGTGTTTGACATGACCAACGCCGTGACCAAAGGGGATTACAACCGAGCGAGCGAGCTTTTGGGACAGCTTCTCAAAAAGCAGGAAGAGCCGTTTATGATCCTCTCTGTCATCGGCAAGGAAGTGCGTAAAATCTACACGGCACGGCTTGCACTGGACAGCGGCAAAGATAAACTGTGGCTGATGGACCTCTGGGGAATGCGCTCGGACTATCCGGCAAGACTTGCGCTGGACGCGGCGAAGAAGACAACAAGAGAGTGGTGTGCTGACAGCTTAAAACTTTGCCAAAAGCTTGACAGGCGCATGAAGAGCGAAAAGGGCATTGATAGTGAAGGGGAGATTAAGCTGTTGCTGATGCAGCTTGCACAGAGGAAGTGAGAAGTCGTGAAACCGCATATAGAAGAGGTTATTGTTGTCGAGGGACGATATGATAAAAATACACTTTCCCAGGTCGTGGACGCGACAATCATCGAGCTGGGCGGCTTTTCCGTTTTCAATAACACACAGAAACTGTCACTGCTGCGCAGACTTGCAAAAGAAAAGGGGATCATTCTTTTTACCGATCCGGACGGCGCGGGCTTTGTGATCCGCAACCACTTAAAAGGTGCAATCGCGGATGGACGGGTGCTGCAAGCCTATGCGCCGGATATTTACGGGAAAGAAAAGCGCAAGAAAACCGGCGGCAAAGAGGGAAAGCTCGGCGTCGAGGGGATGAAACCGGAGATTTTGCTTGACGCATTACACCGTGCCGGCGCGACCTTTGCAGGCGAAGCCGGCAGGAGCAGGGGGGAACCCATCACGAAAGCCGACCTTATGGAGCTTGGGCTCATCGGTGACGGCAGCAGCGCAAAGCGTGCGGAGCTGATAAAGCGATTAGAGCTTCCGGAGCACTTAAGCACCAATGCACTTTTGGAGGTATTGAATCTTCTTTACTCAAAAGATGAATTTCTTGCTTTGGGGCTTTGAGAGATCCCAGTTCTTTATAGTGTGTCCAGTTGAAAGCATTGAATAATATACATTTAGATTGAATGAAAGTCTTTACAGGAATCAAGTGGATAATAGTAAAGTAAAATATATAAAAGGGTTAGAGTTGACGGATATGCTATATTCTTAATAGAAGAACAAATTTAAATTTAATGTGGAGATTTGAAGATGGATAAAAATAAGAAAACAGCGATTATTTACTATATCGCATCTTTTGTATGTTATATTTGCGCCATCATTTGGTTTTGTGGTTCCAGTTCCAGTTCGGGCATTATGTGGCTTTGCATAGGTTCTGCAAATCTATGTCTTGGTTCAGTTTGGTTGATACGCAGCAGGGATAGGAATAGCCAAACTAAGGATGAAAACTCAGAGGAGTAACAAATTTGAATTTTGCGGAGATAATTATGAAGGGCTTACATGAGAAATCAGTATCGTCCGAGCATGGAATTACATATTACTGGACTAATATAATCCAGAGCGATATTGCATTGGTGTTTCTGCCCGGCCTGACGGCAGATCATCATCTGTTCGAAACTCAGATTTCATGCTTTAAAGATGAGTTCAAAGTACTGGTGTGGGATTGTCCGTGCCATGGCAAGTCGAGACCATATGATGAATTTACTTATGCCAATGTATGCAATGAACTGGATAGTATTCTTGGAGTTGAAGGAATAGGCAGAGCCATATTCATCGGACAGTCGCTCGGAGGAATGATAGCACAGTATTATATCGATCAACATCCGACCAAGGCAATTGGCTTCATTTCGATCGATAGCGTTCCGTTCGGATATTACTATTCAAAATCAGATCTGTTCTGGCTGACTCAGTTGGAGTGGATGTGCAAATTGTTTCCAGACAAAATACTGAGGTCTTCAATGGCGAAGATGTGCGGTGCAACGAAGAATGCACAGAAGCGTATGCTCACGATGATAGCTTCTTACTCAAAGAATGAACTATGCCACCTGATGTATATCGGGGAGGCGGCCTTCATACCTGAGAATAAAAATATGAATATTTCGTGTAAAAGCATTCTGTTGCTTGGAGACAAAGATAAGGTCGGAAAGGTTGCTGCCTATAACGAGAGCTGGGAGCAGCGTACCGGGTTCCCACTCATCATGATTCAGGGGGCTGCGCATAATGCAAACGATGATCAGCCGGATAAAGTCAACGCTATTATCCGCGACTTTATAGAAACAACCAATGCAAAAACGGAGAGATAAATTATAATTTGATGCTCCATCGCAATTTCTGAATAAACAATAATCGCTTCGCTTCATTCGATTGAAGCGATTTTTTGTTGCTCATATTTATTGATATACGATCAGAACAAAGTGAAAGGCGACAGCCGTACAATTATTTCTGCAAATAAAATGAAAATACTATTGACAACTATATCGACACGCGATATACTCTAGCCACGATATATCGGTGCACGATATGTCGGCAGTTGAAAGGAGTGGGGATATGAACGAAAGTATTGTGCTTACCGAATCTACGTATTACATATTGCTGTCTTTGTATAAACCGCAGCATGGATACGGTATTATGCAGCAGACAGAAGAATTATCGGAGGGCAGGCTAAGGCTTGCTGCAGGTACGTTATATGGCGCACTTAACAGTATGTTGGATAAGGGATGGATAGTCCAGCTTCCCATAGAAGACGGAAGCAGACAAAAAAGATACAAGCTTACGGACAAGGGGCTTAAGGTTCTATTAGGAGAAATCGAAAGATTAAAAGAACTGGTAAAAAACGGGGAATTGGTTACAGGAGGGCAACAGTAATGGCAGAAAGAAAAACAGTACATAAATGGCTGTGGGTATGGGATTTCGAAAAAGAAGAGCGCTGGCTTAACGAAATGGCTATGGACGGATGGGCGTTATGTGAAGTCGGATTCTGCAAATATGTGTTTGAAAGAACTCAGCCCGGCGAATATATCATTCGTCTGGAACTGCATCAACACGATGAAAGATATATAGAGTTCATGCACGATACTGGTGCCGAAGTTGCCGGAAGGCTCTTTGCCTGGGTTTATTTCAGAAGAAAGAGCGAGCTTGGACCTTTCGACATATTTTCTGATATAGATTCCAAGATAACACACCTTAACAAGATCAGCAGAATGCTCGCTGTTATCGGTTGTGCAAACCTGATCATAGGACTTATTAATTCTTTCAATCCATCTGTCCGAATAGGCTGGGTAAACCTTCTTTGCGCAACACTTCTTATGTATGGCTTGGGGCGTATACACGGCAAGAAAGAGGCTCTTGAAAATGAAAGAGCACTTAGGGAATAAGTTGGCATACTATCATTTCCAGTTCGATGATCAAGCATTAAATTCCAGTTTGTAGGGATGATATAAAATTCCTATTTTGCTGTGAAGGAGAAATGTAAATGGCATTTGATTTTAAGAAAGAATATAAAGAGTTCTATATGCCAAAGAACAAACCAGAGATAGTTACTGTTCCAAAGGCAAATTATATTGCGGTAAGAGGAAAAGGTAATCCAAATGAAGAAGGTGGAGCATATCAGCAAGCTATAAGCATTTTATATGCTGTAGCCTACACACTTAAAATGAGTTATAAGACCGATTATAAAATAGACGGGTTCTTTGAATATGTTGTGCCAC